>CAZZAO010000111.1:16150-17909 GCA_964652205.1 uncultured Anaerolineaceae bacterium | reverse complement strand
CAGCATCCACGCATACAGCCCCGGCTCATCGTAAGCCTGCGTCCACGAGTCATGGTCGGCGTCGGGATAGAGGGTGAAGCGGACAGCATTCCCCTCGGCGCGCAGCGCGGCGAGCATCTGCTCGGACGCCGACGGCGGCACGACATCATCTTTGCCGCCGTGAAAGACCCAGATCGGCATATCCTTGAGCTGGGCCGCCATGGCCGGGGATGTACGCCCGCAGATCGGCACGAGTGCAGCAAAACGATCCGGCTTATAAGCCGCCAGCGACCATGCGCCCTCGCCGCCCATGCTCAGGCCGGTCAGATAAACGCGGCGCTCATCAACCCAGTAGCGCGCGATCACGTCGGTCAGCAGGGCATCGAGCGCGTCGAGCAGGAACACCCAGCGCGACTCCAACGGACACTGCGGCGAGACGACGATGAACGGGCAGTCATCCCAGCTATCGAGCTTAAGCGGCAGCCCGTAGCGCCGGACGTCGTCGAGCTGGTCGCCGCGCTCGCCGGAGCCATGCAGGAACAAAATCAGCGGGTAACGCTTCGCGGCATCGTAGCCAGGCGGCAGATAGAGCAAATAATTGAGTCGAATCGAGTGTGTATAGGTCAGGTCGGCAGTCTGTGGCTGCTGGCTCATGGCTTCGTCCCCACAATGATGAGAATCGGATAGACAATATAAACTGCGCCGTCGCGGCGATGCGTCCCCATGCCAAGCTCGCCGGTCGTCAGGTCGTCGATAAAAAGCTGACGCAGCCGCGCGCGACCATCCGGCTCGACCGGGAATGAGGCGCGAAGCTGGGTCTCCAGCTCGACTTCCGAGCCGTAGCGCCCGCTGCGGAAATCGGTCAGCCCGGCCTCGACCATCAGCGCAGTCAGCTCGTCGGCGGTCATGGCGCGAACATGCGAGGGATCGCGCAGCTTTTCCATGCGGTTGAAGGCGTCGGCCTTCTCCGGCATCAGGGCGGTGTCGATCACGGCGACGCGGCCACCGGGACGGCAGACGCGCGCCATTTCGGCCAGCGCGCGGCGCGGGTTGATCAGATGATGGAAGGTGTAGCGCGAGACGGTCAGCGAGAACGCGCTGTCGCCGAACGGCAGCGAGTCGGCGCTGCCGCCGATCCAGTCGATGTTGTGCAGGCCACGCTCGGCTTGAAGCTGACGCGCCTTGACGAGCATGGCAGGCGTCAGGTCGAGGCCGGTGACGCGGCGGGCGACGCTCGCCAGCGCAAAGGCCAGCAGACCGGGGCCGCAGGCGACGTCGAGGGCTGTATCGCTCGACGTGACGCCGGTGACTTCGCGCGCCATCCGGTAAGCCGTTTCGTCCGGGGATTGTTTGGCGACGTAGCCTTCGACCTGGCGGGTGAACTGGTCGACAATCTGATGATCGTGGGCTTGCTGTGCATCGGTCATCGTTCCCTCCCATGCCCATTGTGCCGTGTTTAGAGAGTATGGGGGTAAAAGCGCGGTCTTTTTGCGCCAGGTACGATTGCAGATTCCTGTTCGATAAACAGCGATTCTCCCCATACGCTCGGCATGAGCTATCAAGCCCCGATGGAAGCTGAAACGTCCTCGTCAAGGAACGGCGGGCGCAAACCATTGCGCCCCGACGAAATCCGCCGCCACATCTTTCTTCCCTCTCCTGGCTGTACTCAGCGGTCGGGAGAGGGGCCGGGGGTGAGGGCGCAGGGGGGTGAGGTCGTCCGCTGCAAGCCGTGCCTTATCTTCCTCCCCTCGCCCTCCGGGAGAGGGGCCGGGGGTGAGGG
>CAZZAO010000111.1:0-16050 GCA_964652205.1 uncultured Anaerolineaceae bacterium | reverse complement strand
GGGGGTGAGGGAGCCGTTACTTGATCCCGCTGCTGGCGAAACTCTCGATGAAACGGCGCTGGAACAGCATGAACAGGATCACCAGCGGCGCGATCACCAGAATCGTCCCGGCCATCAACTGCCCGTAGAGCGCGCCGACCTCGGTTGTCTTGAGCAGCTTGTTGAGCGCAATCGTCAGCGGACGCACCGCGTCGGAGCGCGTGACGATGAACGGCCACAGGAATTCGTTCCAGTGAGCGCTGATCGACACCAGCGCGAAGGCGATATACGTCGGAATCGACAGGGGAATATAAACGCGGCGCATGATCTGAAGCCAGTTCGCGCCGTCGATGCGCGCGGCTTCTTCCAGCTCGAACGGGATTTCACGGAACGCCTGCCGCAGCAGCAGCGTCCCGAACGCTGACCCCCAGTACGGAGCCATCAGCGCGACCTGCTTATCGAACCAGCCGAGCGCGCGAATCGTGGCGAAATTCTGCACCAGCAGCACGCCGGTCGGGATCATCAACTGGAGCAGGATCAGGAACAGCAGCGCGTCGCGGCCAAAGAACTTCATCCGCGCGAAGGCGTATCCGGCCATTGTGACCGTCACCACCTGCACGGCCAGCGTGCCGAGGACGAAGATCACGCTGTTGGCGTAATGAACCGGCCACGGCGCGACCACGAACGCGCCAACATAGTTATCGCTGGTGAGGGTGCAGCCTGCCAGCGTGACGCGGCCTTCCGGCCCGCCGGGAATATCGGGAGCGCAGGCGAAAAAGACATTGCCGTCGGTGATCGGCTCGCTGTCCGGCCTGAGGCTGACGAGGATCGTGAACAGCAGCGGAGCCAGCCAGAGCAGCGACAGCGTGATGAGGACGGCGTTAGCAATCAGCGTGCCGGTTGAGGTGCGCTTAGGCGTCATCTTTAAGCCGTCTCCACTCGAAGAAATAGAAGTTGGTCGCGGTGAACAGCAGCAGCAGCAGCAGCAGAATCACGGTAATGGCGTTGATGTAGCCGAGGTTGCGCGGCTCGGCGATCTTCTGGAAGATGAAGTAGAGCAGCATATTGCTCTGGTCGCTCGGCCCGCCCTGACCGAGCGCCTGAAGCTGCTCGACCGTCTGGAAGGCGCCGGTAATGGCAATCACCAGAATAAACAGCGTTGTTCGATGCAGCAGTGGAAAAGTAATCGAGCGGATTTGCTGCCACACGGTCGCGCCGTCGAGGTCAGAGGCCTCGTAAATGTCGCGCGAAATCGCCTGCAAGCCCGCGAGGTAAAAAATCATGAAGTAGCCAACCTGCTTCCAGACCATCATGATGATGACTGAAATCAGCGTCATGTCCGGCAGGCCGATCCACTTGACGCCTGCCAGACCGAACGAGCGCAGCACCGTGTTCGCCAGGCCGATGTTGTCGGCATACAGGAACGACCAGATGCTCGCCGCGCCGATGACAGGCAGCAGCGCCGGGTAAAACAGGCTGAAGCGCCACAGACCGAGGCCGCGCATCTTGCGGTTGAGCAGCAGCGCGAACAGGAACGCCAGCGGCACGCTGATGGCCGTCGTCGCAGCGGCAAAGACGACGGTGTTGAGCAGGATACGCGGAAAGACGTCCGCAATGTCGGGCCGCGTGGTGTGCTGCGCGTCGAACAGGTCAACGTAGTTCTGCATCCCGACGTAGGTCGGCTGCTGTCTGACGGTCAGCGGCGGGCGATAGAGGCTGCCGTTGACCGATTGGACGGTCGGCCAGAGCGTGAAGATAAACACCAGAATCAGCGTCGGCGCGACCAGCAGGTAGGGAAACAGACGCGACGCCAGCGATTTCCGAAAGGCAATCGTCGTCCGCGCGCTGTTCTGTCTGGCTAAAACCTGCATCAGCGATCACTCAATCTGGCTATGCGGGAAGATTTTATATCGGTGGCCGCGCTGGCGGCACGACCCTCTTAGCCTCGATCAAAACGCTCAGGGCGTTCCCATGAACGCCCTGAGTCGCTTCATCACGAGAACAGCCTTTGGCTTACGGCGTGGCTTCAGCCGTCGCCATGCTGGCGTACTGTGACAGAATGGCGTCGGCCTGCTGCTGCGCCTCATCGAGCGCGGCCTGCGGCTCCGCCTGCCCTGACATCACGCTGCCGATGGCCGAACCGAGGATATTGCGGATGTCGATGCTCTGGTGGGTCGCCAGCTCGCGGTCAGCGTACTGAAGCTGATCGCGGGCGACGCCGTACTGCGGCTTCTCGGCAGCCAGCGACTTGAGCGGGTCAACGTCCCACGCCGACTTGCGGGCGGCGATATAGCCGGTCGCCGCGCCCCAGTCGGACTGGATTTCCGGCGAGGACAGGTACTGAATCCAGCGCCACGCCGCCGCCTGCTTATCCGGTTCCTTGCTGAACATATACAGGTTGCCGCCGCCGGTCGGCGCGCCGTAACCCTTGTCGCCTGCGGGCAGGAAGCCAACGCCGACATCAAACTTAGCGTTCTTGAGGATGTTGGTCAGGCTGCCGGTGGTGTGATAGATCATGGCTGCCTTGCCGCTGGTGAAGTCGGTCGGCGTGTCGCCCCAGATAATGACTCCCGTCGGCATCGCGCCTTGCTTCGCCAGATTGACGAAGGTTTCCAGCCCTTTGACGACTTCCGGCGCGTTGAAGTAGACCTTATCGAAGCTGTCGCCAACCACGTTCTGGCCGTTGCCGATGGCGAAGCTCTGGAAGACCCAGTACGGGAAGCCATCCGAGGGGATTTCGATGCCCCAGCGTTCGCCGTTCGGTTTGGTCAGCTTCTTAGCATCCTCAAGCAGCTCGGCCTGAGTCGCAGGCGCTTTCTCAGGGTCGAGGCCGACTTCCTTGAAGGCGTCCTTGTTGTAATAGAGGATTGGCGTGCTGCGCTGGAACGGTACGGCCCAGACCTGGCCGGTCGCGTCAACGCTGTTACGCATGAAGGCCGGGAAGAAATCGTCGGTATACGCCTTGCCGTTGGGGTCGGCGTCGATGAACTGCTGAAGCGGGATGATATAGCCGTTGTCGATGAAGGTCGGCAGGTCGGCGGAGAGCATCACAGCCACATCCGGGCCTTCACCCTGCCCCTGAATTTCGGTCTGGATGGCGGCGGTGATGTCGTCGTAGCCGCCAGCATAGGTTGCGGTGACGTGAATATCCGGGTTGGCCGCGTTGAATTTCTCGACGTAGCCATCGAAAATCTGCGTCAGCGGGCCGCCGACGGCGGTCGGATAGTAGAACTTGATCTCAACCGGCGACTGCGCGTGCGCGAACGGCGCCACCGCCAGCATGAGGGTCGCTGCGCCAAGCAGCAGGCCAGTAGGGCGAGTGAATTTCATCGACGTTCTCTCCTCAATAGAAATGCTTCGGACGGGCGAAAGGCTGACAGCACGATCTTAAACTAATTTTAATCACTGTTTAAACGGCCTGCCAGAACTGCTTAACACGTGACGCAGCAGGCATCAGTGCAGCGCTTAAGCTTTTGCGCGCGCGCGCCGCGTCCGCCGCAGGCCGTAGGCGACGATCACCAGCGCCGCCGCCAGCAACCATGCCAGCGCGCCGATCATCAGCGCGCCGGGGAGCCAGACCGGGCGATACTCAAACACGACGGTCTGCTTACCTGCCGCCAGTGGGACGCCGCGAAACATCACGTCGGCGCGGTAAAGCGGGGCCGCTGCGCCATCGACCGTCGCTGTCCAGCCCGGATAGTAGGCGTCGGCCAGCACCAGCGTCCCGCCGTCGGGCGCATCGACCTGCACCTCGACCCGTTCTGGCGCGTAAGCCGTGATCGCGGCGCGACCGCGCGCGGTCGCCGTCGCCTGTTCGGTTTTCGGCAGGCCGGAAAGAATCGCCGTCCGCGCCGGGTCGTAAGTCGGGTCACGCATCTGCGCCAGCGCGTACTCAGTTCCGTAATCATCGTCCATCACGGCGACGCGCTGCGCCGCCACGAATACGCGCGGCAGCACGTCGAGATTCTCGTACAGTTTGATGTCACTCGACAGAATCCGCCGCCACGGGCCGAGCGTCAACTGCTGGAAATCTCCCGTCCGTGTGTCAACTAATGTCACCGCCCGCAGTTGAACCGCGTCAGCGGCCCTGATCGTGACGGCGCGCGGCGTCAGCGGCGAGGCCAGCGTCAGACGGGCAAGCTGATCGCCGCCGAGCGCGTTCACCGGCGCGCCGGTCACGCTAGCGTCGTCGAGCAAGGCCGTCGGCGCGGCGCACGAGTCCCCCGACGCGCAGCGATAGAGCACGTCAATTGCCGTCGACTCGAAGGCCGGGACGCTGCGGATCGCCGCCGTCGCGCCCGCGTCGAGTGGGACGGTGAACTGCGTATCGTAGAAAATGCCGTCGTGAACCAGATCGTAGACCTTATCGGTCACGAGATAGCGGGTGTTGGTCAGGTCGAGCCAGCGCGGGTCAGGAATACAGGCTCCGTTGCAGTCCGGCAGCGCCAGCCGCTCGCGCAGCCGTCCATCGAGGGTGCGCAGTGTCCCCGTCGGCAGCATCAGCGCGGTAAAGGCGGTGTAATACGAAGTCGGCAGCAGGCCGCCGTCGAAGCCGTCGATAGTCGGGATGTGGTAGATCAGCGGCAGGTTGGCGGCCATCGTTTCCTTCATCTTGATCGCCACCAGCGCGTTGCGTAACCCTGCCGCCGAGAGCTTACTGTAGCGGGTTTCCAGCGCGGCCCGGTCACCGGGATCGAAAAACAGGCCGCTGATACTCAGCATCCGCCCCGGCGCAGGCTCGGTTTCGTAGGCCAGCAGTTGGCTGGTCGTGAAGCGCTGCTCGGCGTAGACATCGGGCGGCGTCAGGTCGTTGAACGGCAGCACGCGCGCGGCGATCAACAGCTCGGCCAGCGCCGCCGTCGCCAGCAGCAGCGCCGCCCCCTGACGCAGCGACCGGCGTGACGCCAGCGCCAGCAAGCTCAACAGCACGACCAGCGCGACCGCCCATCCGGCGAAGCTGATAACGGTCGGCGCGGGCATCGGCACGCCTTCAGGAATCCGCGTCGCCAGCAGACTCGCGCCCGCCAGCAGCGCTATCACGGCGGCGATCAGCCCGCTGCGCAGCCGCAGGTTCGGCAGCCTGCCGCGGCTGAGCGCGTCGAAGCCGAGTCCGGCCAGCAGCGCCACGCCGAGCGCGAACAGCGCCAGCCAGCGCGCCGGGACGCGAAACAGGTTGAATCCCGGCAGCGCCGCCAGCAGCCAGTAGACCGGGTTATAGAGGCCGAGCGCCAGCAGCAGCCCGACCGCCGCGATCACCGCCCAGACGACGCGCGGCGAGTAACCGGCGCGCCAGCGGGCCAGCCAGCGGCGCAGGCGCAACGGCGAGCCTGTGACGGATTGTGTCACAGCCGGACGAGTCGTCAGGCCGAGCAGCGCCAGCCCGAAGCCGATCACGCCGCCGTAAGCGACGTACTCGCCGAAAAGCGCGCCGTCGTAGCTCGGCAGCAGGCCGCGACCGAGGACGAACGGGCTGAACGAAAAGGCCGTCGCCTGATTCTGGTTGAAGCCGCCGCGCCGATTGGAAACGCCGGTCAGCTCCAGCGTCGGCGCAAGCTGAGGCAGCGCCAGCAGCGCCGCGCCGACCGCCGCGCCGATCAGAATCGGGATGAAGCGCAGTTTGCCCGACAGCAAGCCGTAAACGCCGAGGCCGAGGCCGGTGATAAAGACCGTCTGCGTGTGGCCGGAGAAAAACTGGAGCGCCAGCCCCATCGCCAGCAGCGGCGTATAAACCAGCGGGCGTTCGAGCGCGCGGTCGAGCAGCAGGAACAGCCACGGCATCCACGACAGCCCTTGAAGCTGGTTGATCTGCTCGACGTGCGCGCCGACGTGACCGCCGAGCGCGAACAGCGCCGCCGCCACCAGCGCGCCGCCGAAGCCAACGCGCAGCACTCGCCGCGCCAGCAGGTAAGTCCCGGCCAGCGCCCAGCCGATGTGAAACAGGATGCTGACGCGCACCGCGTCCGGCGGCGTCAGCCCGGTCAGCGGCCAGTTGAGCGGGTAAAAGACGCCGATCTGACTGTTGGCGAGCAGCGGCACGCCCATGAACAGGTCAGGCGACCAGAGCGGCAGCCGACCGGACAGGAACGCTTCGCTGCGGGCGAACCAGTAAGGATAGAAATAGGCGAACGTGTCGCCGCGCGCGAGGATCGAATCCGTAAAGGCGAGGCGATAGAAAAAGAGCAGCGCCAGCAGGGCAGCAAGGAACGGAGCCGCGCGCCTGAAAATCGAGTGGGGGTTACGCACGGATGCAGTCGTCGGGCGGCTCAGGACGACGACAGCCAGAGCTAGGCTTCTGGCTGGTCAGCAGCGGTGTCGATCTTTTCTTCGGCGTGGTCGTCGGCAGCTTCGGCCTCAGCCTCAGCGGCAGCGACAGTCAGGCTGTGACCGGCTGTGGCGGCAATCGAGTCCGAGAGATTGTCGGCAGCGACTTCGACAGTCGCAGAGACAGCTTCGGGCGCGGCGTCAGCAGCGGCGGTCGGCGCTTCAGCGACCGGGGCCGGAGCCGGAGCCGCAGGCTTGACCGGCGTCTGCGCGTAAGGCGACTGAACATAGTTGATTTTCGACTGATCGACATGCTTCTCGTGCATGACGATATACATCATCACAACCATCGTAATCAAGGCGAACAGGACGATAAAAATGCTGATGAACCCGCCCATTGAAAACCTCCACAGATAGAACCGAGAGCCGAGAAACCAGAACCGAGAAAAAGCGATGCTGCGAAATAACCTGATCGGCGGCGCAATGCCGCAAAGCATAGCGTATCAACCTGAGAGATGCCGGTAAATCCGCCTTATCTTTACTCGGTACTCGACTCTTGTCTCTCTATTTTATCACGTCCCCAAATCCGGCTCGTAGGCAAAATGCAGCGCGCGCAGCGCATCGGGAACCGGCGGCAGCGGGTTTTCCCAGTAGACAGGCCGGATGAAGTGCGACCGCGACGGCGTGAGCCTGAGCGCGTAATCCCATTCCATTTTGACATGCTCTGACGTGCAGGAATAGGATGACCAGAACAACTGGAACACATCCGCCGCGTCGATCAGGTTTTTGAGCGCGTCGCTCCAGTCTTCGCCGCTGCGGATCGAGATCATATCGCGCATATAGGTATTGCCGAGCGCCCGGTAGGCCCGTTCGACGCGCTGGACGATGGCGATATCCTTACGGCTGTAGCTGCAAAAAATGGCGTCATACGGCTTGCGGCTGACCGTCGCGGTCGCGCCCTCGCTGGTTGTCATGCCGACGAACACCGACAGCGGCAGATCGGCGACGATCACGCCCTCGACGGTGAACGTCAGACGGCCATTCGCCGCCTGGTCGAGCGGCGCTGTGTCGGCGCGCAGCTTGAAGTCGAAGCGCTGCCAGTCCTCGTAGAAACCAATCGTGGCGCGCGGCGGGTTGAAGGTGAAACCGTCGAGCGTCGGCTCGGCAGTAATCATCGCGCCTTCGGCGATAGCCGTCTGCGCGGGTTCGGTCGTCTCACGGTAGCTCTGGAGCTTGCTGCCGAGCTGCGTTCGGGCGTCGGCGGCGACGGCGGTCGATGCGCCCGCATGAAAGACGTAGGCCACCAGCGGCTGCCACTCGTTCGGCCTGATCTCTCTCGGATAATAGCTCGAAAACTCGACCGGCTCCGGGGCGGGTTCGGCGGCGACGGCTTCCCGATCTTCAACGGTGAGTTCATCGCTCTCCTCGCGCAGACGGTCGATGTCTTCCTGCGACAGACCGCGCTCGATCAGGTTCGATGGCTTCGGCGCGGCGTCAGGGTTTTGATGCGGCTGAAACAACCCATCGTCTATCGCTGGCGCGGTCGTCGGCGGCGGGATATAAGGCGTGGCTGCCGACGAAGGTCCGGTCGGGTTCGCGCTGCCGGGATAGATCGGCGGCGGGCGCATCGCTGGCGTCTCTTCCTGAGCCGTCGGCGCTGGTTCAACCGGCATCGGCCCGGCGTCGCCGCGCTGGCGTTCCCGATTGTCGAGCCGGTACAGATTTCGCGCGATCAGGATGAACAGCGCGAGCGCAATGAGGCCGCTGACCACGTAAAATGCGTTGTCCATGAAGTTACGCCTTGTTCTCTCGTGAGCGGTCACTATAGTTTTAACGACAATCGCCTTTTGTCGCAAAGCCCGCTATGATTAGGCGCGAAAATAAAGACTCGTTTTCATCGCCAGACGCTGCTTGTCAAAGGCTCTAAAGCGGGGTAAAATTTTTCTACACTTTGTGTAAATTGTAACAAGTCGCAAGCGTTTTCTTCAGAAACGCAGTTGATTTGACGAGCCGCTGCGCCGCCTATGCTGGTGTTTTTCGACGGGAAGATTTCACATGGATGTAAGTAAACGAAGTCCTTCGGGCAATTCCAACGCCGTAATCTGGATCATCGTCGCGGGGATTGCCATCGTTGTCGGCGGCTTTCTGATCGCCAGCTTATCGCCGATGGTGCTGCCGACTCAGGGGTCGGCTCAGGCGCAGGAAGTGGATCAGCTTTTCCACTTTATGCTCATCATCAGCGGCTCGGTGTTTCTGCTGGTCGAGGGGGCGCTGCTGTTCTCGGTCATCCGCTTCCGCAAGAAGGCGGGCGATGATACCGAAGGCTCGACGATTCACGGCAACACAACGCTTGAATTTGTCTGGACGGTTATCCCGGCCATCATCGTCTTTGTGCTGACGATCTACAGCTATCAGGTCTTTGTCTCCAGCCGCGCGGCGCAGCCGAATGAAGAAACCGTCAACGTCACCGCCCAGCGTTTTGCCTGGGCCTTCACCTACGACGTCGATACGACCATGCTGCCCGCCGGTATCGACACCAGCAAGCTCGATCCCAAAATTCAGGAACAGCTCACTGCGGGTAAGCTGCCGGTCAACTCACCGCAGCTTCACACCTTCGTCGGCCAACCGATGCTGATGGTGATGCAGACGCAGGACGTCATCCACTCGTTCTGGATTCCGGGGATGCGCGTCAAACAGGACGTGCTGCCCGGTCGCACCACCGAAATCCGCTTCACGCCGATTGAGGCGGGGGTCTACCGCATCGAGTGCGCTGAGCTGTGCGGCTCCGGTCACGGCAATATGGCCGGGACTGTCGGCCCCAACAATGCCCTTGAAGGCGCGTGGCTGATCGTCCATAAGGACGAGGACGAGTATCTGAAGCAGTTCCTCGATCCTGAAATTCTGGCCGTGGCCTTCGCGCCGACCGACCCGGTCGCGCTCGGCGAGTCGATCCTGCGCAGCGGCAAGTATCCCTGCGCGACCTGCCATACCGAATCAACCCTGGGCTGGACAGGCAACATCGGCCCGAACTTGACCGGGATCGCCGACCGCACGCAGCGTCTGGCCGCCACCGGGCTGCCTGATATGCAGACCTATATCACCCATTCCATCCGTCATTCACAGGAATATCTGGTTCCCGGCTACGGCCCGCTGATGCCGCTGTTCAACGCCAGCCCCGACCAGCCAAACTATCTGCCGGACAGTGACCTGAACGCCATCGTCGCCTATCTGCTGACGCAGCATCAGCAGTAAAGCCGTCGTTTTAGCTTTTCGATATCGGGCGGCTCTCGCCGCCTGTAGAATGCTCGTTACGATACGAATGAGGTTGGGACATGGCAACAATCACAGCGCCCTATGAAGGCGCGGTCGGCGAACGAACCGGCCTGCGCTGGCGAGATTACATCAAGTGGAGCGTTGACCACAAAGTTATTGGCGTTCAGTACGGCGTGACGTCGCTGTTCTTCTTTCTGGTCGGCGGCGCGTTCGCCATGGCGATCCGTACCGAGCTGCTGACGCCTGCGCTCGACCTGGCGAAAGACGGGTCGCAGTACAACGCGCTCTTCACCTACCACGGCACGATCATGATCTTTCTGTTCATCATCCCGATGTGGGCAGCCTTCTCCAATTACCTGCTGCCGCTGATGGTTGGCGCGAAAGACATGGCCTTCCCCTGGCTCAATGCCTTCGCCTTCTGGCTCATCCCCCCGGCGGGTATCCTGATGCTGCTTGGCTGGTTGATCGGGCCGCCCGACACCGGCTGGACAGCCTACCCGCCCCTGAGCACGCTCTTCAGCGGTGACGGCCAGACCCTGTGGGCCGTGTCGCTTCACCTGCTCGGCATCTCGTCGATCCTCGGCGGGATCAATTTCATCGTCACGATCAAGAATATGCGTCCGGTCGGCATGGGCTACTTCCAGATGCCGCTGTTCCTCTGGTCGGTGCTGGCGCAGGCCATTCTGGTCGTGGTCGCCACTCCGTTCCTCGCTGGCGCGCTGACCCTGCTGATCCTCGACCGGGTTGCTGGCACGTCGTTCTTCGACCCATCCCGCGGGGGTGATGTGCTGCTGTGGCAGAACGTCTTCTGGTTCTACAGCCACCCTGCGGTCTACATCATGGTGCTGCCGGGCTTCGGCGTGCTCTCGGAAGTGCTGACGGCTCATTCACGCAAGCCGGTCTTCGGTTATCGCGCGATTGGCCTGTCGTCAATTGCGATTGCGCTGGTCGGGTTCACCGTCTGGGCGCATCACATGTTCGTCGCGCTGACGCCGTCGCTGCGCATCCCCTTCATGATTACCTCGATGATTATCGCCGTGCCGACCGGCATCAAGATTTTTGGCTGGCTGGCGACGCTCTGGGGCGGCAAAATCCGTTTCACCAGCGCCATGCTGTTCTCGCTTGGCTTCCTGTCGATGTTCGTCATCGGCGGCATCAGCGGCGTGATGCTGGCCTCGATCCCGTTCGATGAACATGTGACCGACACCTATTTCGTCGTCAGCCACATTCACTTCGTCCTCTATGGCGGCGGGGTCTTCGCGCTCTACTCGGCGATCTATCACTGGTTCCCGAAGATCACCGGACGGATGCTCGACGAGCGCCTCGGCAGAATCCATTTCGCGCTGACTTACATCGGCTTCTTCTTCACCTTCTTCCCGATGCACCTGCTGGGGATGGAAGGAATGCCCCGCCGTGTCTCAGTCTACGCGCCGGAATATCAGCCGCTGAACCTGATTATCAGCGTGGCAGGGTTCCTGCTCGGCATCTCAACCTTCGTGCTGGTGTACAACATTATCCATTCGCTCCGGCATGGCAAGCACGGGGGCGCGAACCCGTGGCGCGCGCTGACGCTGGAGTGGACAACCAGCTCGCCGCCGCCGCCGCACAACTTCATCGGCGATCCGGTGCCGTTCAACGACCCTTACGGTTATGGGACAGAAGCCTCGAAGATTTATCTCGACGCCATCGACAGCCGCTTCGGTGCGCCCGAACCGGGCGCAGTCCCGAATCGAACGTCGGCAGCGCCCGCCGCGACCACCGGCGACTAGGCAAACAGGTCATCCGGGGCGACCGACACGCGCTGTCGCCCCGGCGTTTGCGCCCCGGTTGCGAGCGCCGAGGAGTGTGTAAAAGCGGAAGGTTTTTATCCACTCCTGGGTACTCGGAATTCGGTACTCTTGAGGGACAGGTTTACCGGGATTATGCAGCAGGGTATGGAGCAGAATCTATCGCGGCAGGAGCTCCAGAAGCTCAGGAACAATCGCGCCGGAATCGCCATCTTCCAGTTCACCTGGATTCTGGTGTTCGTCTGTCTGGTGATCGTCGATTTCCAGCTTCGCAATAGTTACACAACCTGGCCGCCTGAAGGCGTGCAGAAACTCGATACCGGTCTACCGGCGCTGGTGACGGTCGGGCTGATCGCCAGCAGCGTGCTGGCACACCGGGCCTACGACAGCTTCAGGGCCGGGGGCAGTCATGATTCTTTCCTGATGCTGTGGCGGATCGTGATCGCGCTCGGCGTCGTCTTTATCGCCGTCATGACCTATCAATGGTTAACGGTGCCGTCCAGCGGGCAGTACAGCGCCCTGTTCCGCCTGATGACCGCCTACCACGGCGTTCATGCGCTGGTCATCGGGGCGTTTCTGTGGCGGGTCTATCGTTTCGCGCGGGCGCGCGTCTACAGCGCGAAGAACTTCTGGCCGATTGAGGCCGCAGTCAAGCTGTGGGATTTCGTAACCGTCGCGTGGGTGCTGTTTTTCATCACCCTGTACCTCATTTAACCCTTCACCCCGCCCCTTCGCGGCCTGCGGTGAAAAAGGTCTGAGAAGGCTCGCTCTCGACGGGAGAGGGTTGGGGGAGAGGGCATTCTTGCGGTAGTATTTTGCGCTAGTCTGTGTGTTCTGGGGAGGGCGGCAGTATGCAGCAACCGAGTATCAGCCGCGCGGTTCCGATGGGTGTGCTCGGCTTTCTGGTCGGCGCGCTGGTGGTCATCATCGTCCGCGCGCTCACAAACATGACACCGATCTGGGATTCGGGAATTGGAATTGTCTTTGGGACGTTTTTCTGCGCCTTCTTTTTCGTCTGGGGCATCGGCGGTTTCGACCCGCGCCTGAGCGCTCATGGGGAAGAGGAAGAGGGCGAAGAACCGGCCCACGTGATTGCCGTGCCGGAACCCGCGCCAACCACGGCAGCCGTCGCAGGCAGCTCATTCTGGCAGGTCGCCTTTCTGGTCGTCGTGCTGATCGTCATTATGACAGCCATGGCGAAGCTCGGCCCGGCTCTGACGACCACCACCCAGAACGCCTCATCCACGCTCGAAATCGGGATGCTCCCCGCCAACGTCTTCGGTCAGGACATCGTCATCAGTACCGGCGTGATCTTCGCGGCCTTCGTCATCATCATGCTGATCTCGCTCGCCATCGCCGGGCTGATTATCTGGATTCTGATCGGCGGCCTCTCACGCGGTCTGACCGAGGCAAAAGCGGCGGCAGCAGGCGGCGGCACGGTCGCCTTGAGCGCGGCGGAAGAAGCGCCCGAACCTGCATCGACGCGCCCGCGCGCGCTGACCGTTCTGCTGACGCTTATCAAGGCCGTCGTGATCTTCGCCGTGCTCTATGCCTTCTTCTATTACGTCGCCATCGGCCTGATTTTGCCCAAGCCGGTGGAACAGTTGATCGCCCTCTCGTTTATCAACGCGCTGCTGATTACCATCATCATCCTGTGGCCGCGCGTCGTCATTCTGGTCGTCGCCCGCGTTTCGTGGTGGGTAGCGAACCTGCTGCGCGGCGGCAACCTGCGCGGGGGTAAGAAGGTGGACGGGACTAAGAAAGTGACGAGGAAATAGCCATGACGGAAGCCCGAATCGATCAGCCACAGGCGATTAATCACGCGCAGGCGGTCGCTAAAAAAGCGGATAACCTCAAGTTCGGCATGTGGCTCTACCTCGGCTCCGAGATCGTGATTTTCACAGTGCTGATCGCCACCTTCGTCCTCTACCGCATCCACAACGCGGAAGAAGTCCTGAAGATTCACCACACCCTCGACATCAACCTCGTCGGCCTGAACACGGCGCTGCTGCTCACCAGCAGTTGGGCGATGGTGCGCGGGCTGCTCTCGATCCAGCGCGGCAACCGCAAGGGGCTGATTAACTGGTTCACGTTCATGTGCATCCTCGGCGTGATCTTCGTCAGCTTGCAGTATGTCGAATACTCGCAGTTGGGCCACGAAGGCATCGCCATCTACAACAGCGAGTTCGGGATGCGCTTCTACGCCATGACGGCCTTCCACGGTTTCCACGTCATCATCGGCGTGATCTGGGGTCTGCTGGTCATCAACCACGCGCGCAAGGGCGGCTACGACAGGCACGACTATATGGGCGTCGAAATCTTCGGCCTGTACTGGCACTTCGTCGACGTGGTCTGGATTATCCTGTTCACCCTGATTTACCTGATCTAACTGCCTCAGCGCGCGAGGTCACAGGCGCGACACGAGAAAGGAACTCCGATGGCAGACGAAAGCCAGCAACCGCAGGGCGCGGGTCAGGCGGCAGAAAACAACCCGACGCCGATTGACCCGACGACTGCGCCGCAGCCGATCAAGGAAACGCAGGCGAAAACGGTCCGCGAGCTGCGCGCCGAACGCGCCGCCCCCGACACGCTGCCGAAAGAGGGGCAGGAACTCTTGACCTCTGAATCAGCGCAGGCGACTGAAGCGCGCGAGGCGACCGAGGACGTGCTCAACAAGCCGATTGAGGCGGTCGAGGACACCATCAATGCCATCGACGCGATGGCGACGCCGTTCACCATCGAGGACGTCACGCCGCACCCGATTGGCGACACGACGACCGTGTTCGGCCATGTGCTGCCGTTCAACCTCTACGACGTCGTCTTTGTCTCACTGGCCGTCCTGACGCTGATCGAGGTCATCACCGGCACGCTGCTGCCACACATCTGGCTGACCATCGTCGTGCTGGTGGCAATCGCCATCGTCAAGGCATTCCACGTCGTCTGGTTCTACATGCACCTGAGCATGGATAACCGCATTTTCTGGATAACGCTGCTGCTGCCGCTGTTTATCGCCGTGATGGGCCTGATCTATCTGATCGCTGTTCCGCCCGTCGCCTACTGACGCCAACGATCAGACGGGCGCATCTTCCAACAGGAAGGTGCGCCCGTTTTTATTTTCGGAGCCGCTGTATCGCCAGGATTCAGATTCTCGGCGACATCCACACAAACCCGATTCAGGCGTTTGTCTGCCAGTAAAAACGCCTCAGCTCGCCATGACGATCAGCGGCTCGTCGAGGGGGCGCTGCGCGCTCGGCAGGCGACCGAGCAGGCTCCACGGCCCTGTCCAGACGATTTCGA
This sequence comes from uncultured Anaerolineaceae bacterium, assembly GCA_964652205.1. Classification (GTDB taxonomy): domain Bacteria; phylum Chloroflexota; class Anaerolineae; order Aggregatilineales; family Phototrophicaceae; genus ZC4RG36. Next base: position 1,453 of record CAZZAO010000111.1, on the reverse strand, counting down.
CGTCGGCGATCCTGCCGCGCCAGTCGGTGCTGCTGTCCTCGAAGAAAACGAGCTTGTCCTGCGGCGTGCGCCCGCGCCACTTGCCCTTGTGCAGGTCTTCGACCAGCACCGGCAGCGTCTGGCCGAGCCATTTGGCATGGATTTCAGCGCGAATCTGCGCCTGAAGCGCGTCGAGGCGCTCGTGGCGGCGGTGCTTCTCGGCGTCAGAGACGTCGTCGGGCATCCGGCGCGCGCTCACGGTGTTCGGACGCGCGCTGTAACGGGCGATGTGCCACTTATCGAGCCTGAGTTCGTTCATCAGGTCGTAGGTCGCCTCGAACTGAGCCTCGGTTTCGCCGCTGAAGCCAACGATGATGTCGGTGTGAATGGCGGCGTCGGGAATGATCCGGCGGATTTTCTCGATCAGCCGGCGATACTGTTCGACGGTGTAGCCGCGCTTCATCGACTCGAGTACGGCGTCATCCCCGGCCTGCACCGGCACTTCGATATGCGGCATGACGCGCGGCAGTTCAGCGACCGTCTCCAGCAGTTTATCGGTCATCCAGTTGGGATGGCTGGTCAGAAAGCGGATGCGTTCGATGCCGGTTTCTTCGGCCATGCCGTGAACCGTGCGCAGCAGGTCGGCGAGGTCGGGGCCATCGTCAATGTCCTTACCATAGCGGTCAACGATCTGGCCGAGCAGCGTGACTTCCTTAACGCCTTGCAGCGCCAGACTGCGGACGTGGGCGACGATCTCGCCGACGCTGCGGCTTCGCTCGACGCCGCGCCGGAACGGGATGATGCAGAAGGTGCAGGCGTGCGAGCAGCCGTAGACGACCGGCACATGCGCGCTGATGAGGCTGCCTGCCTCGTGCAGCGGCAGGATCAGGTCGCCGTTCTGAAGGCGGTCGCGCTGATCGCGGGACTGCGCTTCGGCGGCCAGAATGTCGGTCTCAGTGCGGCGACTGCGCAGGAAATCGAGCATCGGCTCTGGCTCGGATGGCGGCAAAAAGACATCGACATAGGGCAGCTTCTTGCGCAGCGCCAGCGGGTCACGCACGCCGACCATGCAGCCCATCAGGCCGATGATCTTGTCCGGCTGATCGCGTTTGAGTTCGGCCAGCTCACCGAGGCGGCCATAGGCTTTATCTTCGGCGCTCTGGCGGACGACGCAGGTATTGACCACGTAGATGTCGGCGTCATCAGGATTGGCTGCGGCATGGTGGCCCATCCGCTCCAGCTCGGACGCGAGCCGTTGAGAGTCGGCTTCGTTCATCTGACAGCCGAGAGTCCAAATGTGATATTGCATCAAAACACCAGGTAATGAGCGCTGAGTGACGGGTCAAAGCCGGCCCTCAGCCTGCGTTCGGTAGCGGCTATTTTACGCGCCGCAAGCGGTGGGAGTCAATTCTTAGGCTCCCGCAGGGCAAACGCATCAAATTTGATCGGAGTTTCAAGAAAGCTCATATCGGTT
>CAZZAO010000110.1:0-17922 GCA_964652205.1 uncultured Anaerolineaceae bacterium | reverse complement strand
CTTGCGGCGTAGCGTGCCGAACGTCTCTTTGTTCGGCAGGAGCCGAAGGCCGCGATGGGGTTGGGGGGTGAGGTTAGCCGCAGCGGACAGGCCGTTTTAGCTTCTGCGACCGGTGGGCGGCTGCCGAGCTTCACGCCAGCGGGAGCAGGACGGTGAAGCGGCTGCCTTTGCCGACCTCGCTCTCGGCGCTGATCGAGCCAGCGTGAAGCTGGACGATATCATAGACAATTGGCAGGCCGAGACCCGTGCCGGGAATCGTTGACTCACGGACCTCGCTGCCGCGATAGAAACGCTCGAACAGGTGCGGCATGTCCTCGTCGTTGATGCCGAGGCCGGTGTCCTCGACGATCAGCGAAGCATAGCCGGTGTGCCGGTCGAAGCTCGTGCGGACGTCAACGTGACCGGCAGGCGTGTACTTGATGGCGTTCGAGACGAGGTTGGTCGCTACCTGCGTCAACTGGCTCTGCTCGCCGCGCACCGGGGGCAGATCAGGGTTGGCAGTATAGCGAAGCTGAAGTCCGGCGTTCTCAGCGGTCGAGCGGTACAGGTCGGTCACGCGGGTCAGCAGCTCGTTCAGATCGACCGACATGAAGGTCAGGGGCGCGCCGCGAGTGAGGTCGAGCCGCGAAATGTCGAGGATCGAGTTAGTCAGGGCCAGCAGCAGATCCATCTGCTCCTGCATATCCGGCAGCCGCTCGATGATCTGAGCGCTGGTGCGGCGCTTCATCAGCTCGAAACTCAGGTTGAGGCTGGCAATCGGGTTGCGCAGCTCGTGCGAGACGTCAGAGACGAACCTGGCTTTCGACTGGTTGAGCGCTTCCAGCCGCTGGTTGGCCTCAACCAGCTCATGGGTGCGCTCCTCGACGCGCTGTTCCAGTTCGGCGGCGTAGTGCAGCACCTGATCGAACAGCAGCGCGCGCTGAATGGCAAACGCGGCGGGCGCGGCCAGCGCCTGAGCGACGTCGCGGTGCGCGTCGGTGAAGCCGTCCGGCTCGGCGCTGTCGAGCGAGTACAGGCCGATAATGGCATCCTCGACGATCAGCGGGACGCCGAGCCAACTCCGCACCTGCGGGGTATCGGGGTGAGCGTACCAGTCTGGAGACAGGCGGGTGTCGTCAATTTTGACCGCCTGCCGGGTTTTAACCAGCCGGCCAATCAGCGGGGCCTCATTCGGGTCGAGTACCCACTGCCGCGCCGAAGCGTCGATGCCCCACGCTGCGTAGCCGCGCATCGCCCGACCATGAAATTTGCCATCCGCTTCGAGCAGCATGACATTTGCGCCGTCATAAGGCACCAGGCGACCGAGATAGTCGAGCAGCAGCTCAAGGATCGGCTCCAACTCCAGCGCCTGGGTGATGGCCGAGTTGGCGCTCTGGAGCGTATCGGCAATCAGCCGCGCGCTGCGCTCCGACTCGAACAGGCGCGCCCGTTCGAGCGCCGTCGAGGCCAACTGGGCAAGCTGGAGCAGAATGGCTTGATCCTCTTCGTCGAAATCCCCCTCGTATTTATCCGAAAGCTGAAGGATGCCAGCCGGTTCCCCGTCGGAGCCGATAATTGGCGCAGCCAGCCAGCCGCGCATGGGCGGATGTCGGTCGCGCTCGCCGCTGAAGCTGCGCCAGCGCGGATGCGCCTCAAGCTCGGCCTGTGTCAGGCGAAAGACGCGCTTCTCTTCCAGCACGGCGCTGTAAATCCCCGCGCCAGTCGGCTCGGCGTTGTACCCGGCCCAGGCCGAATACTTCTCTGAGAGCGCAAAGGCATCAATAAACTGCTGATTGTTCCGGCCCCTGAGGCTGGCGACGGACTGGTGCGCCCCAATAATCGCGCGAGCGGAAGCGGTGACGGTATTGAGGGCCTCGTGGACGCCGACAGCCGAATTGATGTTCAGCGCGGCGTTCGCCAGCGCCTGAAGCTGATCGAGGCGTCTTGCTCGTTCGCGTTCAAACTGCTTGTGTTCGGTAATATCTTCGCCCACGCCGCCTGAGCGAACGACCACGCCCGCCTCGTCCTGAATCCTGAAACTCTCGGTCGCAACCCAGCGCACGGCCCCGTCTGGCCGGACGATGCGATATTCCAACCGGCGCTGAGGGGTATCCCGGTCACTCAGAAACTCCCGAACCCGGCTGCGGTCATCGGGGTGAACTGCGGAAAGAAAGGTCCGCGAGTTGGCATAGACACTTTCGCGCGTCGTCCCAAACAGCGTCAGGTAAGCGGGGCTGACGTAAATGACCTGTCTGGTTTCGGCATCGCTCAGCCAGAAGACCTCACGCAGATTGCCAGTAATCTGATGAAAACGCGCCTCACTCTCATGCAGCGCGGCCTCAGCACGGCGAAGCGCGCTGCTGTCGCGCAGGCCGAGCAACAGCCGACCACCGGAACGCCGCAGCCGCGCTTCAAGGACGCGCTCCGGCGTCAGCGAGAGAGCAAACGGCGCGGTCGGCTGGCCGGCGAATGCCCGCTGGATGGCCTCGAAAAGCGCGTCATCGGCGGGCAGCAGCTCCCGGAGCGCCTGACCGCAGGCTGCGGCACGCGAGCGCCCAAGCAGCGACTCGGCAGCGGCGTTCAGCGCGAGAATACGCGCGTCCGCGTCGAGAATCAGCGTCGCATCGGGGATCAGCTCGAGCCAATCGGCATCGAAGCGCGATGCGCTCGCGTCGGTTGAAGGCGCGATCTCCGGGTCAGACATTGCAGGTTTCAGTCATCCTCAGGATTACGCTGACGGGCGATAGGGGCCGCAACTGGCTCGTCACCACGATCATACACCGGATCAGTTGCGCGCCGATGCGTGATATTTCAGACGCCTTATAGCGGCGCTGCCCTGCTCAGGTTTCAGGCGCGTAGTGTGGGTTGGGACGGACGAGCAGCGTGGCGGTGTCGTCGGAACGGGGATCGTGGATGTAGCCGCGCAGCAGGCGTTCGACGCGGAAGCCGTTGCGAAGCTGCCAGGTCAGCGTCGGGTCAGCCAGCGCCCCGGCAGCGACGCGCTCGACATACGTCTCGACCGACAGCGCGCTGCGGCAGCGCTCGTAACCGGGCAGCATCCCGGCGACGATTTCTCCGCGCAGGTTGAGCCGCCGCACCAGCGCGCGGCGCGCGTCGTAGAGGCGGCTGCCAATGCCCAGGCGGCGGTAGGCGGGGTCAACGCTGACATCGACGCCGTAGAGCCAGCCGCCGTCCGGCTCGTGGGTGGTCAGCATTCCGTAACCGATGACCTCAAAGTAGTAAGGCACGTCGCCGTCAAAGCGGCGGCTGGTGCGAAAGGTGGTCGTCGCGCCGACCAGCACCGGCCCGCCATCCGAAGGCAGCAGCGCCATCAACTGACCGTCGGGGAACGCGGCGATCTGGGCGCGGTACATGGCGACCGTGAATAATTCTTCGGCGCGCAGAGTCGGAAAAACGCGCGGCTGCATCGCCGCCAGCGGCGCGGCATAATCGGGGCGCGTGGGGACGACCTGAATCCGGGTTTTGTCCGCCGTCATGGCACTTGAGTCTCCAGCCAGTTCGCCACTCGATCCCGATTAACCGACTGCTCAAAGGTCGAGAGAAAACGCTGGCGAGCGTTGGCGCTCATCGTCCGGCGCGCGTCGGGATCACGCAGCAGCCGCGCCATCCGGTCAGCCAGCGCGGCAGGATCGTCCGGCGGAATCAGCCAGCCATCAACGCCGTCGCGGACAATTTCGGGAATACCGCCGACATTCGAGGCAATCACCGGAGTTGCCACCGAAAGCGACTCCAACACGACTCGACCGAAGGCTTCATTTCGGCTTGGAACCACTGTAAACGACGCCTGGCTCATCCGCGCCAGGACATCCCGATACATCACTCGTCCCCTGAAGTGACAGCGGTCAAGCACGTCCAGTTTACGCGCCAGCTCGATCAGGTCGGCTCGGAGCGGCCCATCGCCGATAAACTCAACGGCCAGCTCTGGGAATTCCATCCTGAGACGGGCAAGAGCGCGCACGAGTACATCCTGCCCCTTGCTGAAGTCGAGTCTGGCAACGCACAGAATTTTCGCATATCGGCTGTCCGCGCCAGGTTCAGCGGGAAAAAGCGGACGAGGGTCGGGCATGAAGTTGTAAAAGTAAGTCGTCCTGGGGGCCGGGACACCATAGCTCTGCTGAACGTCCGTCTGGCTCGACACGGAATTAGCGATCACCCAGGTCGCCAGCCGATAAATCAGCGACTTGCGTTTCACCAGCAGGCGGAATTTCCATTCGGGAAGGTCTGAATCGGCTCTGAGCTGGGCCAGCAGGGTACGATACCAGATGATGCGCTGGGGGACGCGCAGCAGCCAGCCAACCAGCATCATCACGTTGCCCGCGCCAAAGTTAGCGATCAGGCCATCGGGGCGATAACGCCGTATCAAGCGGTAGAGGAACAGAAAATCGCGCAGGCGCGTCGGTCGAGGCGACGGCCAGCCACAGACGATCAGGTTTTTTGCGGATACAGCCTGCCGAGCAGCCTGAGCATCGGTCAGAATCACAACCTGATGTCCGCGCGCCGCTAACTCAGCGGCAATCGTTCGGAAGTTTCCGGCGATGCCCTCATCATCCCAGGGCGTTCCAATGAAAAAACAGGCCAAAAAACACGACCCTTCGCGGTCTGGCGATCTCCAGCCCGGAATGACGAAGCACAGGCGGACTCAAAGATCGCCAGACACCTGACCGATAGCTGCTGTCTACAGGCCGCCGACAAAGACGGTCTTAGGTTCGAGATATTTTTCCATGCCTTCCGCGCCGCACTCGCGGTTCATCCCGCTCTGCTTGACGCCGCCGAAGGGCGCTTCCGGCGTCGAAGGCAGCCAGTCGTTGACCCCGACCATGCCGTACTGCAAGCCCTCAACCATATGAATGGCCGTCGCCAGATGATTGGTCTGGACGAAGGCGGCGAGTCCATACTCAGTGTCGTTCGCCAGCGCCAGCGCCTGATCGGTGTCGTCAAACGGGATGATCGGCATGACCGGCCCGAAGATTTCCTCACGGTAAAGCGCCGAGTCGGTCGGGACGTTGGTGACGACCGTCGGGCTGTAGAAGTAGCCTTTCGGCCTGTCCTGCGGGCGCGCCCCGCCCGTCAGGACTTCCGCGCCCTGTCCCTGAGCCTCGGCCACGATTCGCTCGACGCGGTCACGCTGGACGGCGTTAATCAGCGGCCCCAGGTCGGTGTCCGCGTCGAGGCCGCTGCCGAGCTTAAGCTTCGACGAAAGCGTCGTCACCCGGTCGATGAACTCCTCGGCGATCCGGCTGTGGACGAAAAAGCGCTGCGGCGCGATGCAGACCTGACCGCTGTTGCGGTACTTGAAGCTGACGGCCTGTTTAGCGATTTCGGCGACGTCCACGTCAGGGAAGATCAACACCGGGGCATTGCCGCCCAGTTCAAGCGCCAGTCGAGTCACGGTCTGCGACGCGCCATCCATCAGCAGCTTGCCGACGCGAGTGCTGCCGGTAAAGTCGATCTCGCGGCAGCGCGGGTCGCGCAGCATCGCCTGTCCTTGCGGCCCCGGCTCGCCGCTGATAACATTGATGACGCCGTTGGGCGCGCCGCCTTCGACCAGCGCCTGACCGAGCAGGAAGCCGGAGCGCGGCGTGTACTCGGAAGGCCGCCCGACGACGGTGCAGCCGGCTGCTAAAGCCGCCGCCCACGAGCGGACGATGTTGTAAACTGGAAAGTTCCAGGCGCTGATTGTGCCGACCACGCCGATGGGGCTGTAAATGACGCTGATCCGCCGGTCGGCCTTGCGCGGCGGGATCGTCCGCCCGTAGGCGCGCTTGCCTTCTTCGGCATACCACTCGAACAGGTTGCCCGCCGTCGCCCATTCGGCGCGCGATTCGCGCAGCGGCTTGCCGCTCTCCTCAGTCGTGATCGCGGCCAACTCGTCGAGCCGGGCGCGCACCCAGGCGGCAGCGCCCATCAGCACCTCGGCGCGCTCGTAGGGCGTCCGCTTCGACCACGCCGGGAAAGCCGCCGCGGCAGCGTCAATGGCCGCCTGCGCGTCGTCGGCATCGCCGTAGGGCATCTGGCCGAGCGACTGCTCGGTCGCCGGGTTAAGCAGGTTCCAGACGTGGCCGTTAGCCGCGTCGACCCATACACCGTCGATCAACTGCCTGAACATAAAACTGGTCATGGTAGACTCCTCTTGAATAGCCCGATTGTAACAAACCCGCGCCGTCTATGCTGCGGGAGTCGGCGGTTTGGATATGGCCGTTTCAGCAAATCATCCGGTCACGGGTATAATAGCTGCCGTTACAGGGGGGCCGACCTGCTTTTGCTGCTCAAACGCAATTTTGCGTGGAATGGAACCGGCATGGCTGCCGAATATCTGCACAACCGAATCGACCTGACGAATATTCCCTTCACCGAGCGCGGCTCACGGATTCTGATGTTCCGGCGCACCAACGCGCTCATGTTCCGGCTGGTCGAGCGCTGGGAGCGGGCGCAGACGCAGCTCGGCCATTATCGCCAGCGCGAGCCGATTGTCGACAACTTCAATTTTCTGGACGCGGAGAGCAACATCCTGCCGTTTGAAACCGATACTTACGCTCATCGCGCCCGGCTGGTCACGGCGCTCGGTCATTTCGACTGGACATTTCTCGACACCGAAACGCTGCTCGTCCGGCTGCCTGCCGGTCACTACGGCTTCGAGTTCCGCAGCGAAGGCGACCGGGGGCGAGCCGACCGGCGCGGCGGGACGCTGCGCGGCATCCGCAATGTCGCCTACACGACCAATGGGAAGCTGCTCCGCAACGAGATGACCCAACTCGACGAGCATCACTTCCGCATCGTCGTCGAGCTGGAAGCACAGGATGGCGACGCGCTGGTGCTGAACATCACGCCGCGTCTCGGCTTTCGCCGCTCGATTCCTGACCCGGATAAGGCCATCGAAGCCTCGCGCCAGCAGTGGAAGGCGTGGTTCATTGCCTCGCCGCCGGTGCTGGAGCAGTATCGCAGCCAGTACGAATATGCCTGGTGGGTGATGCGGGTCGGCCTGCTGGCGACGCGCTACTACTTCACCCGTGAGGCGCTGGTTCCGTCGAAACTGCATTATATCGGCGTCTGGCAGTGGGATCAGTTCTTCCACGCCATCGCCTACCGCCACGTCGATTCGACGCTGGCGGAAGATCAGATCCGTATTTTTATCGACCATCAGCAGCCGAACGGCATGTTCCCCGACGCCATCCACGACGAAGGGTTGGTAACGCATCTGGAACACCCGATCAATGGCGATGTGACCAAGCCGCCGCTGATGGCCTGGGCGGTGCTCAAGCTGTTCGAGTCGTCCGGTCGAGTCGATTTTCTACAGGAAGTCTACGAGCCGCTGGTGCGCTGGCAGAACTGGTGGGCAGACGAGAACCGCAACCCGAACGGCCTCTACATCTACCGCCATCCCTATTCGTCCGGTCTGGACGACAGCCCGCTGTGGGATTATGGGATGCCGGTCGCCGCGCCCGACCTGAACACCTACATTTATATCCAGTGTCTCAGTCTGGCGCGGATTGCCGAACTGATCGGCGAGCCGAACGATGCCGCCCGCTATCGCGCCGAGGCGCAGACCCTGGCCGGGCGGATGCTCCAGCACCTGTGGAACCCGGACAGGGGGCTGTTCGAGTCGCTGCACGACGGCCAGCCGATCCCGGTGCTGACGCCGTTCAACCTGCTGCCGTTGTGGGTAGACGCTTTCCCGCAGGAAGTAATCGAGCGGCTGGCACAGGCGCTGACCGACCCGGCCACCTTCTGGCCGGACTATCCACTGCCGACCGTTGCGCTCAACGACCCGCACTTCGACCCGATCACGATGTGGCGCGGGCCAACCTGGCCGAACATCAACTATCTGTTCGTCGATGCGCTGACGCACGCCGGGCAGCAGGCGCTGGCGGGCGAACTGCGCCGCAAGACGCTCGACCTGCTGATGACGCACGACGACATCTACGAATACTACAACCCGCTCACGGCGGAGCGCCCGCCGAAGGCCGCGCCGCTGTTCGGCTGGTCGAGCGCCGTCTTCATCGACCTCGCCTTGCAGGAAACCGCCGCGCAGCAGAAGAAATGAGGCCAATACTCGATGCCTGCGCCGCAGAAAAGCGTTGACGACTTTATGCAGCGGCTCGACGCTCCGCTTAAGGCGGAAGCCGAGGCGCTGCGCGCGATCATCAAGGCGGTCGATCCACAGATCAGCGAGCAGATCAAGTGGAACGCGCCGAGCTACAGCTATCGGGGAAACTATCTCGTCACCTTTAACTTCCACGACCGCGCTCAGATTCGCCTCGTGTTTCACAATCCCGCCATTGCCAGTATTCCGAGCAGCATTCTGGAAGGCGACTACATCGACCGGCGGTTGGCCTACTTTGCAAACATGGATGAGGTGAAGTCCAAACAGGGGGAACTGGAACGAGTGGTTGCAACGCTGATCGAAGGCATGGAGAAGTAGCGGCGGCCAGGTAGTCGTCGTCGCTCACATCGCGCAAATTCTTCGATCAGTAGCTCAGTCATGATTAAAGTAAATCGTTCGGCTCTGGCGACATCCAGCGCGACGGGCGCATCAAATCAGAATTGAGCAGCAACGACTGTACTGGTATCAAAGACCACGCGCAGTATCGACGAATACCGTCCTCAGCAGCGTCACCACCGTCACCGACGTCAAAGGAGAGCCATTCCGGTGTTCAGCCGAGATGGCTCTTTTTATGCTCAGTCGATATCTGCGAGCTTCCAGCATGTACGAAGCGGCGGTACAAGATGAATTTTGTACCTGGCCGGGTTCGAACCCGTCGTCACGTCTATAGACGAGATTCCGCTAAAGTGCCTTCCGCGCCGTGATGCGCGCACTGAAAATCCGCGGCATTCCCGGCCTGACCTCGACGATGCCCTCGGCGTTGGCCTTATCGACCACCTGAATGTCCACGAATCCGGCCTCGCGGATCAGGTCGGTGTAGAGCGCGGCGTCAATCGCCCCGGTCACGCACTCGGCCCACTGGGCTGTGTCGGCGCGGAGCGCGTCGCTGAACTCGCCTTCGGTGACGATGTCGCTGACCGAGATTCGTCCGCCCGGCTTGAGGACGCGGAAGGCTTCGGCGAACACCGGACGTTTGTCCGGGGCGAGGTTGATAACGCAGTTGGAGATGATGACATCAACGCTGTCGCTCTCGACCGGCAGCGCCTCGATCTGGCCTTCGCGGAATTCGACGTTGCTGTAGCCGAGCTTCACCTTACTGGCGTTGGCCTTCTCCAGCATCGACGGTGTCATATCGACGCCGATGACGTGGCCCGTTTCGCCGACCTGACGACGCGCCAGGAAGCAGTCGATGCCGCCGCCGCTGCCGAGGTCGAGGACGGTTTCGCCCGATTTCAGCCCGGCAATCGTGACTGGATCGCCGCAGCCGAGCGAGAGTGAGGTGACTTCGAGCGGCAGCGTCTCAATCAGGCTGACGTCATACAGGGTCGGTGACGCGCAGCCGCAGTCGGCATCCGGCCCGCAGCACGAGGCGCTCTCACCGCGCGCAATTGCGCCATAACGCTCCTGAACCACGTCGTGAATCGCGTTCGCCTTCACAGTCATAATGATCTCCTGTTACATCGACACTTGTCGATAGATTGAACGAAAAAAACAGGCTTATGGATCAACCACAGGAATCTGATTGACAGCGATCAGGTTGGCGGCGTAGTCCGGCGCGAAGGCGCGAACGAGCATTCCGCAGCAGATGGTCATCCGCTCCTGATTGAGCGTGTAGAAGCGCTGCCGCCCTTCCTGACGGACGAACACCAGCCCGGCGTCTTCGAGCTTCTTCAGGTGGTGGCTGACTGTGGGCTGGTTGACTCGGCCATCAAGCCGGTCAACCACGTCGTTGACGCTCAACCAGACACAGCAGAGATGCGTCATGATCTCCTGACGGGTTTCGTCGGCCAGCGCTTTGGCAAAAAGAACCTGTTCCGTATCCATAACTCCTATTATATTGGCACCTGTCGATATGTCAAGAGGATTGTCCCTGGCCGGGAAGAATGGGACAGCCAGCGATCAAAGGCGAGGATGAGTAAATAATTCCTGAAGGTTACGTCACTTCAGCGGCGATCCAGTGTTGTTAAAACAAGACCGCGCTACACTGGTAGCTGCGCGACTCTGTATGGAAAGCCGATGCCAATGCCCCTGGATCAATGCCCTGCTAGCTCGAAGAGGAAAATAGGATGAACTTTGACATCGTGCGTATTCTCATGATCGTCATTGTCAGTTATCTCCTCGGTTCGCTCCCCACGGCCTATCTGATCGGTCGCCTTAAACGGGTCAACATCTTTGAAGTCGGCAGCGGCAACATGGGCAGCACCAACGTCGCCCGCGCGATGGGCTGCGGTTACGGCATCATCGTCGCGCTCGGCGACATCTTCAAAGGGATCGCCGCCATCGTCATCGCTCGTTCCATCCTGCCCGATAACCTGATTTTAGCCACGGTTCTCTCGGCGATTGTCGTCATTGTCGGCCACAACTGGTCGCTGTTCGTCGCCCTCATCACCGGGACGCTGCGCGGCGGCAAAGGCGCGGCGACGGCTTTCGGCACGATGCTGATGATCGCGCCATTTCAGGTGATCGCTGTCGTCTGCCTGGTCGGCGCGCTGCTCGTCGCCCTGACGCGCTACGTCTCGCTCGGCGTGCTTGGAATGCTGACGATTGCCGTCCTGTGGATGATGATCCTGGTCGGCCAGCACACGTTGAGCTGGGAATACGCCATTTATACGCTGTTCGTGGCGGCCATTATGCTCTGGCGCTTCCGAAGTAATATTCAACGTCTGCTGGCCGGGACGGAGCGCCGTCTGGGCGAGCGTGCCTAGACTCGGCCTGCGGGCGGTCGGCCTGATCCTGTGTTTCGCAGCCTGCCAGCCCGCGCCTGCTCCCCCGACTCTGTCACCGACGGCGACGCTGGTCGTCACGCCGTCGGCAACTTCGCGCTTTCAGCCGTTTACCGGGCCGCTGGTTCGCGCCACGCTGCCGCCGACCTGGACGCCGACCTTCACGCCCAGCCCGGCTCCGCCGAGGCCGACTTCGACACCGACTCGAACGCCGACACCCGTTCCGACCCTGACAGCGGCGCAGATCTGCGACGGCTTCAGCGTCATGGATAACCTCAGCGACGGCCAGCAGTTCACCACTGCCGACAGCATTGCCATGATCTTCGGGACGAACAGGCCCGCTGGCGTCATCCGCTTTCTGGCGCGTCGGCGCGGCAGCGACAAAAACCTCGGCGTACAGGCTCCCGGCGGGCAGTTGTTCGAGATGCAGTTAGCGCTCGCTCGGCTGCCGGGGCCGGGAACTTATGACTGGACGCTCGCCGTCCATGTCGATGCTTACGGCGATCTATGTACGCGCAGCGGCTGGTTCGTCCTGACGCAAGCGCCCACTGTCGAAGCGACGGCGTCCCTCGTGGCGACCGAATCGGTCACGGCTGAAGCCACCGCAGCGGCGACGGGCAGCGCCAGCGCCGAGGCAACCATCCCGATCATCTATTCATCTGACTTACCACTTCCGATGCGTTAGGCTGGCGGCGGGGCTGGCGGCGGATAGGGGCCGAATGACTGCCAGCGCGCCACTTTACCGCCCCTGACGTCGATGACGAAGACCTGCGGCGGCGTCATCAGCGAGCCATCGGGCGCGACATGACGGGTAGCCACTTCCAGCACGACCGAGTCGGCATTTTCCCACGAGCGCAGCACCGTCCAATGCATTTCTTTGAGGAAACCGAACACCCAGGCCATATTGCCGCGAATGGCGTCCTTGCCCTGCATCAGCGGCGACGGGTAGTGGGGATCAAATACGGATGCGTCATCTGTCATCAGGTTGAGCATCCCTTCTATATCTTTAGCGCTGATGCGGTCGAGAAGCTGAAGGGCGATTTCCTTCGGGGTCGCGGCCATGATGGTATCCTTTTATGGGCTGGAAAGAGTGAAATTTAGGGACTATTGACGCTTACTTTATCACATAATAAGGGCCTGGACGCAAGCAGTTGGCGCACCTGATTGAGGCGGCAGGTGAACCGGGGGCAGCATGAACAGCGAGCCGTTCGACTTCTCGGTGTTTCCGAAGCTCACCGGTGGAATCCTCGTTTTCAGGATGAACTTGTCGGGGTCGTGCTGCCACACAAGCGCGACATTTTCTTCGCCACGTCTCATCCTGGGTGTACTGTAAACCGACACGCGCGGCGTTAGAATACGCGCTGAAACATTTTCGGTTGAACTTTCAGAAGGCAGGGAACCTCATGCTGCTGTTCTACAATGGCGTGATTCACACAATGGACGCTGAATTTCCGATGCCCGAAGCGGTGCTGGTTGACGATAATGGCAAAATTGCCGTCGTCGGCAAGATGAGCTATCTCAGCGCGGAAGCGCGCCATGCCCGGTGGATTGATCTGGGCGGCAAGACGCTGATCCCCGGCTTCAATGACGCTCACGCCCACGTCTGGAAAATCGGCCTGATTCGCACGACGCAGGTCGATGTGCGCTTCGCCGTCGCCCCGGACATCCCGACCGTGATTTCGCGCCTGCGCGCCCGCGCCGAGACGACTCCAGCGGGCGGATGGGTCAGCGCGCGCGGCTACAATGAAGCGCAGTTGGCCGAACATCGCCACCTGACGCGCGCCGACCTCGATCAGGCCAGCGCCGACCGCCCGATTGCCGTCACGCGCACCTGCGGTCACATGATCGTCGCCAACAGCGCGGCGCTCAAGGCGGCGGGCATCAACGCCAGCACGCCCAATCCGCCCGGCGGCGTCATCGTCCACGACGAGCGCGGCGAGCCGACCGGCCTGCTGCAAGAGTCCGCGATGGGTCTGGTTACGAAGATCATGCCAGAGCCAACCGCTGAGGAATGGGCGCGCGTCCTGCACGCCGCCATGCAGCACGAACTCTCGCTCGGCATCACCAGCGCTGGCGATCCGCTGGTGACGCCGGATATTCTGGCGGTGTACATGGCGCTCGACGCGCAGAACGCGCTCGACCTGCGGATTAACGCCATGCCGATTCGGCGGCCCGACGGCGGCAGGGAAACCTATCCGCTGCCGCTGAAGCACGAAAGTGGCCGCCTGCGCGTCGACTGCGTCAAGTTCTTCGCCGACGGCGGCCTGAGCGGGGCGACGGCGGCTCTGAGCGTGCCGTACAAGGAAACCGGCAGTCAGGGCGTGCTGCGTTTCGACAGCGACGAGCTGATCGAGCTGATGTGGGAAGCGCATGACAGTGATTTTCGGATCGCTACCCACGCCATCGGCGATGTCGCCATCGATCAGGTTCTCGGCGCGTATGAGGCGATTCAGGCGCGCGAGCCGAAGCCGGAACTGCGCCATCGAATCGAGCATCTCGCCCTGCCGAACGCCGGACAACTGCGCCGGGCGAAGGCGCTCAACATCATCGCCGTGCCGCAGACGGTCTTTCTGCCCGCGCTCGGCGCGAACTTCCGCCGCTATCTGCCTGACGAGTTCATCCCGCGCTGCTATCCAGTGCGCGCCATGCTCGACGCCGGGCTGACGGTCGCGCTCAGTTCCGACGCGCCGGTTGTGCCGGACGACAATCCGCTGCTCGGCATCAAAGCCGCCATCGACCGTAAAGGGCCGGACGGCAGGCCGATTGCGCCGGAGCAGGCGATCACGGCCTACGAGGCGCTCTACGCCTACACGATGGGCGGCGCGATTGCCAGCGGCGACCAGCACAATCGCGGCAGCCTGACGCCCGGTAAATGGGCCGACCTGACGATTCTCAGCGGCGACCCGCTGGCGACCGAGCCGGACGGCCTGCTCGACATCAAGGCGCTGCGCACCTACGTCGGCGGTGAACTCGCCTACGAGGCGTAAGAAGACAGAGCCGAGAACCGAGAAGAAGAAAAGGCAGGCAGCAAGCGGCCTGCGCTTTTCATGACGGCAGCGCGATCAGGTCGAGTCAGGCGCGAACGCCTGCGCTCTCCGGTGCGCGACCAGACTGAGCGCCAGCATCGCCACGCCGATTCCGGCGAGGATCGGCTGGCGCGCGAAAATGCCGGTCGTCAGGCCGACGATCAGCACAAAACCGTGGAACGCCAGCGGCACGAGCGCCACCATCCGCCCCGTTGAGCCGGAGTCGAACGGGCGCGGCTTCAGCAGCAGCACCGTCACGGCGCAGCCAACGAGCAGAAACAGCGTCGCCGCCGCCTGCTGATCTTTCTCGACGATGAACTGATACAGTCCGCCGCCGCCCGCCAGCACCAGCAGCGAGAGCGCCATCGCCGCCGGGGGATAGAGCCAGCGGCGGATTCGGTCGCCGCGCCACGGTCGAAGCGCGCGCAGGAAGGCCGAGTACGACCAGACGACCATGCCCCAGCCCCAGAAATTGGCCCACGGGACACCGAACCACTGCTGATCGAGCGCCACTCCCGTCCAGGCCCACATGCCGAGTCGAATCGCAATCGCGTCGAGCGCGAGGTCGATATTGAGCGCCATCAGCAGGTCAACCAGCGGGCGGGCCGCGTCCGGCAGGCGCAGCCGACTCGAAAAGCGCATCGACGAGTCGATGATGACGGCCCAACCGAGCGCCACGCCGAGCGGCGCGCCGTCGATCATGATGAGGAACTGGCCGTAATGGTAAGCGTGGAGCAGCTTGATTATCATCCATTCGAGCAGGAAGCCGTACAGACCTGTCCACAGCAGTTCAAGCGCGTCGAAGCGTCCGCGCCGCCACGCGCTGACGAAGCAGCCCGCAAAGAGCGCGTAGACCAGAATTTCAAAGCTGACGAGATAGGGACTCATAGGCGCGGCGGATCACTCGGAACAGGCGTGGTCGCGGACAGCGAGTTTCCTGCGCCGCGTCGGCAGAATCATCGCGTGAAACAGCGCGGATCAGGATGCTTCATTCTAGCGGCAAACCGCGCCAGATCGAGTCCGCCCATTCGCATACAGGGCAAACGCATCAAATTTGATCGGAGTTTCAAGAAAGCTCATATCGGTTTATCCAGGGTCAACGATAACGTAGGGGCGACCCGGCGGGTCGCCCCTACAAACCCTCATGGCCTTTTATAGCCTGAGTTGTGATTTAGACGCGATTGCCCTGATTCGCATAACTCTTCTCTTGAAAGCGGGCCGACCCTCTGATAGAATGCCCAACCGGGTCGGCCTTATGCTGGCCTAAAATCACACGTCGGGACTTGTCTGCGTGTTGTCTCAGCCTGCGCTGAGATTCGCAGACGGGGATGAACGGCGTGATCGCTTAAACACAGCAGGAGAACAGTACGACCATGCCTCAAAGCGTCACCATGAAGCAGTTGCTCGAGACGGGCGTCCACTTCGGCCATCGCACGACCAAGTGGAACCCGAAGATGAAGCCCTTCATCTTCACCGAACGCAACGGCATTCACATCATCGACCTGCAACAGACCATCGTCAACCTGAACGAATACTACGACATGGTGCGCGACATCGCTCAGAACGGCGGCACGGTGCTGTTCGTCGGCACCAAGCGTCAGGCGCAGGAAGCCGTCGCCTCGGAAGCCGAGCGCTGCGGGATGCCCTATATCAACCATCGCTGGCTCGGCGGCACGCTGACCAACTGGCGCACCATCCGCGACCGGATCGATACGCTCAAGAAGCTGGAAAAGCGCCGCGATCAAGGCGATTTCGAGCTGCTGTCGAAGAAGGAAGCGCTGATCCTCAACCGGAAGATCGAGAAGCTCCAGCTTCGTCTCGGCGGCATCCGCAACATGCGTAAACTGCCTGACCTGCTGGCGATTGTCGATACCCGGCGCGAGACGACCGCCGTCAAGGAAGCCAACACCCTCAATATCCCGGTGCTGGCGCTGGCCGACACCAACAGTAACCCGGACGACATCGACTACATCATCCCCGCGAACGATGACGCTGTCCGCGCCATCAAACTGCTCGTCGGCGCGCTGGCCGACGCGGTCATCGAAGGCCGCGCGATGCGCAAGAGCGACGACCTGACCGAGGAAGAAGTCAACGCCGACGATCTCGATCTGGCGAAGTATGCTCAGGACTCCGATGAGGACGACGAGCGCTATCTCGGCGCATCGACCCTCGCCAAGCTCAAGAACGCCAGCCTCTTCGACGAAGAGACTGAAACAGAATAACTCAGGGGGAAGTCAATGGCGATCACCGCACAGATGGTTAAGGACCTTCGTGAAGCCACCGGGGCGGGTCCGCTCGACTGCAAGAAAGCGCTGGAAGCCAGCAATGGCGACGTCCAGAAGGCGATTGATTACCTGCGTGAAAAGGGCATCGCGCGCGCGGCCAAGAAGCTCGGCGCGGGCCGTACCATGAACGAAGGGGTGATCGAGACCTATTCACACTTCAACCGCCGTCTGGCGGTGATTGTCGAAGTCAACTGCGAAACCGACTTCGTCGGCAACACCGAGCGCTTCCGCGCCTTTGCCCGCGACATCGCGCTTCAGATCGCCAACCTCGCGCCGGAGTATATCCGCCGCGAAGATGTGCCGGAAGCGGTCGTCGAGGCCGAGCGCCAGCTTCAGATTCGCCGCGCTGTCGAAGAAGGCAAGCCCGCCGCTATCGCCGAGAAGGTCGCTACGGGTCGGATGGACAAGTTCTTTCAGGAACTCGTCCTGCTCGAACAACCGTTCATCAAGGATGAGAGCAAGACGGTCGCGCAGCTTCTCAGCGAAGCCGTGGCCGAGCTGGGCGAGAGCGTCGAAATCCGCCGCTTTGCCCGCTTCGCGCTCGGTCAGGCCGATGACGCCAGCGGCCCCGGTGAGTAGCCACTGGGATCACCCGCGTCAGCTTCGACCGGCAAAGGATCAATGATCCTTGCGGAGGGATTAGCATTTCCTGCTAGTCCCTCTTTTTTTGCAGATTTCCCCTGTCCAGTGCAGGGAACAGGAGGCTTGACAGCATGAGCGATGAACACGGCAGCAGCGGCAGCGCCCTTTACAAGCGGATCGTCCTCAAACTCAGCGGCGAGGCCCTCGCCCCGGCGCAGGGACTGGGCATCGACCCGAATCGCGCCGAAGATATCGCCCGTAAGATCAAGGATGTCTACGATCTCGGCGTCGAAATTGCGGTCGTCATCGGCGCGGGCAACCTGTGGCGCGGGGCCAGCGGCGTCTCGCGCGGCATGGAGCAAAGCACCGCCGATCACATGGGCATGATCGGCACGGTGATGAACGGGCTGGCGCTTCAGGACGCGCTGGAGCGGATCGGCGTCGCCACGCGCGTGCAGACCGCCATTTCGATGAACGCCGTCGCCGAGCCGTACATCCGCCTGCGCGCTATTCGCCACATGGAAAAAGGCCGGATCGTCATCATCGCGGGCGGCACAGGCAACCCGTACTTCACGACTGATACCGCCGCTGCGCTCCGCGCGATGGAAGTCGATGCCGATATTGTCATCAAGGCGACGAAGGTCAACGGCGTCTACAGCGCCGACCCGAACAAAGACCCGTCGGCCACGCGCTACGCCAGCCTGACTTACCGCGAAGTTCTGCTGAATAAGCTTGAAATTATGGACATGACGGCTTTCACGCTCTGTCAGGAAAATGCCATGCCGATTATGGTCGTCAACTTCTGGGCTAACGACCTCATCAAGGCCGTTCAGGGCGATCACAGCGTCGGCACGCTCATCAGCGGCGAGTAAGGCCCTCATCCGCCAGCCCTCACCCCCGGCCCCCTCACCCCAACCCTCTCCCGGAGGGCGAGGGGAGAAAGATCAGACGAGAGATTTTGTCGGGGCATGATGGTTCGCGCCTGCCAGCCCTCATCCCCGCCGCCCTCACCCCCGGCCCCTCTCCCGACCGCTGAGTACAGCCAGGAGAGGGGAGAAAGATCAGAGCCGCGATAGCTCGCATCTGATTCCCCCTCGCTGCTTGCGGGGGTGAGGTCGTCTTCCGTCGGGCCGCGATTGGTCGCGTCCACTGGCCCTCACCCCCGGCCCCTCTCCCGACCGCTGAGTACAGCCAGGAGAGGGGAG
>CAZZAO010000109.1:0-18104 GCA_964652205.1 uncultured Anaerolineaceae bacterium | reverse complement strand
TGAGGACTGAGGACTGAGGACTGAGGACTGAGGACTGAGGACTGAGGACTGAGTAAAAGAAAGCGAGCGTCTTGACACAGCGGATAGAGCGTTTTGAAGAACTTGTTGCGTGGCAAAAGGCGCGCCAACTGACGCAGAATATCTATCGAGCCACGCAAAGCGGCGCTTTTGCTCGTGATTTCGGTCTTTCCAGTCAGATTCAGCGCGCCTCAGTTTCGATTATGTCCAACATCGCGGAAGGTTTCGAGCGCGGTGGTCGCGGCGAGTTTCATCAGTTTCTCGTCATTGCCAAAGCATCCTGCGCGGAAGTGCGTTCTCAGCTTTATGTTGCCCTCGACGCGGGTTATCTGACTCAGGCTGAGTTCGATCAATTAACGATGCAGGCTTTAGAGCTGGCGAAGGTCGTCGGCGGACTTCGTGCTTCTGTCGAAAAACAGTGGCAAAATCAACGTAAATCGAACGGTGATTGAGCGCTCAGAGGCCAGACTGTTTTTACTCAGTCCTCAGTCCTCAGCCCTCAGTCCTTGTTTTAAGGAGTTCAATCATGGGTACGCTGTTCAAGAACGGGACGGTCGTCACGGCCAGCGAGATGGTTCCGGCTGACGTGCTGGTTGAGGGCGAGATCGTCACCCTGATCGGCAGGGACATTCCAGTCGCCGGTCATGACATCGTGGACTGTAGCGGCAAGTATCTGCTGCCCGGCGGCGTCGATGTCCACACGCACCTCGATCTGTCCTTCGGCGGCACGTTCAGCAATGACGATTTCGACGTCGGCCACAAAGCGGCGGCCTTCGGCGGCACGACGACGCATATGGACTTCGCCATGCAGCCGAAAAACGGCACGCTCCATGATGCCCTCGCCATCTGGAACGAGAAAGCCCGCCCCGCCCAGATCGACTACAGCTATCACGTCGGCATCACCAACCTGACCGATAAAGTCATGCAGGAAATCCCGACGCTGATCGGCGACGGCATCACCAGCCTCAAGTTGTTCATGGCCTATAAGGGCGTCTTCCAGATCGACGACGCCACCCTGTTCAAGGCCATGCAGCAGGCCGCCCGGAGCGGCATGATCGTCATGGTTCACGCCGAAAACGGCGACGTCGAAGCCACGCTGACGCCGGAGCTGCTCGCCGCTGGCAAGACCGACCCGAAGTACCACGCCGCCTCGCGCCCGCCGGAAATCGAAGGCGAAGCGACCAACCGCGCCGTCGTCATGAGCGGCCTGACCGGATGCCCGCTCTACGTCGTCCACGTCACCAACGAGTATGCCGTCGATGCCATCCGCCGGGGACGCGCGCTCGGCTACCCGGTGATGGGCGAGACCTGCGTGCAATACTTCTTCCTGACGGCTGAGAAACACCTCGGCGCGCCCGGCTTTGAAGGCGCGAAGTACGTCTGCTCGCCGCCGATCCGCACCGTCCACGATCAGGACGTACTGTGGCGCGCGGTCAAGGAAGATTCGCTTCAGGCGATCAGCACCGACCACTGCGACTTCTGGTACGAGGGCGGCAAAGGGCCGTGGCAGGAATGGGCCGCGAGCGACAAAGGCTCATGGATCGAGTACGAGAAGCAGGACCCGTCCTATCGCCGTCCCGGCAAGGAACTGGGCCTCGGCAACTTCGCCAAAATCCCCAACGGCATGCCTGGCATCGAAGACCGGATGATGGTCATCTGGGATCGCGGCGTCAACACAGGCCGCCTCTCGCCGACCCGTTTTGTCGAGCTGAACTGCACCAACCCGGCCCGGATTTTCGGCATGTACCCGCGCAAAGGCACGATTGCCATCGGCTCGGACGCCGATCTTCTCGTCTGGGACCCGAACAGAGAGCACACCATCAGCGCCTCGACCCATCACATGCGCTGTGACTACAACTGCTACGAAGGCATGACCGTGCGCGGCGTGCCGGTGCAGGTCTACCTGCGCGGGCGCAAGATCGTCGACGGCAACGAATGGCTCGGCTCGAACGGCAGCGGCAAGTTCGTCCACTGCCAGCCGAACGCGCCCGTTCTCTAAAAAGGATTGAGTGCCGAGGACTGAGTAAAAGAAAGAGGCGATCCCGGTCGGGATCGCCTCTTTTGATGGTTACGGCGCGGCGAATTTGCCGACCTGTTTCATAGTGAGGATCTCGCGGGCATGGTCGCGCTCGTGCGCAATCGCGCCGACGATGAAAGCGGCGATGTCTTCCTCGCCCCACGGGAAGGCAAACGGCTGATGAAAATCGTCCGCTGGCGTCTCGGTCAGATACTGGCGGACGGCGAAGCGGTTAATCTCGGCCTCGAGTTTGGCCGTCTCCGGGCTGGCGCTCTGGCGCTCGGCGACAAAAGCAGCGTTGGCGTCATCGACGGTGCTGTAGCGCTTATAGTCGTAAGGGACATACGCGCCGCTGCGGAAGGTCTCGAAAATCCAGGCTTCCCAACCCGCTATGTGGGCGAAAAAATCGCGCTTGTTCCAGCCGGGATAAATCTCCGCCGCCGGGTCGATGTCTTCAAGAATCGACCACAATTCGGCTCGCGTCGCGTCTAGCTCACGCAGCAGGCGCGTTTTTTCGTCGCTCATCGCTCCACTCCTCTGGAAAACAACCGGGGCGGCCCTTTATTCTGACTCAGCACTCGTCACTCAGCACTCAGCACCTTTTACTTCGGCCTGTAGCTGCCGAGACTGAGCTGTCATTCGAGGATACCTTTGCGCGTTGCTTCGCTTTCCGGCAGCCCCATTTCGGGGCCTGCTCGCCGAAGGAACAGAAGGTAAGCCGCCCGGCAGTAGAAAATTTGTTCTTGACTTTCCTCGCGCGTCGGCTATACTCTCGCTACTTGCAAAAGGAAAGTAATTGTTGCTTAGAAGGAAACCAGCCATGCGTAAAATCACCCTGTCAGAGTTTATCTCGCTCGACGGTGTCATCGAAAACCCGATGTGGACAGCGCCCTACTGGAACGACAAAATCGGCGAGTTCAAGTACGCCGAACTATTCTCGCACGACGCGCTGCTGCTCGGTCGCGTGACCTATCAGGGCTTCGCTGAAGCCTGGCCGGGGCGCACCGACGAACAGGGCTACAGTGATCGCATAAACACCATGCCAAAGCATGTCGTCACCACGACGCTCGATCAGGCCGCCTGGACGAATTCCTCGCTCATCAGGAGCAGCGTCCTCGACCGGATCGCTCAACTGAAGCAGGAGTCTGGTCAGGACATTTTGATTTTCGGCAGCGGCAGGCTGGCGACGACGCTGATGGAGCATGGCCTGATCGACCGGTACAACCTGATCGTCTATCCGGTCGTGCTTGGCAGCGGCCAAAAGCTGTTCAACGACGGCGACCAGGCGGCCCTCAAACTGATCGAGAGCCGCCCGTTTGACTCCGGCGCAATTGCGCTCGTCTACCAGTCTGTACCACCGGAAGGGAGCTAATATGAGCAAGGTGATCCTCGGCATGACGTTGTCGCTCGATGGCTTCGTCAACGATGCGCACGGCAGCGTCGCCCTGCTCTATCCTGACCTCGAAGCGCTCGACCAGACCGAGCTGATGCAGGAATGGATACGGACGACCGGCGCAGCCGTCATGGGTCGGCGGACATTCGAGATGGGCAATCCTGACGACTACGCCGATGGCTACGAATTTCAGGTGCCGTTGTTCGTCGTCACCCATCATCCGCCAGAGAAAATGCCCAAACGCAATGATAAGCTGTTCTTCACCTTCGTCACCGACGGCATCGAAAGCGCGGTCACGCAGGCCAAAGCAGCGGCGGGCGATAAGAATGTCGTGATCGTCGGCGGGCCGGAGATTTCGCAGTACATCCTCAACGCCCGGCTGGCGGACGAGTTGCAAATCGGCATCATGCCGGTGCTGCTCGGCAGCGGACAGCCATTTTTCGGCGCGCTCGACGCCGCCCCGGTGCTGCTGGAAAAAGTCCGCGTCATCGAAACCGGCAGCCGAACCGAACTGGTGTTCAACCTCATCAAGTAAGACGGGTATACTCGCCGCGTCTGAAACAACGCCGACGCAGACCGCTTTGATCGCGTCGGCCTGTCCGCCTTCGTCTGCTCGAAAGGAACATGCATGACCCTGACTTCCCCGCAGAAAGCCGGACGGCGTGAATGGATCGGCCTCGCCGTCCTGATGCTGCCGACTCTCCTGATCGTCATGGACATGACCGTGCTGCACCTGGCCGTGCCGCACCTGACGACCGATTTACAGCCGACCAGTTCGCAGCTTCTGTGGATCGTCGACATCTACGGCTTTATGATCGCTGGAGCGCTGATTACGATGGGGACGCTCGGCGACCGCATCGGGCGGCGCAAGCTGCTGATGATCGGCGGCGCGGCCTTCAGCGTGGCCTCGATTCTGGCCGCGTTTGCGAGCAGCGCCGCCATGCTGATCGCTGCCCGCGCGCTGCTCGGCATCGCCGGGGCGACGCTCATGCCCTCGACGCTGTCGCTGATCCGCAATATGTTCCTCAACCCGCAGCAGCGCACAGTAGCTATCGGCGTCTGGGTGTCCGGCTTCTCGCTTGGCAGCGCCATCGGCCCGCTGGTCGGCGGGCTGCTGCTCGAACATTTCTGGTGGGGATCGGTCTTTTTGCTGGCCGTCCCGGTGATGGCGCTGCTGTTGATTCTGGCTCCGCTGATTCTGCCGGAGTTCAAAGACCCGCATCCGGGCCACTTCGACCTGTTAAGCGCCGGGATGTCGCTGGCCGCTGTCCTGCTGGTGATCTACGGCCTCAAGCAGATTGCTCAGAACGAAGTGAGCGCCGCCGCGCTGCTCATCATCGCCCTCGGTCTGGCTGTCGGCGCCGCGTTCGTCCAGCGTCAGACACAGCTTGAAGACCCGCTGATCGATCTGCGCCTGTTCCGTATCCGCGCCTTCAGCGCCTCGCTGGTGACGTACACCCTCGGCGTCTTCGTCGCCATCGGCCTGTCGCTGTTCGTCGCGCAGTATTTACAGCTTGTCCTCGGCCTGTCGCCACTGCACGCTGGCCTGTGGTCGATTCCCGGCGCTGTTGCGTCCATCATCGGCTCGAACGTCGCGCCGATTTTCGCCCGCCGCGTCCGACCGGCCCACGTCATCGGGGGCGGGATGGTGCTGGCGACGGTCGGCCTCGGCCTGTTCACGCAGTTGGGGACGGACTCGCTGGCGATCATCATCATCGGCAACCTGCTGATGGCCTTCGGCTTCAACCTGACCTTTACGCTGACGGCGGATCTGGTCATCGGCAACGCGCCGCCGGAACGGGCCGGAGCCGCCTCAGCTATCGCGGAAACTGGCGCGGAGTTCGGCGGCGCGCTCGGCATCGCTATCCTCGGCAGCATCGGCATGGCGATCTACCGGGCGCAGGTCGCCACCGGCCTGCCCCTGACCATCCCGGCAGACGCGCGCGCGGCGGCGATGGAAACCCTCGGCGGCGCGCTGGCAGCGGCGGAAAAGCTGCCCGCCGCGCTGTCAACCGTCCTGCTCGGCACAGCGCAGGTCGCGTTCGTCCACGGATTGCAGGTCATCGCGCTGATCGGCGCGGTCATCTTCGCCTGTCTCGCCATCATCAACATCATCCTGCTCAGTCACATTCAGATTCATCAGCACGCGGCGGACACAGAAGCGGCAGCCGAGCGCGCGCCGTCACGTCCGCTGTCCGAAAGCGGCGCGGGCGTCTAGAGGAGCGCGCTTGATGGGACGACTCGCAGCGGCTGACAGGCGCGCGCCTGTTCGTCTCGAAGTACCGCGACCGTCGCGCCCGAACTGATCGCCTTCTTCAAGGGATAACTTGCCGCCAGAGGAAAAAGCATGAAATTTCACACCACCTTACTCAAGGCAGGTAAATCCGCCACCGGCATCGAAGTCCCGCCGGAAGTCGTCGCCGCGCTCGGCACGAGCAAGAAGCCGCCCGTCCGCGTGACCCTCAACGGCTACACCTATCGCAGCACGATTGCCGTCATGGGCGGAGTCTTTATGGTCGGCGTCAGCGCCGAGAACCGCGCCGGAGCCAGCGTCGCGGGCGGCGACGAAATCGACGTCGAGATCGAACTGGACACCGAGCCGCGCGAGCTAACGATTCCTGAAGACCTCGCCGCCGCGCTCGATGCCGACGCGGACGCCCGACGATTCTTCGACAGCCTCTCGTACAGCAGTCGGCGGCGCTATACCCGGTCGGTCGAAGGTGCAAAGACTGCCGAGACGCGCCAGCGCCGCATCGAGAAGGCCGTCAGCGACTTGAGAGAAGACAAGAAGTAGCCGAGAAAGAGCCGCGAGCCGAGATAGGCGTTGTGCTGGATCGACATCGTCTCAGCGTCGCCGCCAGAGACTGAAAGCCCTTCGGACGCCAGGCCTTCCGAAGGGGATGAGAGAGATGGCGACCGAGCGGGACTGGCAAAGCCTCTATCCTCTGAAGGAGACACTCATCACGACAGATCAGTCTTTCAGCGGGTCGAGACGCCGCTTCGCAGCGCGAGCGGCGCAAACAAAGGCCGTGAAGGGGTCGGGGTGAGGGCAGGTAGACCTGATTATTTCTTGCCAGCAGGCCGCTCGGATGTTCTATAAGACGCTTGACATGACCTGATTCTGCCCTATACTTAAGTCAATGCTTAACCAACCACCCTCGCCTTCACTCGATCTGGTCTTCCAGGCGCTGGCCGACCCGACCCGACGCGGCATCGTCGAGCGGCTGAGTCGCGGGCCGCTGTCGGTCAGCGAGCTGGCGCGTCCGCTCGCCATGTCGCTGCCAGCCGTCGTCCAGCATCTTCAGGTACTGGAAGCCAGCGGCTTGATCCGGTCGGAGAAAGTGGGGCGTGTGCGTACCTGTCGTATCGAGCCGGAGACGCTGAAACAGGTCGAGCAGTGGATTATAGATCGGCGCGCCCTCTGGGAGCGCCGCCTCGACCGACTCGGCGACGTGTTGGCCGAACTGCCGGACGAACCAGACTCCAGGGAGTAACCATGCCGGAACGATCCGTCACTCACGATACCTTCATCATCGAGCGCGACTATGACGTCCCACCCGCGCGTGTGTTCGCCGCCTTCGCCGATCCGAAGATTAAAGCGCGCTGGTTCGCCAACCCTGAAGGTTGGGAAACGACCGAGTCGGCCTTTGATTTTCGGGTTGGCGGTCAGGAGATCAACCGCGGTCGCCAGCCCGACGGCCCGCTAATCAGCTTTGACAGCCGCTATCAGGAAATTATCCCCAACGAGCGTATCATCTTCGCCTACAACCTGACTATCGGCGAGCGACTGCTCTCCGTCTCGCTGACGACCGTGGAATTGAAACCGCGCGGCCAGGGGACGCGGCTGATCTTCACCGAGCAGGGCGCTTTCCTTGATGGTCAGGATGCCCCCCAAGATCGTCGAAAAGGGACTGAGGATTTGCTCACCGCCCTTGACACGGAGCTGGCGCGTCAGTTCGCTGACTCGTAGCTCAAACCCACATCACTCTGCCCTTTATCAGACCAGGCCAGCGCCAGAGAACACGGCGCGCCCGGACGTCATCCCATTGGCCGATTACAGACTACAGGAGCTTCTTTATGAGAAAAGTCATCGTCTCGAATATGGTCACGGTCGATGGGCTGTTCGCTGGCCCAAACGGGGAAATCGACTGGCACGTTGTCGACGACGAATTTTTCAGGTTCGCCGTCAAGCAGCTCAACGAAGTCGATACACTGCTGTTCGGTCGGCTGACTTACGAAGGCATGGCTTCGTACTGGACAACCGAACAGGCGCTGAAGGATGACCCGGTTATCACTGGCTACATGAACGATCTGGCGAAGATCGTTTTCTCCAGGACGCTCGACCGCGCCGACTGGAAAAACACCACCCTGCTCAAAGGCGATCTGGCCGAGGAAATCCGGCGGCTCAAGCAGCAGCCGGGAAAGGACATGGTGATCTTCGGCAGCGGCGAGATCGTCTCGGCGCTGACACAGATCGGCCTGATCGACGAGTACCGGATGTTCATCGTGCCAGTCATCCTCGGCAGCGGCAAACCGCTGTTCACCGGTCTCAATCACGGCGTGCCGCTCAAGTTGATTCAGGCGACGCCGTATCCTTCAGGAACCCTCTTTCTGACCTATCAACCCGCCTGAGGCTTGACGATGGACGCAGTAATCCGCAGCGCGCTTGACACGCTGCACTCAACCGACAGGGACGCGCAGAACCGGGCCTATACTGCGCTGATCGAAGCCACCGACTCGCCCGTCGGTTGGGCTTACGAGGTCTGGGATGACCTGATCGCGGGCTTGCGCGACGGGGACAACCACATCCGTGCGATTGCCGCGCAGGTGTTATGCAATCTGGCGAAAAGCGACCCTGACCGGCGGATGCTCAAGGACTTCGACAGGCTGCTGACCGTGACCCGGGACGAGCGTTTCGTTACCGCGCGTCACTGTTTACAGGCGCTGTGGAAAGTTGGCGCAGCAGGTGACGCGCAGCGGCAGACCTACCTCAATGGTCTCGCGCGCCGCTTCACGGAATCCAGCGCGGAGAAGAACTGCACGCTCATCCGTTATGACATCAGCCAGAGCCTGCGCAGCGTCTATGACGCCACCCACGACGAGGCTGTGAAAGCGAAAGCGCTGGCGCTGATCGCCAGCGAAACCGACGACAAATATCGCAAAAAGTACCTGACGCTCTGGAAATCAAAGTAGCACAGGAGAATCAGACCGTGCGCAAGCTGTTTATTCTGGAACACATGTCACTCGATGGCTTTGTTGCCCGCCCCGACGGCGACCTTCGCTGGATCACCTTCGGGGATGACCTTGAGAAGTACGTTCACGGCTGGACGAACGAACTCGATACGGCGGTGTATGGCCGCGTCACCTATCAGATGATGGAAAGTTACTGGCCGGCTGTGCCGGGGAATCCATCGAGCAAGCAGTCAGAGATCGATTACGCTCTGTGGCTCAACCAGGCGACAAAAGTCGTCGTCTCGCAGACGCTGGAGCAGACGACGTGGGAAAACTCGGTCATCGTCCGCGGGGAGATCGCCGGGGAAATCAACCGACTCAAGCAGCAGCCCGGCAAGGACATGATACTGGTCGGCAGCATCACGCTGCTGCAGGCGCTGACTCGCCTCAACCTGATTGATGAGTACCGCATCAACATCAACCCGATTATTCTCGGTCAGGGAATCCCGCTGTTCAGTGAGGTCGGCGACCAGCATAAGCTTAAGCTTCTGGAAACGCGGACGTTTGAAGGCGGGGTTGTCGCCACCCGCTACGCGCCGCAGCGCTGACCGGCAGCCAGATCGAAAAAGCGGGCGACCTCAACTGAGATCACCCGCTTATGCTCTGTGGACGTGGGTAGAATTGCACTACCGTCTGCGCTGCGCCTCTGATGCCCGGTTTTCGCGCTGGATCAAGCGCCTTCTCGCTACCTCGCCGAGCAGCGCACCACATCGAAACTGGTCACGCCCGTACAAACTCTATGATACACGATCCCCAAAAGAACAGTCTAAGAATCGCGCAGGGTTTTACGAACCATGTCGAAGCGCGTGGCGACGGTCATTCCGGCGCGCTCGTACAGATGGGTTGCGCCGGTCGGGCTGTCGGCATCGACGTTGAGCGCAACCTCGCGCCCGCCGCGCGCGTAAAAGACGGCGAATGCCTGTCGCAGCAGCGCCGAGCCGAGTCCGCGCCTGCGCCACGGTCGGCGCACACCCAGCCCCTGGACCCACGGGACGCCGCCGCGATAACGGCACATGAGCGCGCCCGCAGGCTGGCCGTCGATTTCGGCCAGGAAGCGCAGCGAGGGATCATAGAGATCGGGGTCGCCTTTTTGCTCAATCCATTCGTCGTAGGGGGTCGGCGCGAATTCCCAGTGATCGGCGAAAGCCTCGTTGAGCGTGTCGTAGAGCGTCCGCTCATCGCTGTCGGGGTCAATCGCGCGCAGCGTGAAGCCTTCAGGCAGAACCGGCATGGGCGGCGGCGCGTCGAGCCGGATATACATGTGCAGAAAGTAGCGCACCGGCGTGAAGCCCGCCGACTCGTACAGCTCGCGGGCAGCGACATTGACACTGTTGAACGCGCCAGTCAGGGTCATCAGGCCGCTGGTGCTGGCGATGCGCTCGCGCGCCCGCGTCTCGGTTCGCGCCGTCAGATAGGTGCCGAGGCCGAGGCCGGTAAAGCGCGGCAGCACGCAGCATTCGATCTCATAATCCGTGTCGCCAACGGGCAGAATATCGGCGAAAGCCGCCAGCGCGCCGTCCGCTGCGAAAATCATCCAGGCGTCGTGACTCAGGTCAACGCTGGGCTGCCGCCAGTCCGCAGCCACCACTGCCGGATCAATGCCGCTGACATCGCCTTCGGCGATCCCGCAGGCGGTGATAAGCGCAGCCACCGCCGCCGCGTCGGCCATCGTCGGCGCGCGCAGGCTGAAGCCCTCAGGCAGCCTGATCTCCACTATGACAATCCTTTCACGTCTCAGCTATTTTTACCGACCTGCGCGCCGGATACAAGGGGGCTTTCGACTGAAATTAACAGGGCATAACCGATCAGGCCCCTGGCGGTTCCACGACTGACGCGCTACAGGCCGCGCTCGTCAATCGCGCGGATCAGGGCCGAGACGTACTGCGCCGCCCGCGTCAGGGTATCCGACTCGATCTGATCGGCGCTGTCGGTCGTCCGCCGCCAGTTGGGCGCGTGGCCCTCGTCGTCGTAACCGGCGACGGTGATCGTTTCATAGCCGCGCCTGGCCGCCGCCGCGATGCCGGTCATCAGCGTCATCTCGCGCCCGTTGATGCGCAGCGCCGGATTCTCGCGCGCGACCACAGCGGCCAGCGCGGTCAGCTTCGGCGTCGAGCGCAGCGAGTCGAAGGCGCTCAGGCTCTGGCGCGTGACGTAGGCCAGCCGCCCCGTGCCGACCATTTCGACGTCGATCCAGGCGCTGTTGTAGGTCGGCGGCGCGTACTGACGCAGATAATGCTCGATGCCGACCGCGCCTGCTTCCTCGCAGCCGACGAACAGCAGGTTGACCTCGGTTTTCGCCAGCGGCTGCGCGGCCAATGCCTGCGCCAGACCGAGCAGCACAGCGACGCCAGAAGCGTCATCGTTTGCGCCGATGACGGCAGGCCGCGACTCGTCGTAGAGGGTCGTCGCCAGACCGAGCGCCGAGGCGACCGCTGCTGCCTGCTGCCAGCCGTTCACTTTACGCTTGCCGAGCAGCGCGTCGCCGACCATCGACAGGCCCGCGAAGGCGGCCAGCCCGATCAGCAGGGTATTCAGCGGGCGCGTCAGGCTCGGCACGGCCAGCGGCAGCGCCAGCCGCGCTCTGGCCGAGTCGAGATGGGCGATCAGAAACACACGCCGCTCGACCTTGCCCGACGGCGCGATTCGCGCGGTCACGTTCTGGCTGGTTCCCTGCGCGATGAGCGGCTGATAGGGCGGCGGTTCAAGCCTGAGCGCCGCGCGTAAGCCCTGCGCCTGCCCGATCAGCGCCAGCCCACCGATCAGCTTGCCGAGCCGACCGCCCATCAGCGCGGCGACGACGCCGACCGCGCTCAACGGCGCGAACGACCAGACCGCCGTTTCGGGGCTGGTGAAGAACTGATCGCGGATGTCCTCAAGGCCGAAGCTTTCGAGCTGCGCGCGCGCGTACTCGGCGGCCCGGCGCTCGGCGCGCGAGGCTGGCAGGCGCGCGCCGATGCCATCGCTCAGGGCGCGCAGATGTTCGAGCAGGCGTTCAGCGCTCAGGCTGTCCGATTGAATTTGCGGCATGTCGATCCCTCGAACCCCATGAAGTCTTACGTGCAATGTTATAACACCGACCGCGCAGCGCTCAAAGCGCTGCTCATGGCTATTATCAAACGCACATCCCCACCATCAGCCCGCTTTCCGTTACAATAGAGTTGAGTATTGAGTCAGGGAGCGCGCAGCAATGGACGCGATTATTATCCGCACCACACTCGGCGAAGACCGTCGGTTGGTCATCGACCTGCCGCCCGACACGCCGGTTGGGCCGCTCGAAGTCACGATTCGCCCGGCGACGGAGCCTGACCTGACGAAGGAAGACGCGAAACGCCGTCTGCGCGCCGCCGGGTTGTTGCGAGAAGCCTTTGAGTTCGGAGCGCCGGTCGAGCCGGTCAGCGACGAGGAAATTGAGCGCATTGGACAGATGAAGCCCGGCGCGCGTCCTTCTGAGGAGCTGATCGCCGAAGGCCGTGGGCGCGAGTGAGTACATTCTTTGTCGATACCTCGGCGCTTGTCAAACACTATGTGCGGGAACCGGATTCAGCATGGGTACGCCACTGGATTACGCCTGACGCGAATAATCTCATTATCATCAGCGATCTTGCCGTCGTCGAACTGCTCTCAATCCTCGCCCGGCGCAAACGCTCGCGTGCTTTATCGACTGCCACAGTCACGCGACTCAGGCAAGCGTTTACAGGACATCTTCAACAGGAATATCTCCGTCTGGCCGTCGAGCGTCTTGTTCTTGATCGCTCCGGCGAAATCGCGTTCGATCACGGTTTGAAAACACTGGATGCCATTCAGCTCGCCGCAGCCATAAGCGCCCGCGAGACGTTGCAGGAAGCCATGACGTTTATCAGCGGGGATACCGAGCTGCTGGCTGCGGCGGCAGCCGAGGGTTTCGCAGTCGATAATCCGCTCAACCACCCATAGACAGCGCTCCTATCGAGCATTTTCCACTAAAATGAGAGTCAGCAAGTCAAGCGGAGTACCGGAACGATGGACGCGATTATCATCAGCACCACGCTCGGCGAAGACCGTCGGTTGGTCATCGACCTGCCGCCCGACACGCCGGTTGGGCCGCTCGAAGTCACGATTCGCCCGGCGGCGGAGCCGAAAAAGCCGCTGACCCGCGCAGAAGCGCGCGCGCGGCTGGAAGCCGCTGGTAAGCTCTCGACGACCACCCATGCCCCCGAAGGCGCGAAACCCTTATCAGCCGAGGAGATTTTCCGTATAGGCAAGCTGCCGCCCGGCGCGCGGCCTTCTGAAGAACTGATCGACGAGGATCGAGGGCCGCATTGATCGCTTTTGTCGACACCAGCGCGCTCGCAAAACGCTATCTGCCCGAGAAAGGTTCTACATGGGTCTTAAGCCGGGTTACACCTGCCCAGGGAAATAAGATCGTCGTTGCAGACTCACTTCGGTGGAGTTTTCGTCTCTGATAAACAGGCGCTTCCGCGAAGGGAGTGTTTCTTCGACGACATGAGACACGTTAATCATCAACTTTCTGCTGGACTTCGAGCAGGAATATCTTGTCATTCCACTCGATGACATCGTCTTAGGTGCTGCGCGCAGGCTGCTTGACCAGCACCCGCTGCGAACCGCTCGACGCGATTCAGCTTGCGTGCGCCTTACGGGCATTTTCGCTCACCAGGATGCCTCTATTGTTTATCAGCGCCGACAACAACCTGCTGGCTGCGGCGGCAGCCGAGGGCCTCGCGGTCGATAACCCGCTCAATCACCCGTAACCAACACACGAGTTTCTGTCCTCTAACTCTCGACAGGGCAATCGCGTCTTAATCCACCTGAGGTTCTGGAAAGGTCATGGGATGTCGTAGGGGCGCGGCTTTGCGCGCCAGTGACGACAGGTAGCAAGGGTGTCATCCCTATAAGTTCCTCGTGACCCTTTGATGACTGAACAAAAATTTAGACGCGATTGCCCTGTAACTCTCGATGGCAAGCATTGGACGCGCGACTCGGATACGTTATACTTGCTGGATAATTGAGCGTTTGTTACAGGCCCTCGATGTTGCGGGAGTAATGACCCTATGCGCGTATCCATTCTTCAGGAAAACCTCGCCAGGGGCTTGAGCACCGTCGGTCGCGCGGTCGACTCCCGCCCGACGCTGCCGGTGCTGGCTAACGTCCTGCTGGCAACCGAGGAGTCGCGGCTCAAGCTGTCCGCCACCAACCTCGAAATGAGCATCACCACTTACATCGGCGCGAAAGTCGAGCAGCCCGGCGGCATCACCCTGCCCGCCAAGACGCTGTCCGAGCTGGTCGGCCAACTGTCGCCGGAGCGCGTCGATCTGACCCTTGATCCCGCCACGCAGACGGTCAACGTCCGCTGCGGGACAACCAACTCGAACGTGCGCGGAATCAATGCCAGCGAGTTCCCGATGGTTCCGCAGGGCGGCGAAGCCTCGCTGACGCTGCCCGGTCGCGTCCTGCGCGACATGGTGAACCAGACGGTCTTCGCCTCGGCCAAAGAAGACAGCCGACCGATCCTGACCGGCCTGTTCGTCAACATCGACGGCAGCGTGATCACGATGGCCGCCTCCGATGGCTATCGGCTGGCAGTACGCACGGCGACGCTGGCCGATCAGTCGTTCAAGAAGCCAGTCAGCATGGTCATCCCGGCGCGCTCGATGATCGAAGTCGCCCGCATCATCGGCGACGACGAGGAAGACGTCGGCATCACTCTGCCCGGCGAGCGCGACGTCATCCTGTTCCACATGAACAGCACCGATCTATCCTCGCAGCTTCTCGATGGTCGCTACCCGGATTTCGCCGGCATCATCCCCAAGAGCTACGCCACGGCGACGACCGTCTACACGACTGACCTGCTCCGCGCCTGCAAGCGCGCCGAAATCTTCGCCCGCGAGTCGAACTACAGCGCCCGGCTGGTCGTCAAGCCGCCGAAGAGCGCCAATGAGCCGGGTGAAATCATGGTCATCGGCAAGAGCGCCGAGCGCGGCGACAGCGAAGGGATGATCGACGCATCGGTCGAAGGCGACGGCCTGGAAGCGGCTTTCAACATCCGCTATCTGATCGACGTGCTCAACGTCATGCCCGACGAGCGCGTGATTCTGGAGAGCAACGGCCCTTCGCACGCCGGTGTCGTCCGCCCCGATGGCCGCGATGACTTTGTCGCCGTCATCATGCCGATGAGCATCGGTCGATAGCCTTATTCGTTCCCTGATAGTTTCTGACACCGGCCTCGCGCCGGTGTTTTTTTTAGAGAAGTGCCATAAGATGGCTCACTGAGGCGAGAACACCAAAAGATGAGCTTTACTATGGAGGCCAGCGCGCTCAGCCGCATGATAAATGAGGAATATCATGAAGTACGTCTACGATCCTGAAGCCGACTGCGCTTATCTCTATCTGATGGAACAGGGGGCAACGGCTGCCCACACCAAACCCCTGTCTGACCATATCTTGATCGACGTGGACGCCGAAGGTAACATCATCGGCATTGAGTTCCTGTTTATCCGCGCTGCTGGCATGAACCCTGATATGCTGGCCGTCGCTCCTCAGAAAATAACGCTGGAACAGGCGCGGAATAAAGTTCGCGCAGCCGATCAGCCTGTTCAGCGCGAACCACACACAGACCCGCGCACGACGCAATCCTGACACCCTTATCCTGTTCACAACTGCGGTTCAAAGGTTCATAAGTCACCCGGACGCCAGCCTCGCGCCGGTGTTTTGCTGCCGATTTCGCAACTTATCCCAGACCGCCTGTTCATAACTCTGTTCACAACCTGTCGATAACCTGTCCACAGGTCGCGGCAGTTTGTCGATAAGTCCCTCTTGACAGCCGTTTTCACGGGTTTACGCGCTGTTTAGGCGCGCAGCCTGTTCATAACTGTTCATAACTCGGCAGGGTTATGAACAGGCCCCTGTTCAAGAAAGCGAAGGACGAAAAAGCCGATATCCCACGGATTACCCATAAGCCAGCGCTTGAGCCTGATTGATCTGTGTTATTCTGCGATATCCCGGCGCGCTGGCTTTTGCCACCGGAATTGTGAACAGTTTGAACAGGCTCTACGACTACTACTAAAAAAGAATCATCTTAAAGAGAGAAAACTTTTTAACCCAAAAACCTTCACACCCAGGCGAAGAGGCGCATGTTATACTGCAAGACGGTTGACGACAGCGCGAAACAGCGAAAGCGATCATGTCGGACATAACGCAGCTCGAACGACAGCTCCAGATTCTCAACCGACTGGCAAATATCAGCACCACGCTTAATTCAACTATGAAGCTGCGTCCGCTGCTGAACGTCATTATCGAGGCTGCCGCCGAGATCACCGACGCCGAAGCCGCCTCGGTGCTGCTCTGGGACGTCAAGGCCAACGAACTGCGTTTCGCCGCCGCCACCAAAGACAGCACACCGCCGGAAATCTTCAGCAAACCTGTGCCGCTCGAAGGCAGCATTGCCGGGACGATCCTGCGCGAGAACCGGCTGATGCAGGTTGACCACGTCGCTGGCGACCCACGCCATTACGCCCGCCTCGACCAGCAGGTGACGTTTCAGACGCGCTCGCTGCTCGGCGTGCCGATGAATGTGCGCGACCGGACGATTGGGGTGCTGGAAGTCGTCAACAAGCGGACGTCGCCGTGGACAGAACACGATTGCAACTATCTGCCAATTCTGGCGGCGCAGGCTGCCGTCGCCATCGAGGGCGCGCAGCTCGTCGGCCAGCTTCAGAAAGCCAATGACGACCTGAGCCAGCTCGACACGCTCAAGAATAATTTCATCGCCATCGCCTCGCACGAGCTGCGGACGCCGCTCGGCGTCATCCTCGGCTACGCCAGCTTCCTTCAGGCCACGCCTGATGATGAAGTCGCCGAAGTGGCGGACAAGGTGGTTAACAGCGCCCTGCGGCTTCGCCGGATCATCGAAGACCTGACCAACCTGCGCTACCTGCAAACGAACGAAGCCGACCTGCACCGTCATCCCGTGGCGCTGGAATCGCTGATCGACGGCGTCGTTAAAGACATCGCCGAGATGGCTGAGGCCAGGCATCAGGCCCTGCGGGTTGCGCCAGCCTCAGCGCTGATCGATGTCGATCTGGCGCGGATGAGCATGGCGCTCAGCAACGTGCTTAACAACGCCGTCAGCTTCACGCCCGACGGCGGGCTGATTACGGTGGAGAGCGAGATCCGTCCCCCTTACGTCTACGTCTCCGTCACCGACAACGGCATTGGTCTGGAGAAAGATCAACTGAATCGCATCTTCACCAACTTCTATCAGGTCGAAGACCACATGACGCGCCATCACGGCGGCCTCGGCATCGGCCTGAGCATCGCCAGAGGGCTGGTCGAGGCGCACGGCGGACGCATCTGGGCCAGCAGCGCCGGAATCAATCAGGGCGCGCGCTTCACGATTGCCATGCCGCTGGCGCAGGCTTAAACCGTCCTCTCATCTCCCGGAGCGCAAAGCTTGCTAAAATTCCTGCGAAAACACAGGAGTGGATGATGGCAATCAAAATCACCTGGCTCGGCCATTCTGCGTTCGCACTCGACCTCGACGGTCACAGCGCGCTGATCGACCCGTTCCTGACCGGCAACCCGCTGGCGGCAGCCAACCCTGATGCGCTCAACCCGGAAATCATTTTCCTCTCGCACGCCCACGGCGATCATCTCGGCGACACGGTAGCGATTGCTAAACGCACGGGCGCGAAAGTCGTCAGCAATTTCGAGATCGGCAACTGGCTGATGAAGCAGGGGCTTAAGAACATCCATCAGCAGAACCCCGGCGGCGGCTTCAATCACGGCTTCGTCCATGCCCGCTGGACGGTGGCGTTCCACAGCTCATCACTGCCCGACGGCAGCTATGGCGGCGAGGCCAACGGCTTTATCCTGACCACGACGGGCGGCAAGCGGCTGTATTTCGCCGGGGATACTGCCCTGTTCTCCGACATGACGCTGATCGGCGATTACGGCATTGACGTCGCCTTCCTGCCGATTGGCGACAACTTCACGATGGGGCCGGAAGATTCGATCCGCGCCGTTCAGTTCATTCGTCCCCAGGTCGTCCTGCCGATGCACTACAATACCTTTCCACCGCTGACACAGGACGCGGGGAAATGGGCGCGGGCGGTCAGCAGCGAGACGAGCGCGCAGCCCATTGTGCTCGATCCGGGCGGCAGCTACACGCTCGCTTAAAACCGTCCGCCGGCCCTCACCCCCAACCCCTCTCCGCAAGCAGCGAGGGGAGAAAGACGAGACAGCACAGCCTTCCGTCGAGGCGCGATGGTTCGCGTCCGCCCTCACCCCCGGCCCCTCTCCCCGGTGGGCGAGGGGAGAAAGACGAGACAGCACAGCCTTCCGTCGGGGCGCGATGATTCGCGTCCGACCTCACCCCCGGCCCCTCTCCCCGGTGGGCGAGGGGAGAAAGACGAGACAGCACAGCCTTCCGTCGGGGCGCGATGGTTCGCG
>CAZZAO010000108.1:13852-19064 GCA_964652205.1 uncultured Anaerolineaceae bacterium | reverse complement strand
TGACCTCACCCCCGGCCCCTCTCCGCAAGCAGAGAGGGGAGAAAGACGGTGACGCTTTTTGTCGGGGCGCGATTGTTCGCGTCTGACCTCACCCCCGGCCCCTCTCCGCAAGCAGAGAGGGGAGAAAGACGGTGACGCTTTTTGTCGGGGCATGATGCCCGCGCTTTTTGGCATAGTACGCCCCTGTTTCCACGCGCGCAGAATTTCGCGCGTTTCCGGCGAATCGGCTGCGCTGCCGGACGCGGAAAGCGATCCGGTAAGCAAGCTGAAGCTGGTTTTCAGCCGACTCAAAACGACAGCGCTCTTGTCGGGAAATAACTCGACAAAGGTCAGCTGTCAGTTCGAGCCGCGCGGGTTTTCCCGGCCAATTCTGCCCACCAGCCGTGAGCGGCCTTATACTGTAATCAGAGGACGCAAAACGTTCGTGAACTCAGGAGAGCGACCATGATTTTCGAATACACGCTGCCGCAGGTGTTGGGCGGCACTAAAACGCAGACCCGCCGATTGGTCAAGGCGAATGACACTGCCGTGACGGATGCCGAGGGCCACATCGTGGCTGTCGCCAACAATGGCCGTGAGAAATGGCGTGTCGGCAAGACCTATGCGGTTCAGCCGGGACGCCACAAACCCCAGGTGGCGCGGATCGAGATTACTGGCCTGCGCCGCAGTCGTGCTGACCAGATCAGCGCCGCAGAAGCCCATGCCGAAGGCGTCCCGACGGTGCAGGCCTTTCTCGACGAATGGCGCAGCATCCACGGCGCGAAACAGCGTCAGGCTGAAATCTGGGTTCTGGAGTTCAAGCTGGTCAGGGAGCGCAAATAGGCGTTTTCTCCTCAAGCGCCGGGAGAGTCTACGACGACAGCGCGGCGAGCAAGCGCTGACCGTCGGGGCTGCCGAAGCCGGTGCAGGCGTCCCAGCCTGGCCCGGCGCGATAATCGCCGTTGCTGCCGTCGGTGATGTCGTTGAGCGTTGCCGCGCCTGCCAGTTGGTAGAGCAGCGGATTCAGGTAGCCGACCGGCTGATTGAGGCGCTGATTGATGAGCGCGATCAGCCCGGCCCACAGCGGCGCGACGGCGCTCGTCCCGCCGATGACGAGCTGCTCGCCGTCCACCAGCACTTCGTAGCCCGTGACCGGGTCGGCATTGCCCGCCACGTCCGGCACGCCGCGTCCGCTCAAGCCAGCGGCGCTGCCCGCCGGGCTGAGATGAATCGCCGCCTGCCAGTCCGGCGACGGGAAAACGGCGCTGACGCCGCCGCCGGTCGCGCCGCCGTCGAACGGGTTATTCCAGACGACTTCGCGCGCAATTTTATCGCCCGCCGCGTTCAGGCGCGTCCCGCCGCAGGCCAGCACGTAGGGACTCGACGCCGGGAAATCGACGTGCGCTCGCCCGTCGCGGACGTCGTCGGACGAGCCAGTATCGCCCGACGCGCAGCAGACGGTGATGCCGAGCGCGGCGGCATCCCGAAATGCCTGATTGAACACCTGTAACGCCTGATCCGTCCAGGTCGGCTCCGCGCCGCCCCAACTGATCGAGATGACCGAGGGCCTGTTGCGCTGGTCGTGGATGGCGGTCGTGATGGCGTCGAGGAAGCCACGATCCGTATTGGGCGTGAAGTAGACGGCGATAGCCGCCCCCGGCGCGACCGCCCCGGCGATCTCGATGTCGAGCATCACTTCGCCGTCGGTGTCGCGGTCGCTGCCGGGGTCATTCTGCGCGCCATCGACCGAAATGGCCGTGACCTTCGGCGTCTTCAGGCTCAGGCTGGCGAAGTAGTCGTGCAGTTCGCGGGTGCGGAAGCCGCCGCCCAGCTCGATGATGGCGATGCACTGGCCGTCGCCATCGCCCTCGGTCGGGAAGTTGTAGAATCTGGCGATCTGATCGGGCGAGTAGGACACGGTTTCTGCCGTCAGACCGGGCGGCCTGACGCGGTAATGCGGATGAGTCTGCGGGCGGTCATCGAGGCCGAGCACGGCCTGAACCACCGGCA
The DNA here is from genome assembly GCA_964652205.1 of uncultured Anaerolineaceae bacterium. Classification (GTDB taxonomy): domain Bacteria; phylum Chloroflexota; class Anaerolineae; order Aggregatilineales; family Phototrophicaceae; genus ZC4RG36. Next base: position 17,075 of record CAZZAO010000108.1, on the reverse strand, counting down.
GCAGATCGACCGGCAGCATGATCGGCCCGCTGCGCCCGCGAAAAGTTCCGGCCTTCGTCTGGTAGCGCGCCAGTTGGACGCTAAAGGCCGCGCTAAAGGCGGCAATCGTCCCGCGCAGCACGACCGTGCGCCGGGCAGCGTCGGTCTGCACCGCGTGCAGCCCGTTGGCCTGGGCGAAGGCTTCGACCCGCGCCAGATCCGCCGGGTCAGCGCCGAGCGCCGCAGTGAAGGCTTCCCGACTGAGCGGCGTGCGCTCGCGCGGGAGCAGCGCGCCCTGTTCCTCTGCCGAGAACGCCAGGCCGCCGGATGGTCGCGGACGAACGATGACCGTGACCTCGATGGCCTTATCCGGGTTGACGGTCCCCACGGCGGCGGCGTTCGAGAGGGTATCGCGGTCGCTGCCCGGAAGTGGCGCTTTATCTGCCATCGGCTGGTGACTCCTGCGCGGTCAAAGCTAGATGAAGTGACTGGAGTCTATTATAGGCGTTTCAACTTTCGCGGGCTTTCTGAACCGTTCGCGCTGCCGCCACACCCAACGCTTGATGATGCAGGCCCTGACCAGGGGCAGGGGTGAGGGAAAATCACCGCACCCGATCTACGGCATCCGCCATCCGCTCCAGCGCTTCCTTGAGGTTATCGCGGCAGCAGCCAAAGTTCAGCCGCGCGAAGCCTTCGCCCGCCTTGCCGAAGGCCGCGCCGTCGGTGAGCGCCACTTTCGCTTCCTTGAGGAAGAAGTCATAGGGCGAGGTCGGCAGGCGCAGGCCGTTGAAGTCGAGCCACGCCAGATATGTCCCTTCCGGCTGAGTCACGCGGACGCCGGGCAGCCGCTCGGCCACGAAATCATCGACAACGTCGCGCATCTCGCGCAGGTAGGGCAGCAGTTCGTCGAGCCACGGTTGACCGTCGCGGTAGGCGGCGACTGCGCCGGTGTAGCCCATGATATTGACGCCGGGGACGATGCCGTGACCGGCCTTCTCGAAGCGCTCGCCCAGCTCGTCATTGGGGATGATGGCGATGCCGCAGCCGAGGCCGGGGACGTTGAACGTCTTGCTCGGCGCGATCAGAGTGATCGTCCGCGCCTCAATCTCCGGCGACAGGCTGGCAATCGGCGTATGCTTGCCTTCGAGAATCAGGTCGGAGTGGATTTCATCCGAGCAAATTATCAGGTCGTGGCGCAGGCAGATTTCCGCCAGCTTCTCCTGTTCGGCGCGGGTGTAGACGCGGCCTAACGGGTTGTGCGGGTTGCAGAGAATGAACAGCCTGGTCTGGGGGGTGATCGCGGCCTCGAACGCCTCGAAGTCGATCTCGTAGCGCAGGTTGGTTCCGCTTTCGACCGCGCGCAGGTCGGCAGTTTGCAGGACGCGCTCGCTGTTGGCAGGGGCGCTCAGAAACGGCGGATAGACAGGGGTCTGCACCAGCACGGCGTCGCCGCGCTTGCCGATGGCCTTCGTGAGGACATTGAGCGCGCTGACGATGCCGGGGACGAAATGGAGCGCGCTCTGCTCGATCTGCCAGCCGTAGCGGTCGGCCATCCGCGCCTGAAGCAGCGCGCGCAGTTCCGGCGAATCGCTCTGGTAGCCGAACAGCCCTTGTTCAGCGCGCTCGCGCAGCGCGGCAATCACTGGCTCCGGCGAGCGGAAGTCCATGTCTGCGACCCACAGCGGCAGCACGTCCTCGCCATAATTGTTCCACTTGGCGCTGTCTGTCCCGCGCCGGTCGATCATCGTGTCGAAATCAATCGTCATCGGTATCCTCAGGGTTGCGTATGATCTATTGAGCCAATCTAACTTAGACGCGCCCGCCCGACGTTCTCTTTCAGGCACGACGATAAATTGCGCGTCCAGCAGGTCAGGCATGAGATAACCTGATCGACCGCAGCGCTTTCGTCCCTCTCTGCTTGCGGCGAGGGGCCGGGGGTGAGGTCGGGCGCGAACAATCGCGCCCCGACAAAAAGCGTCACCGTCTTTCTCCCCTCTCCCACCGGGAGACGAAGTGGTTACGGCCTCGCTCGCGCCGCGCAGCGGCGTCTCGACCCGCAGGGCGAGCGGGCCTAACCAGGGGTTGGGGGTGAGGGCCGGGGGTGAGGCCGGGCGCGAACAATCGCGCCCCGACGGGAGCCATCATCCTGCTTTCTCCCCTCTCTGCTTGCGGAGAGGGGTCGGGGGGTGAGGGTGGGTTGACTGAGGGCGACTTACAGCAGCGATTTCTGCGCGGGCTTGTCCTGATGCGTTCGACTGCGCTTGTAGTCGCCAGCGATGGTCAGCAGTTCAAGCGCGCTCTGGCGTCCGGCTTTCCCCTGTGTGCCGAGCATCGCCGCCAACTCCTCGATTCGCTCGCCCTCATCCATTAAGGGGATGACCTGAGTATGGGTTCGCCCCTCGTCGACTCGCTTGGCAACCCGATAGTGCCGGTCGGCGTAGCCCGCAAGCTGCGCCAGATGGGTAACGACCAGCACCTGATGCTCGCCCGTCAGCCCCCACAGTTTCTCGCCGACGACCGTGCCGACACGCCCGCCGATGCCCTGATCGATTTCGTCGAAGATCAGCGTCGGCGTCTGGTCGGCCTGCGTCAGCACGCGCTTGAGCGCCAGCATAATGCGCGCTGCCTCGCCGCCGGACGCGACTTTTGCCAGCGGGCGCATCGGCTCGCCGGGGTTGGCCGACATCATGAACTCGACCTGATCGATGCCGGTGGCGTCGAAGGCGAGCCGCCGCTCATCGACATAAGCGCCGTTCGGGTCGTCGTGCTGAAGGATGCTGACCTCGAAGCGGGCGCGCTCCATTCGCAGGTCGGCTAGCTCGGCGACGATCCCTTCGCCCATCCGCCTGCCTGCCGCCAGTCGCGCCCGGCTCATGCGCTCGCCCAGTTCGCCGATGTGGCGCAGCAGCATGTCTTCCTGTTTGCGCAGCTCGTTCAGCCGCTCCTCGCTGTGCTCGATGTGGTTCATCTCGTCGCGGGCGCGGTCGGCGTAGGCCAGCACGGTTTCGATGCTGCCGCCGTAGCGCCGCTTCAATGCCCCGATCAGCTCAAGCCGTTCCTCAAGCTCGTTCAGCCGATCCGGGTCATATTCGACGCTGTCGGCGTAATTGTGGAGCGTGAAGATGATCTCTTCGACCTGCTCGCAGAGCGTATTCGCCAGGTCGGCATCGTCCTTGAGCGACGGGTCAATCGCCGCCAGCTTGCCCAGCAGCAGCGCCGACTGCATCAGTTGATCGACCGCCGA
>CAZZAO010000108.1:0-13842 GCA_964652205.1 uncultured Anaerolineaceae bacterium | reverse complement strand
GTCGCCGCGCAGGAGCGCCAGCGCTTCCGCCGTCAGCGTCGCCAACTGCTCGCTGTTCGAGAGCCGGTTGCGCTCGGCGCGCAGTTCAGCTTCCTCAGCGGGCGAGAGTTCTGCCGCGTCGATCTCCTCGACTTCGTGGCGCAGCAGGTCGGCGCGGCGCTTGAGCGCGGCCTCATCTTCGCGCAGACGCCCGGCTTCGCGCCGGATCTCGACCAGCCGACTGACGACTGTTGCCAGCGCAGCGCGGGTGTCCATCTGCCCGGCGAAACGGTCGATCAGCTCGATGTGCGCTTTCGGCCTGAACAGCGATAGATGCTCGCTTTGCCCGTGGATATCGACCAGCAGATCGCCCAGCTCAACCAGCACGTCGATATTGACCGTGACGCCGTTGACGCGCGCCGTCGAGCGCCCGTTCGTCCGCACCTCGCGCGAGAGTGTGACAGTCGAGCCGTCGCTGTCGAGCAGTTCCTCACGCTCCAGCAGCGGGCTGATGACCGCCTGCGCCGCGTCGGACAGGGCGAAGACGCCTTCGATAATCGCCCGATCTGCGCCGGTGCGGACGAAGGTTGCGTCGGCCTTGCCGCCGAGCAGCAGATCAACCGCGTCGATGATGATCGACTTGCCCGCGCCGGTTTCGCCGCTGATGACGTTCAGGCCGGGCGCGAACGTCAGGTCGAGGTGGTCGATAATGGCGAAATTCTGGATGTGCAGCTCTTCTAACATAGCTCTCATGACTTCAATTGAGCGCCTAGATACGCACTTTGAACCGGCTGTAGACGGCGAAAGCGACGATAGCGATGAACAGCAGCGCGCCGAGGTCGCTGAACAGCAGTTGGAACAGGCCGTTGAGCGGGACGCGCGCGATCCGCGCGCCGAGATGGATGACGAGCGCGACTGCCGCCCCGACCAGCCCCCCGCCGACTGTGCCGAGCGCGGCCCAGATGCCGGACTGACGTCCGCGCCTGCGTTTCGTTGCCCGCAGGCCAACTTCGCCGATTGCGCCGCCGATGGGCAGCGCCAGAATCAGCACGAACAGCAGCGGCAGGCCGATCAGGCTGACGAGCGCGGTTGCTACGCCGGTGAGGATGCCGCACGCCCCTGCTGCCGATAGATAGTCAGTGCCGGTCGCGCTGTAGAACTTGTCCTCGATGCCGCGGACGCATTCACGGCAGCGGTAGCCAACCGGGGTTTGCACCGCGCATTCGACGCACATATAGCGTCCGCAGCGGTTGCAGCGCAGCGACGTCTCCCGGTCAGGATGGACGGCGCAGTAGGTCAGTTCATCTTCCTGTTCGTGCGGAATCACGGGAGAAGTTTGAGTTGACATGGATTCTCAATCAATCGGGTTCAGGGAAGCTGCGGCTCGTCGGCGGGCAGGTGACGTGACGCCGGGGGCGTCGAGATGCGCGGTTCCAGCCGGTCGAGCAGCGAACGATAGAAGTAGTTATGCTCACGCAGGCGGACGAAACGGCTGACCAGTCGGCTGGCCTGAATCCGCACCAGGTCGCCGGGGTTGAGAGCCGACAGCACTTCTCCATCGCCGGTCAGCATAGTTTCAGCGGTCGTCTGTTGGGCGACCACCACCTCGACGTTCGTCCCTTCCGACAGCACTAGCGGTCGGTCGAGGCTGAGATGCGGCGCGACCGGCACGACCAGGATATTCCGCAGGTTTGGCGGCAGAATCGGTCCGCCAGACGCCAGCGCGTAAGCCGTCGATCCGGTCGCCGTCGCTACGATCACCGCGTCGGCAGTGTAGGTGGCGGTCCAGTCGCCGTCGATGTAAACGTCCAGATGGATGGTTCGGGTGACTGTGCCACGGGCGACGATGAACTCGTTGAGCGCGTGGCCTTCGGCGATACACTGGCCGTTGCTCCAGGCCTGCGCGTCGACCATCATCCGCTCTTCGATCCAGTAATGTCCGTCCAGCACCGATTGCAGATCGGTCTGCCAGTCGGGGGCTTTGATTTCCGTCAGAAAGCCGAGGTAGCCCATATTCAGGCCGAGCACCGGAATGTTGACCGGAGCGCAGACCCGCGAGACGCGCAGCATCGCGCCATCCCCGCCGATGGCAATCACCATGTCGGTTCCCGCGAGGTCGGCGTGTACCACGCTTTCGTCCCACTCGGTGTAGAGCCACGTCTCGATACCGCGCTCGCGGAGCAGGGCGCTGATCTGGTGGGCGACGGGGGCAGTTTGAGGCCGAGTCGGGTGTGCCAGGACACCGATTCGTTTGAGGCTCACCAGCGCGTTTGCTCCTGAATCGCGGACTCCTATAGTGTACCATTCTCGGACGGTTGTGCCAGAGTAGAACCTGCGTTCTGGGGTGCTGGCTCTATTGCCGCCGCCTGTCATCGTATGCTATCGTCAGCGTTGACTCTGTGATCGCCTCTAGCACCGATGGATTATTCATGCTTAACCGCCGATTGAATCGCCTCGCCAGGCCCTTTTTCTCGGTCTCATTCGGCCATTTTGTGGTCGATATTTTCGCCAGCATGGGGACGGTGCTGATCGTTTTCGTCAGCGCGCACGTGCTGAAAATGACCAACACCCAGATCGGTTTCGCCCTGAGCGGCTTCGCGCTGTGCGGCTCGCTCAGTATGCCGCTGTTTGGCTGGCTCGGCGACCGGACGGGCGGACGCTGGCTTGGGGCGGGCGGCGTCCTCTGGCTGGCGGCGCTGATGGTGATCTCGATGGCGCTGGCTCAGGCGACGCACAACTATCTCCTGACGGTGATTCCGTTCGCGCTGTCGGCGTTTGGCAGCGCGGCGTTTCATCCCATCGGCGCGATGCACGCTTCCGAAGTCAGCCACGCCCGCGCGGCCAGCAACACCTCGATCTTTTTCATGACCGGTTATATTGGCGGGGGAATCGGCCCGCTGCTGGCGGGTTTTCTGCTCGACCGCTCGCTGGTCGGGCATACGGCTCCGTTCGCGCATCTGCTCGGCCCGGCGCTGTCACATCAGCTCGTCGATCCGGGCAATCCACTGCCGGCGGCAGCGTTGATCGCGCTGTTCTGTCTGCCCGCCTCGCTGATGATGGCCTGGTCGCTGCCGAGCCGAAGCGCGCACGTCGAGCGCCGCGTCAATGACCATGCGACCGGTGATATCCATCGGCGCAGGCCAGTCCGTCGGTGGACGATGCGCCTGATCGCGCTGTTCATCCTGATTGTCGCGCTGCGCGGCATGGTCAATCCCGGCGCGGTCGCTTTCTTGCCCGCGCTGTTTCAGTCGAAGGGCTGGGACGCGACTCAGTACGGGCTGATCGCCAGCCTGGCTTCGGTCGGCGCGGGGCTGGCCGGGCTGGGGCTTGGCACGCTGGCTGACCGTTTCGACGCCCGCTATCTGATCGCGCTGGCGCTGATCCTGGCCGTGCCGCTGATCTTTACGATCAGCCTGCTGCCAGCAGTTCCGGCGTTTGTCGCCGCGCTGCTGATCGGCGCGCTCAGCGGCGGCCCGCAGAGTCTGGTTGTGTTGATGGCTCAGGACTTGCTGCCCGGTCGCAAGGGGCTGGCGTCGGGGTCGATTATGGGGCTGATGTTCGCCCTCGGCGCGTTTGGGACGCTGCTGGTCGGGCGGCTGGCGGACGTCGTCGGCATGGACATGACCTATCGGGCGGTCGCCGTTGTCACGCTGATTGCCGGGCTGCTGGCGCTGGCGCTGCCCGCTGAACAGGCGCAGTCGGCTGCCGCGCCAGTCGTCGAGCCGGACGGGCTTGCGCCTGCTGAGTATGAACTGGGACGTCCGTCCGCTTAATATTCGGTGAGTGTTATGCGCGGCTCACTTTGTCGTCCGTTATCATGGGGGCTTCAGACCATGATGCGGAGGCTCAACGTATGTCTCGAAACGGACGGATCGTTATTGGCGGAATTATCGTACTGGCTGTGGCTGCCGTCGCCGCCGCTGGCTATCTGTGGTTCTCTGGCGGCAGCGGTCAGGCCAGCCAACCCGTATCTGCCCCAACTCTCGACCCGGTCACGTTGAACCAGCAGCCAACGATGGTTCTGGTCGCGGCGACGACTGAAGTGACCAGCGCAGCGACGGCGGCTGTCTCGGCTGCCACCGAAGCGGCCCCGGCGTCGAGCGGCGTCGTGTTCAATATTGTCTCGGATAAATCGATGGTCAGCTTTGCGACCCACGAGACGCTGCGCGGCCAGCCGACCGACGTGCTGGGGACGACCAATCAGGTCGCCGGCCAGCTTTACGTCGATTTCGATCATCCGGCGCAGTCGAAGGTCGGCGTGATCCGCACCAATGTCCGCACGCTCAAAACGCCGGAAGAATTCCGCGACCGCGCCATTCGCGGCCAGATTTTGCAGTCGAGCCAGGACAAGTACGAGTACGTCGATTTCACGCCGACGGCGCTTGAGGGGCTGCCCGCGACCATCACCATCGGTCAACCTGTCACCTTCAGGATCGTCGGCGATCTCAAAATCCGTGACATTACCCAATCCGTGACCTTTGACGCGACCGTGACGCCGACTTCTAAGACCGAACTGACCGGCAGCGCGTCGGCCACGGTGACGCGGACGCAGTATCAGCTCATTATCCCCAGCGTCCCGTTCGTCGCCGACGTCAAAGATGAAGTCACGCTCAAGATCGACTTCGTCGCGCAGGCGGCATCCTAGCCCGTCAGACGGCCAGCGCGTCAGCCTAAACAAAAAGCCGGATTCTACATCCGGCTTTTTGATTCGCGTCAGCGGTGGCTAATCAACGCCGCGCATCCGCGGGTCGAGCGCGTCACGCAGGCCGTCGCCCAGGAAATTGAAGGCGAACATAATCAGGAACAGCGCCAGCGCCGGGAACAACGCCTCGTGCGGATAGGTGCTGATGAGCCGCGAGCCATCAGAGATCATGCTGCCCCAGCTTGGCGTCGGCGGGTTGACGCCCAGACCGATGAAGCTCAGGAAGGCTTCGTAGGAAATGTAGGTCGGGATAGTCAGCGTTTCGGCGATAATCAGCGGGCCGACGATGTTGGGCAGGATGTGGTTGACCATGATGCCGGTTGTCCCCGTGCCGAGCGCGTGCGCCGCTTCGACGTACTCTTTCTCGCGCACCGACAGCACCTGCCCGCGCACCAGACGGGCCATCTGCATCCATGAGGTCAGGCCGATGCCGATGAAGATGAAGATCATGCCGCCGGTCGAGGAGTCGAGCTTGCCGAGCGTGTATTGCAGCGTTCCGGGGTCGGGGTTGGCGAAACTGGTACGGAAAAAGGTCATCAGCAGGATGATGAGCAGCAGCGCTGGAAAAGCGTACATCAGATCGACGATCCGCATCAGAAGGTTATCGACCATCCCGCCGAAATAGCCAGCGATCAGGCCGACGATCAGCCCGACCAGAATGCTGAAGAACGGGCCGACAAAGGCCACTGCCAGCGAAACGCGCGTGCCGTAGATAATGCGGCTGAGCAGGTCGCGGCCCAGGTTGTCTGCGCCGAGAGGATAGTCTGAGCTAATCGTGACGTAGCCGCCCTCATCTCTCGGAATCATGTTGGGGAAAACGTCTGTGACCCAGCGCGGCGCGGCGTCGTGGTCGGGCAGCACCTGTAAGGAAAAGTCGCGCGGCGCAATCGCCGGGGCAAAGACCGCCGCCAGAATGTTCAGAATGACAATCACGGCTCCCAGAAGCGCTGCCTTGTTGCGGCGCAGACGTCGCCACGAATCGGCCCACAGGCTTTCGCCTTTCGCCCCCTGGCGAATCTGGGTGACGGAGCCGAGTGGCTTTTGCTGGTTTTCGACCACAGCCATGAGGGGAACCCTTTTAATCGTAGCGGATGCGCGGGTCAAGCCACGCATACGCAATATCGACCGCGAGATTGGAGACGATCAGGAAAAACGCATACAGCAGGATCGTCCCCATGATAACTGGATAATCGCGCCCCGTAATGCTGGTGACGAAGTAACGACCCAGACCCGGAATGCCGAAGATGGTTTCGACGACGAACGTGCCGGTGACGAGAATGGCGAACAACGGCCCGATGATGGTCACAACCGGGATCAGGCTGTTCTTGAGCGCGTGCATCAGCACTACGCTGCGCTCGGACAGCCCTTTGGCGCGCGCTGTACGAATATAATCCTCGCTCAGGACCTGGAGCAGGCTGGCGCGCGTCAGCCGGGCCAGCAGCGCGGCGTTGACGAAGCCAAGCGCGAAGGCGGGCAGAATCATCTGACCGATGGTTCCCCAGCCTGTGACCGGGAACCACTTGAGCTGGACGGTGAAGATATATTGCAGCACCGGTGCGGTGATAATCACCGGGACGGAGACACCGAGAATGGCGATCCCCATCCCCGTATAGTCGTAAATCGTGTTGCGCTTCAGGGCCGAAATAATGCCGAGCGGAACGCCAATTGCCATCGACACGGCCAGCGCCGCCAGCCCAAGCTGGAACGATACCGGCAGGTTCTCGCGGAAAATATCATTGACCGAGCGGCTGCGCGATTTATAGGTCGGGCCGAAATTAATCCAACGCAGCGCGGCATCGTCACCGAACAGGCTCGGCAGCGGGATGTTCACCAGATAATCAGTGGCCGTCGATGGCTTAATGAAGCCGGTCGTCACCTGCGGCAGCGCAATATCGTTCAGGTAGCTGAGGTATTGAACGGGGATCGGGTCATTCAGATGATAGCGCTCATTGAGCAGGGCAAGCGTCTGCGGCGGCAGCGGTTTTTCCTGCGAGAACGGGCCACCCGGAACGGAATGCATCAGAAAAAAAGTGACCACCGAAAGCACCAGCAGGACGAGAATCATCCATAAAATACGTCGGGCGATAAACTTTGCCATAGAACGCTCGCTACAGGTTTAATGAGGCGGGTGGGACTGCATACCTAAGGGAGACAGTCAGAAATAATTTTTTGTTGGGCGCGTCAGGGTTTCTGCGATCTGCAAAAGCGCATTTTTACCGTTCCAGCGGCCTGATTGTTGGTTGAAGGATAGGCCCTGCGCTGCTCAGGCAAGGCCGTCAGGAATGAGATCAGGGTAAGGGGAGCCTTACCCTGATCTCATCTTCAGTCGCTATCGGTTACTTGTTGATGTCCCACTTCTCGAAGCGCTGCTGTCCAATGATGGAGTAGGTGCGCTCGACGTAGGGCTTGGTCACCTGGTTGGTGGTGTACCAGTAAATCGGGGCAATCGCGGCGTCCTGCTTCACCAGCAGGTCTTCAGCCTGCGCGTAGAGCTTCACGCGCTCGGCGTCGTCAGTGAGGACGCGCGCCTCATCGACCAGTTTGTCGAACTCAGGGCTGTCGTACTTGGTGCCGTTCTGCGACGAGCCGCTGTGGAAGACGACGTTGTCGAAGTTGTCGGCGTCGGGGTAGTCCTGGCACCAACCGCTGCGGTAAGCCTGGGCGGCATCCTTGTTCATCGAGGTGAAATAGGTCGAGGGGTCCATCGCGCTCAACTGCGCGGTGATTCCCAGGGTGTCCTTCCACATCTGCTGGATCGCCTGCATGATTGCGGCGTGGCCCGACGAGTCGTTGTAGGCCAGAGTGATCGGCGGCAGGTCGGCGACGCTCGCCAGATTGAGTTCCTTCAGGCCAGCTTCCAGCTCGGTCTTGGCGGTCGCGGCGTCGAACTTGATGCCGAGATCAGGGTAGTTGTCGAGCGTCGGGGCAGCGCCGAGGCCTGGACGGGCGAACCACTGCGCGGGGATCTGGCCGCCTTTGGTGACGTTATCGACAATCGACTGGCGGTTGATGGCATAGGACAGCGCGCGGCGAATGTGCGCGTTGGTCATCGGGGCCTTGGTCGTGTTGAAGCCGACATAGTAAGTGCAGAACTGCGAGCCGTTCGAGTATTCCTTGCTCAGAACCGGGTCGGTCTTGACCAGGTCGAGCTGTTCCAGCGGCACGTCAACCGAATCGGCGGTGCCAGCCTGGAATTCCGCGAACTGGGCCTGAGGGTCGAGGAACAGGAACTTGACTTCATCGAGCTTCGGCTGCGGCACGGTGTCGATGCCGGGCCAGAAGGGGTTCTTGATGATAGTCAGGCTTTCGTCATGCGACCAGTCCTTCAGGGCGAAGGGGCCGTAGGTGTTAATATTTTCCGCTTCTGTCCAGCTATCGCCGCTGGCTTCGATGGCCCACGATGGCTCGGCAGAACCGATCCACAGACCATGAACGCTGGGCGCGAAGCCGACCTTTTCGGGCATCGTGACTTCAAAGGTGTTGTCATCAACCACTTTGATGCCGAGCGATGAAGCCTCTGCCTTACCGGCATTGAACTCCTCGCCGTTGACGACGTAGGGGGCCAGCACATAGGCGTACTGTGAAGCGGTCTCCGGGGAGAGCGTGCGCGTCCAGCCATAAGCCACGTCTGAAGCCGTGACCATCCGAACGTTACCGGCATCGTCCTTGACTTCCTCGACGGCGTCGGTTTCGGGGTTGTAGCGCACCCACGGAATGTCCTTGTGCAGGTGGTAGGTGATCGTCAGGCCGTCGGCGGAAACATCCCAGCTATCGGCCAGACCGGGCTTGACGACTGCGGTCAGCTCGTCGGAGCGCGTCAGACCAACGAACAGTTCGCTGATGATCTGGTTGCCCTGCGAGTCCTGATTGAGCGACGGGTCAATCGTTTCTGGATCGCCGCCGACCATCTGGTTGCCGGTCACCAGCACTTTCTTGCTGCCCTGCGCGCCGGTCATGCCGACCGCTGCCAGGATGAGGATCGACATCAAGCCGAGGCTCAAAATACGGGTAAGTCTTGAAATCTTCATACAAACGCCTCCGAGAATGAATAGGGGACACAAGTCTACACACTGGCGACTGTCTGTCAATGCCGCAGGGTCGCCATTGTACACTGTTTGCAGACAATATCATATCTGATATAACCGTGCAAAGTTGAACAGCATACATCGTATACTTATTACAAATCGCTCGATGATGAGGTTCAAAACTGATCGGTGGAATTTAGAATTTTCTAAAGGACAGCGTCAGCCGCGCTGGATACGGCGGGCGTGGCGCTCAAAACAGGGGAAGCTGCTTCGGCGGCTCGTCTTCAGGCGGCGCAGAGACGGTCGAGGGCGCGGAAGGCGGAGTCTTTCGGGCGCGCTCGGCCTTGATCTCCGCCAGCAGCTCGGTGATGCGATGGAAGTCAGCTTCCATCTCTGGCATCAGCCGATCATTGCGCAGGATGGCGGCAGGATGAAACAGCGGCATATAGGCCCGGCCATCCTCGATCCGGGCTTTGCCATGAATCTGCGTGATTTTGGCGTTCGGGAAGTAGCGCGCCATGCTGTGCCGTCCGAGCGTGGCGATCAGCAGCGGGTCGATCAGCGCGATCTGTTCTTCGAGATAGGGATAACAGGCCGCAATTTCATCCGGCAGCGGGTCGCGGTTGTCCGGTGGGCGATGCTTGACGACGTTGGTGATAAAGACGTCGTCGCGCTTGAGGCCGATCATGCCGAGCAGCCGTTCAAGCAGCTTGCCGGATGGCCCGACGAACGGCAGGCCGAGGCGATCTTCGTTGAAGCCCGGCCCTTCGCCGATGAAGAAAATTTCGGCGTTCGGGTTCCCCGCCCCCGGCACGCCGTGAGTTGTCCCCTGATACAGCCGGCACAGCTTACAGGTTTGAACTTCGGCAGCAATCTCATCAAGTCTGGCGACGCGGTCGGTAGCCATAGCGCGATCCTCTGCTGACCCGGTCGAGCCTAGCTTAACGCGCGCCACCCGTTTGGGCAACCGCTGGCGTGAGGCAAGAGCCGGGCGAGGAACGGGCGCGCGTCGAACAGATTCTATCCGCGCCCTTTATTCCCAGAGTCTAAGGTCGCCAATAGATCGCGCTCATCCCGTCTCGCAGCGAGCAGAGCTGCGGCAGCGATAGCCTCTCAGCCAGCTTACTCAGCGCGGACTAAAGTCCTACGCGAATCCTTGTGATTCAGCTTCGGATCGCATGATAGAATTGCGATAGAAGCCGGTTTGATCCCTTCCGCAATCCTTCCTAAATAGATTCGCGTGTAATGGATGGCCTGGCCGCGAGTGAGGAGCCGCGATTGTGATGAAACGACTGCTGCTGGGATTCATGCTCATCCTCGTCGTGACGGTGGCGGTAGCTGCCTTTCTGCGCCGCGACATGGTAGCGAACATGCTGCGCGCGGCGGGTGTCCCGCTGGCACAGTCGGTCGAGGTGACGCCTGAGCCGACGGCAACTGTCGAAGTCACCGCCGAGCCAACGATTGAGGTCACGGCTACGGCTGAAGCGACCGCCGCAGCGACCGAGCTGCCCGGCCCCGACCCGATGAGTCTTTGCGACAGCGCGCCATCTGAGATTGTCTTTCTGTCGATGCGCGACGGCACGCCCGACCTGTACGTGACCAGCGCCGACGGCCAGACAGTGCGCCGCCTGACCAGTGACGCTGCCGAGGAAACGCAGGTCAGTTGGTCGGCGGACGGCTCGGCGCTGGCCTTCATCTCCGAAGGCGATCAGCCCGGTCATCCCGGCGTCTACGTCGTCAACGCGGATGGTTCCAGTCTGACGCGGATGGCCGACGATGTGACGGCGGATGGCGGCGTTGCCTGGTCGCCGGACGGCACGCATCTCGCCTACGCCAGTGAGCAGGCGACGCCGCGCAATATCGAGCTGTACAGTGTGGCTTTCGACGGCCTCGACCCGCTGCGTCTGACGACCCACGACGGCGCGGATGAATATCCCGACTGGTCGCCGGACGGGGCGAAGCTCGTCTACAGCGGCGAAACCTTCTACGTCAATGACATCTACCGGGTCAAGGCCGACGCCAGCAGTCGGACTCAACTGACGAATACCAAACCTGCCGACGACCGACCGCGCTGGTCGCCGGATGGCGCCCAGATTCTGTATACGGTCAAGAACGGCAGCGACTACGATATCTACGTCATGAGCGCCGATGGCAGCGGCGCGGTCAACCTGACCAACGATCCCGCGATTGATTACTATCCGCTCTGGTCGCCGGATGGTCAGCAGATCGCTTTCTCATCGACGCGCGACGGCAATGGCGAAGTCTACGTCATGGACGCCGACGGCTCGAACGTCCGCCGCCTGACCGATCAGCGCTCGACCGATGTCCCGACAGGCTGGTCGCCGGATGGCTCGTACATCCTCTATTACTCGGATATCGGCGGCAACCGTGACGTCTACATGGTGACGCCCGACGGTGGCCCCGCTCGCCAGTTGACCCATAGCGAGGCCGACGATGACGGTGCGCTCTGGCGACCGTGCAGCAGCGGTGAGGCGACCGCACGGACGACACTGCGCGTTGCGCCGGGAGCCTGCACCGTGACCGTCATTGTGCCGAATGCCAGCCTGCGTAGCGGGGCAGGGACGGGCTTCGCCCTGTTCGGGACGATGGCGCGCGGTACGGTGGCTCAGGCCGTCGGGCAGATGAAGGGCGCAGATCGCTTTACCTGGTGGTCGCTGAAGGACGGCGGTTGGGTGCGATCCGACATTGTCGATGCTGCCGATGTTTGCGAAGGGCTGCCGGAAGTCACGCCGGAACCGTAATGTTATGCCGATACGATCTGGTTGAGCCTTTGCATCAAGGCAGTTGGAGCATCGCAGACTCCGACCGTATCGGGTGCGAGGGTTGATCTCGGCGCGCGAAAAACGGTATTGACTACCGACATCGTTCCGCTATACTTCTCGCAGTCCCGCCTCGGTAGCTCAGTTGGTAGAGCAATGCACTGAAAATGCATGGGTCGCCAGTTCAAGTCTGGCCTGGGGCAAGATCAAAACGACGGTCGTCTGAACAGGCGACCGTCGTTTTATTTTCACGCGATTGCGGTGAATCGCGCGACTTCTAGCCGAACAGGGGCTGAAGCGCCAGCACCTCACGCTCGCTGCCGATAAAGCGGATCGATTCCTCGAACATCGGCAGATCGCGGCAGTAGTCGGAGCTGCCGGGGCGTTCGACGTAAACCCAGTTATGCCAGATGTCGTCGAACGGCGTGATGCCGTCGTCGAGGTCGGTGAGCATTATGGCGCGGTCTTCGGGCAGGCGGACGGCAAAGCCATCGCCGCACAGAAAGACGAAGGCGCGTCCGTTGAGTTTATAGCCGGGGTAGCCGAAAACGCGGCTCGCTTCCACGCCGGGGAAGGTGAGCAGCAGCGAGTCGAGCGTCGATTTGGTCTGCACATTGTACTTACCCATGCTGGTCTCCTGTTCAGAACGTGTGTTCTAGCCTCATTATAGATAGAACGCACGTTCTGTCAAGCGATGAACGAGCTGTAATGAGAGGTCAGTTTGCCGCTGAAGCGCGGCCTTATCCCATCGTTTCCAGCCGAATCCAGCATTGTTGAGCGTTGGTTGAGTCAGACGTCGAGCAGCAGGCGAACGTTGAGGCTCCAGGCGTGATAGAGCGCGAGGAAGAAGCGCTTGAGGTCGGACGTGGTGCGGTCGTCGTTCGGCTCGGCGGCGTGCCTGAACGGATGGCGAGCGCGCAGCGCCTCGGTTGGCGCGGTACGGTTGAGGACTTCGGTCAGCACGTCGGCCTCAATGCTGCGGTCGATGGCGTTGAAGAACAGCAGCAGGATTCCGGCGTGGGCGGGTTGAATGTGGCCGAGCATGAACAGCATCTCGAAGACCTGATTGGTCGAAACCTGAAACTCGCCCAATCCACGGACGAAGCCATTCGGGTCGGCGAAGTAGCTTTCGCTGGCCCGCAGCGGCTCGACGCTCTGGCCCTCGTAGCCCATCTCCGCGACGGCCTGACGAAGCAGCAGCCAGGGCAGCGGCTCCTCTGGCGATGGAAGCTGCTTGAGCAACCAGACTTCTCCTTCGGCGGAAAGCGGATACTGGACGAAATTCATGCAGCCGAATGGACGTCCGATCAGGTTGGCCGGGCAGCCTTCGCAGTATGAGGCCAGCGGGTCGAGTTCGGCGGCCTCGTCGAGCATGTCCTGAACGATGACGACGCGCGTCTCTTCGCTGCCGTCGGGCAGGTTGCGCGACAGCTCAAAGCCCATTTCGCTCGGCGGTCGAGAGTCGCTGCCGTCGCGGTAAAGCTGAATGACCGTATTGGCGCGGTCGCGCGCCTTAAGGCGGTCGAGGATGCCCTGCGTCCCCAGAGTTTCTTTGGGGACGCAGGCAAGGTCAACGATAGTGTCAATCGCCATGAAAGCTGCTTTCTGTGCGGTTGGGTCAGGCTGCCGGTGTTGCAAACGGAATATCCGCCAGCGGATCATCGAGGGCGATGGACTGTTTGGCTGTCCAGCCTGTGATGCTGCCGTCTGCTGATTCAATCAGCAGGTAGCCGTGGTCATCGGTGACGCCGAGAATAATCACTGGATCGTCGCGCTTAAGCTGGCCGACCATCTTGCCGCGAATCGACGGCGTGTTGCGGATGCGCGTCGATGAGACGGTGACGTGGCCGGTGAGCGCCGCGCCGGTCGATGTGCTGGCTGAGGTCGCTTCGGTCGATGCGCCGCCTTCGGTGGTCGCGGTGGCGACAGGCGTTGGCGTGGCGGTCACTTCTCTGGTGGCAGTGGGAACCGGCGAAGCCGTATAGGTTGCAGTCGGCAGCGGCGTGCTGGTCGGGGCCGGAGCGTATTCGCAGGCGCTAAAGACGATCAGCAGCAGGCACAACAGGCTTGCGCGTAACTTCGCGTTGAAGGCAAACATGAATAACGCTCCGGGCTAGAACAGTCGGACACAGGACATCATTCTAGCGCAGTCGGGTAGCAAGAAGGTAGTGATGAGTGGCACGTTATGAGCGATAAGTCAGAAAAACCATGAGCTGTACAACCGAAGTGCGCGCCTCGAAATGGGGCAGGGTACAGCCATTATAATGGGATTGGGATCGAGGTAGGGTTAGGGGAGTAGAAACGAAAAAAGAGCGAGGGGCAGGGGCGACCGGCGTCAGCAGCGACCGGGCAAAAC
>CAZZAO010000107.1:0-19694 GCA_964652205.1 uncultured Anaerolineaceae bacterium | reverse complement strand
CAAACCCTCATGACCTTTTATAGCCTGAGCTGCGATTTTGATGCGATTGCCCTGTATCATACACGCAGCAGCCAGGCAGGGAAACTGGCCGATTCCGACGTGTGTTCAGCATGATGAGCGACCCATTTGAACACTAAGATCATAATAAAAATTCGCTTATCTCGACAAGGGGGTAGATCCAATCGCCGGGGCAAGCGCCGACCGGCAGAGCGGCTCAAAGCGCCCCGGTCGGGCTGACCGGGGCGCTTTCCCGCAGGCGGCTGAACAACCGTCAGATCGGCGGCGGCGGATCAGCGTTCATCGGCGCCGTGACGTCGATGCCGAGCAGCCTGAAGACCGGCAGCAAAACGGTCGTGACAACACGATCATCGAGCGCAGTCGGCGACTGCGCGGCGAAAAAGACGGCTAACCCGGCCAGCGCGCCAAGCACGCTTTTGATGTCCGCCGGATAGGCGCTGCCAAGCTGCCTGCCCTGCCCGAAGACCAGCAAGAGCAGCGCAATAATTATCAGCGCCTCGACGACAACGATGAACATCAAGACGTGAATCATCTCCATTATTTTTCCTCTCATTCAAGCTGGTTTGCTGGACTGCGCTCATGGCGGACACGCCGAAACCGATCAGACGACCTTCGCAAAGAAGTGCGGGTGCAGGTCGGCATTCGACGTCCCCGCGCCCGCAAACAGCTTGATGCCGGTCGCGCTGCCGACCACTTTCCACTGCACCCGGAAGGTGTGGGCGCCCGCCGGGACGTCGGTGGCAAGGTAAACGAAACCGAGGGTTTGTGGATTGGTCTGCGAGCCGACTTCCAGAGCGACCAGACCATCGTTCGGCTGAAGCGCGACGCTGTCCAACGCAGCGTTTAAGTACAGCGTGGTCGTGTTAGAACTGGTTCTGACGAACGATCCCTGAAAGCCGATGAGGACGTCCGCCGCCGCATCGAGGGTCAGGGTGATCGACAGGTTCGCGCTGTCGATGTCGGCAAACGCGCCGCCGCTGCTGACCGTTTTATCGGAAGGCAGGTCGAGTGAAATCGCGCCCGACGGCGCATTGTAGAGCGCGCGCAGGTTCGCCAGCAACTGGTTGAAGGTCGTTTCGTCAATCAGGTCGCCGAGGGCGACGTCGGCAATAGCGGCGTAAGTCATGGGGACTCCTTATCTGGTCGCTGGCAGGCCGATTTTGATGGTCGTTTGAGCCAATCTGGAACTTTACGGCAGGCATGATCTATCAGCCTCGACGGAAGAACGCGGGTGGATCAAGTCACTTTAGAAGCCGACGATGGTCGATTGGCCGATGGCGCTGCGCCCCACGACACCAATCAGCCAGGCAGCGTAAGGCGGAACCGGCTCCAGCGAGAGCGTCGCGCTGTAACGGCGTCCGCCTTCGCGCCAGTCGTGCGCCTCACCGACAACAATGTAATCGCTATCGACAGCGGTCTGTGTCTCGCGGACGGTCAGACGGTCGCCCATCGTCCGATAAAGCAGCTCGCCGAGCGCAGCGGCATCACGGTTCATCAGCCGGAGCGCGCGAACCATGCCGCGCGGCTGCTTGCGCTCGACGAGCAGCGACCAGGCGACACTGCGCGCAAAAGCAGCGTCCGCCAGCAGACGAGCATCGACGCGCTCGATCTGACGTCCGTAAGCGGCGATACTCGATGGATCGATCAGGCTGACTTCCTGCGCGTTCCAACTCGTCAGCTTCTGCCCTTTGACGCTGATGGTCGCCACGACGCAATCGCGCGCGGCGCTGTCGTTCCTGAGCGTAATGACCGCGCTGCGGGCGTCGGCCTCGAACTTCGCCACGCTGGCGCTGCCGCTGGAAAAGGCCAGCGAGCCGTCTCCGCTGTTCGGCGCAGTGACGCCGCGCCCCGCGACCTGCTGACCGTCGGCAGCCGCATAACGCAGGCGCAGTTGGCGCGTTTCGCCGCCGCGCAGGGTCAACGGCTGGTCGAGCTGCCAGAGGATTTCGGCGCTGGTGGCGCTCAAGGCGCGTGGATAGATCGTCACCCGCGCGTCGTTGATGACATCAGCGCCGTAGCTGTAAGTCAGCCCCTGCATCGAGTCATCGTAAAGCGCCTCGGTCGCGCGATGGGTCTGAAGGTGGCGGCGATTCCAGAAGATCGCCCGACCATCGCGCCCGAAAAACAGGCGACCCCGTTCAGCCTGTACCACACTCACCAGCCCGTCGTAGGCGCTGGCGAAGCGATCCCAGTTGTCCCCGGCGTAGGCGTAAGTGACCAGCCCCGGTTCAAGCGCATAGAAGGCGCTGGCGCTGCCAATGGCGGTCGTCTGGCCGATCTCCGTCCGCCCGACGATGCCGATAGCCCAGGCGCTACCGCCCAACGCCGACGGCGGAAAGGTCGCGCGCTCGAAAATGGCGGCAATCAGCGTTTCCGCCCTGACGTTCTCGAACAGCGGCAGGTTGAGCGCCGTCGCCTTGAGGAACGCGGCAGCGCCGACGCCAGTGATGGTGGTCAGGAACGGCCCGGCGTGCTGCATCGGCGCGGGGGCAATGCTGGAAATCCAGCCTGTCCAGAGAATGACCGCGTTGGTCATGAGCAAATTACCGCCGCTGTCAACGGCCTGCGTCACGCCGTCGTCGAGCATGACCGGCGCTTCGGCACTGATGCGAATACGCCGCTGCGGGAGCAACTGGCCGTAGAGCGGCGACCCGCTGTATTCGGGCGAGAAGCGGCGGTCGGCGTTGACAAGCGTCAGCACACAGGTGGTTTCGTCGGCAGTGAGCTGCCACGGCTGATGCATTCCGAGCCGCCACTGCGCCGACTGGACGTACTCGGTGACGTCCTCGCCGGGGTCGTCCCAATCGCCGTCGGCATCCCAGTCGATGGCGAAGTGCCAGCGAGCGAGGTCAGGTCGGGCCATTGATTCCCACTTTCTCCGCTTCACCAACCTCACTCCCCGACTCAGGAACGGTGTCAGCGAGGACGTAGCCGAGCGTCGGCTCATCAAGGATGACCGCGCCGATCTGCTGGACGATGGCGAGGCGGACGCCAAATTCCGCGCTGGCGGCAGTGAGCGCCCGTTTGAAAGCGGTCAGCCGTTCCTGCGCCGTCATTCGACTGGCTCCATCGCACCGGGCCAGCCGAGGGCGAGAGCGTTGATGGCCGCCTTAACGAGATCAGCGCGCGAGTCGGTCGGGTCGAAGCCGCTGATGAGGCTGCGCAGCCAGATCAGGTTGGAGAACATCGACAGGGCATTGTTGAGGATGAAGTCCTGCTGCGCCCCCTGCGCGGCAATCGCATTGGCGGCATCGGCGTTGATGTCGAGCGACGCGCCGAGCGCGGTATTGATGGTGGCCTGAAAAGCGGGCCAGTTGTCGGACGTGAATTGAAAGGACATGAAGCGCTCCTCAAGAAGAACCGAGAACCGAGAGCCGAGAAAAGGAGAGAGGCCGAGCGCAGCGCGGCAGCGCTCCCGACTAGGCGAGCAGGCCGACGGCGCGCAGGTCAGTGATGAGCGCGCCGACCGCCTGAGCAACGTTGCTCAGGCTGGCTGTGCCGGTATTGAGCGAGGCGCGGCTGATCGTCCCGGACGGCGCGGCGTAAGCCGGTCGGACGACAGGCGCAGCGCCGTAAAAGCCGACGCTGGAACCGTCGTGATTCAGGTCGCCGACCACGTTCGCCTCGCCGCCAACCGTCAGCTTACCGGTCGCGCGATCCAGCCACAGGCGAATGGCGCTGTTGGGATCGTCACAGACCTTGAGCTGGTCAGCGCTGAGGTCATAGGTGATCGACATTTTCGACGTCCCGCTTGACGCAAAGGCGACGCGACCGAGCAGCGACGCTCCGGCGCTGTCGTCGAGCGTGAGCGTCGGGCGGCTGGCCGTGCTGATGTGGACATCCGTGCCGAGATACGCGCCATATTCCCAGCCGCTATCGTCGGCCTTACGCAGCTTGATCGCCCACTGACCGGCGCCAAGCGTCGTATCGACCCACAGCCTGCCCGCGCCGACCGCGCCGGGATCGCTGGTCTGGACGTAGCCGGGGACGTGCAGTTCTGCGCCGGTCAGGGCGCTGTGCGTGTTGTTCGCCATCCTCAGTCTCCAATCTCGGCGCGCGCCCGGTCGATTATCCGCGCCAGCTCATAAGGGGATTCGCCGTAAGCGTTGACGATCACCGAGCCGCGCCCTGCCATCCCGCCGTCATAAGCGCGCGTCTGGGAAGCCGTCAGGACGCGCTCGCCGGGGTGCAGATAAGCCAGCCCTTCATGCGCCATCAGGCCGCCGCTGGCGAAGGTCGGGAAAGTGCCGCTCGACCCTGCCGCCAGACTGGCGCCGACCCGAAGCGAGTCGACAGCCGACGTGACCGAGCCAAGCAACCGGTCGAGGTTGATCCTGTTCGCCAGCACGGTCACATCCGCCAGCATCGTCGCCTTGAACAGTTTCGAGGCCGCCGCGACATCGACGAAGCGCTGCATCTGCTCGGCCAGCGCTCTGGTGTCAACAACCAGTTCCGGCGCAAGCGGGATCACCGCCGAGAAGGGCCCCTGCTCGCCGCCCGCCGCTGCGCCGATTCCCTGCCCTATCCGGTCACGAAGCGAATCGGCCACGCCGCCAGCGCCGGGGATTGTGGTCGAGGGCGGCAGCAGGCCGGTCACGCCGTCCGCGCCGGGAGCCGACGCGCCAATCCCCTGAAGCCGTGCGCTCATCCGTTCGGCCACGTCGGCCAGCAGCCGATCTGCCTGCTGCAAGCCGGTCGTGAAGTCGCTGAGGTCGGCGGTCAGCACCGCTTCCAGCGTCGATACGATCATCGAGGCTCCTTTCGACCAATAAAAACGCGCCCGGTTGGGCGCGCTACCGCAGATAGCGATGACAAACAAAAACGCGCCGGTAAGCGCGTTTGAGCTATCACGATGTCAGATTAGCGAGGTCAGTCAGGTCAGAGTTTCGAGCTGTTCGTCCGCAAGCTGCTGCGACCACCAGAGTGTCGGCAGCAGCGCCACCTGCTGCGCTAGCTTACGTGCCTTCTGCGGTGTTGTTTCACCCAGAACGTAGAGATAAGTGGCAATTGGCACATCGGCAAATCGCGCCTGTCCCGCTGTTTTTTCAGCATCCACGAACGCCTGTAAACGCTCCAGAACCCGAATTTGCAGGCTGGAACTCCCACGCAACTGGTGGAGTAATTCAAGCACCGTTGCATCGCTCACCAGCGCAGCGAGAAAAGACCGATAGCTGCTCAAGGCGCTCATCTCGGCGTCAAATTCGGTACTCTCGACCCAATCGAGCAATTCAGAGGTTGATATGCTCATGTTGATGCCTGTCCGTATAAAACTCAACGGGCCTACCAAAAACGGCTGGAACCTGATCGATGCCATGCATAAACTCGGCATCCTTGCCCCACTTGCTCAAGACTTGCATGTTGTCCAGCGCACCAACTCGCGCTACATCCATTACGATGCCAACATGCGTTGGTTCGTTATCGCGGCTGTAAATAACCAGGCCACCAGATTGAACCCGCTTGCGTTCAATTCTGATATAGCCATCATGATGCAACAGATCGTAAATATAGTCTATCTCAATCCATGCCCGCCTTGACGCGAAAATCATGCCCATGCAGTTATAGGGATGTGCGTCGACCGACCGAATAACGATCCCACGAATCCGCTTTTGCAAATCCTGAGCGCGATTCTGGATCAACCATTCCGGTTGCGGCTGATATTGCCGACAGGGTATTCGTCAGCCAGAGCGCGCATGTACGGGGTAAGGATAGGGATCAGATGACGGCTCCTGACCGGGAATCAGAACCACAGGATAACCCTTTGTCGATGTCGATAAACTCCTTTATTATGCCTGAATGATCGAAGGTTGAGCAAAGCATCTATTCCTGTTTCATCCTTCAACAAGTATGCTTTGTCGGCCTGCTTTCAGCATCGCTCTGTGTCAAGTGAAGGCGGGCCGAAAAGGGCGGAAATAAGTCCATTTGGCCGCAAGTACCGACGGTCAAACGGCAGCAATCCAGCTCAGGTCGAGGGTAAGGCCAGGCAGCGATCACTGATGCTGGAAGGCGCGCAGCAGCAGGGTCAGAAGAACAGGCTGGCTGACGCATGGCGTTCATCACTGCCGGAGGCTGAAAGCCATCCGGCAAGCAAAAAGAAGCCAGCTAGAAGCTGGCTGAGGTTACGAACAGGGTCATTCCCTGTCACGATCCTCGCGCAGAAGCGCGTGACTGGGCGACCATTGTACAACAACTCACTTCACGATCAGCCGTCACCGCCCGCGCCGCGACCGCTGTTATCGTTACCGCGACTGCCGCCGTGATCGTCACTGGCGGCGTTGTCCGACGCGGCGTCGTTGAAGCCGTAGTCATCGTCGCTGTAGGAGTCTTCGGTTGCGGTCGGTGAATCGAGCGAGTCGGCGTCCGACGCAGCATCGCCGAAGCCGTAATCGTCGTCACTGTAGGAGTCTTCGGTCGCCAGCGGAGCCTTAGCCGTCTCGACAGGCGCGGCGGCCTCGGTCGCCAGCGGGCCGTTGATCTCTGGCGTCGCTTCGGGCGTCAGAGCGGGCGCGGCAGACGGGTTCTGCGCCAGCACCGGGGGCAGGATGTCGTAGCGAAACAGGTAGTTAAAGATGCCGATCAGGCTGGTTGCCAGCCAGAGGATGAGGACGACCCGCATCACGGGTTTGGCCTGGCGGAACCAGAAGCGCGCCTGATTCGGCTCGCCGCGCCGCATCGCCCGACCGACGAGGAAATCTTCACGCAGCATCCGGTAGATGACGTAAGTTGCCAGCACCTGCGCAGTCAGGCCGAGGAGGCCGTGAATGGCCGGGAGCAGATAGCGCGGATTAGTCGGATGCGCGGCAATGTTTTCAGCCACGTCGAAACGATAAGCGACGATCATCAGGAAGAGGATCAGCAGCCAGTTGATGGCGGTGATGCTCATCATGATGTTGCGGTGATTGGGCCGGTGCTTGCCGCGACGGGCGTAGCTGTAGCCTACCAGCATGGCCGGAACGAGCAGAAAGAGATAAGCCAGCAGCGTCAGGTCGGCGAGCAAACTCGCGCCCGTGCCGAGGAAGCCTTGAGGTTGCAGATACAAATCCATTGCGCGCTCCACAGGGCCATAAAGGATGGGCTGAAAGGTGAAGGTGATCGGCCTTCGAGCGGCGCGAACAGGCCATGCGTCGATCCCGAAGAATGGATAGTCCCTAGCATAGTCTATCGTCGCCAAACGCGCCGATGGATTGACGTTTTTTTCAGGCTGATCGTTTACGGCTGCGCGGTCACTTCAGGGGAGCCGGGCGCGGGCGGCGAATCGCGGGTGACGTTGGGGACTTGCAGCGCGATCTGGTACGCCTGATCGTCCTCTAAAAGCTGGACCGCAGCCGGCGATGAGGTCAGGATGTTCCAGAGGATCGGGACGTTAGTGCCGGTCAGCCAGCGGGGCTGTGTCCCGGCGGCGATCCGGGCGAGGCTCAGGCCGGATGCGCTGGCGTCCCAGAGGATCATCGGCATCTGCCCGTTATAGTCAGTCGGGCGCACCGAAAGCCAACCCGCTGCTGCCTCGAACAGCACCGGCGCGCTGCTGATCGTCCGGCAGCGGTTGAGGATGCGCTGATAGTAGTTGTAATCCCAGCCAGAAAAGGCATCGGTGACGAACGGCTTACCATCGACGTTCAGATCCATAAACTCGACCGACGGTTTATTCGAGCGCGGCACGGCAAGCCGGGCCTGCGAGGGATAGTCGTAGATACGTTCACTCAGGGTGAGCGAATCGACGAACAGCTTGATTCGGTCGTCCGGCAACTGATCGTAGAGGACCTGAATATTCGACGGCCCCAGCTCGTTCGTCCAGACAATACGATTATCGCCGTAGATGGTGCAGAACGGCGTCTCGCTGCGCGCATAAAACTCATCCTGATTGCCGCCGGTCACGTCGGCGCGAAAGACGATGGCCGAGGGGCTGCGCTCCCAGCGAGTCGGGCTGGTGGCGGGGCTGTATCCGGCGGGCGTCGGCGTCGGGGCAAGGTTGTTAGCAGCGCAGGCCGTCAACGTCGAGAGAGCGATCATCAGGGCGAGCGCGCGAGCCAGAGTCATGGGCGAAGTTCCCAATTCTGTCAATCACCGTCAGCCCCATTTTAACCGACGCCGCCCGAAACGATAGTGAAGGTGTCGGAATGGGATGATGGTTTGTCTCGGCGTCAGATAATCCTACCTGCTTCGCTCAACTTTTTTGCTAATCGAGTACGAGGCCTGTTCTATAACTTAACAGATCGTCTGAAGTCAATTCATCCGGCTGAACTAAACGATAGTGGCGCTCATTAGCGATTGCCATGCGATCACCATCACGTCGAAGCTCGAAAAGTGCGATTACGTCCTCAAAAAACTGTGCCGCTATCGGGCGACAAAGCAAATCTGGAAACCGGTTATCGCAGAGAAGCATATCATCCTCAATCTGCTGAAGCCCGATCTTGTCGTTTCGATTCTTGGCCTGGACAGGGAAAGCATACTGGACGCCAGATTTATCGACACCTACATATATCTCATCGGTTTCAACCTGTTTGCCGGGGCAATTAACCGTTCTCACGCTCGTTCGCAGATGATTTTGCAATGAATAGCAGGTAGCCCCTGTAAATATATCAATGAGTCGGTTATAGCGAAGGCGGGTAAGTAGCGCCTGTTCATCGTCCATAGCATACCGTGCCACAATACTCGGCGTTGCCTGTGGAATCTTAATCCTTGTCAAATTCGGATTCGGTCGTAGTTCAAGCGGGTATTTCAATACAAATGCGTATAACGATTTACAGAGCGTATAAATCATCCAAACTTTACCGTCATGCTGAGTTGCGCGCATCTGTTCATCTTCAAAATCCCGCCGGAACTTGAATGAATAGACCACATCGCCTAAGTTCTTAGGAACAGAAATATTTAAAGTTTCAGCGGTCGTGCTAATCTCCTGCCGGTCGAAGCGAACCTCTTCACTGCCCTCTCTATACCGATCGTGAAATATTTGAGAAAATATAGCAGCGTAAGCCCCAACTTCTCGGTTACTCGGCACTTATATCACTCCTTTACCCATGCCATTTAAGCAACAGGACTTCTTCTCGGAGCTGTTCTTTAGTTGCAGTCGAGAAACGAGTTCTGAAAAGATCAATATCAGTCACTTCGTATCCCAGTGTCTCAGCAATCTCTCCAATAAGCTGTCCGGTACGAACTGTAACGCGCAGATACGAGGCTTGATCGCCCACGACGTAAGCGAGTTGAGCGCCCGGCCTTAAAGCGGGCCGGAGTTCCGCGAGATGTCGAGCAATACCGCCGAAATAAAGCCTTGTTACTTTCCCATAAAGTTTTTCAAATCCACTCGTTTTACCCATCGCAATTCGTCGGTCTTCAATTTCATCGGCAATACGTTGAATCGAGGGATATTGCTTAACCCATAAATCGTCATTATCCCCTTTGTAGACATTCCGTGTGTTCGAGCGAAGCAGCTTGCGTTTGAGCGCTTGCAGGCTCGCACGGTCATCAGCAAAGCCCAGCAGCACCGTTTCAAGCCGCGTGATACGTGTGTAATCTTTCTCGTTCGGATAAGGCGGTGATGTAATCACAATGTCAATCGCAGCGGGTTCTAAAAGCTGCCCTACCCGTCTTGCATCAGCGCAATGCACGATTGAACTCACAGAATGTTCTTCTTCGAGATTCGCAATGTCACGGGCCATGTTACCCATAGTCCGTAACCACGGCTCAATTACGGGCGAATCATGCTTGATAGTTCCGACACCGACCTCAGGGCCAAAACGTAAATTACTAAACGACCCAACCGCTGCCGACGCAAGCGCTAGACGAGCCTGTGAGTAAAAGCGTTGATCGGGATAGTGTTCTATTTGCTCCAAAAGAACTAATGCTTTATGCAATGGTAAAGGACTAATGGAATTATCGAGAAGAAGCTTATTCGTTTTATCAGGGAAAGCTTTTAATGATTTCTGCTTAATCAGTGCTTCGATTCGAGATGGCGGTTGCAGCCAATCATCGTCTATTTCCTGCTCCAGCAGTTTACTTCGGGCGCTGTCCGCAACAGCATTGGCATACTCAATAAGGCTATCGGCCTCTAAATCCCAATCTGTTTTAACCTGACTTGCAAAATAGGCCATCGGGTTAGCTTCGATGCCGATGCTCGAGATTCCGAGCTTTTTGCATTCCACCAGCGTAGTCCCCGTACCGCAAAATGGATCAAGCACAACAGAACTCGAATCTGCATTGAATCTATCCAAATAGTCACGTACAAGATGCGCGGGATAAGAAAGGACAAAACGATACCAGCTATGGAAGGCTTCATCTTGAACCGCGAGAGCGTTCATTGTGTGATTCGTTCGCCGCGAAACCATGTGAAACCTGTGGCGCCTCAATAAGAATGCCTATCCTCAACGATACCTCGGTTAAAAATACCGTATGTCGCCAACGGATGCCACCGCCGTCCGCTGACCGTCCTCGCGCTGCGAATCGTGTGCTATGCTTAGTCGCTTAGTGCGTCAGACCAGACGAGGCCACGGCGATTGAGTCAAACGAAGATCGAGACTGGATACCCTGACGCCCTGCCGGAAGTAGTCGGCGGCGGCGAGGAAGAAGCCCGTCTCGCGGCGCAAGCCGAGACCAATGCCGGAGTTGCGCGGGCGACCGGCGTGCTGGCGCTCGGCAATGTCGCCAGCCGCGTCCTCGGGCTGGCGCGCGAGATCGCCCTGACCAACCTGATCGGCGCGGGCAGCGCTATCGACGCTTTCGAGGTCGCCACCAGCATTCCGCTGGCCTTCTATGACCTGCTGATCGGCGGCAACGTCAGCAGCGCGCTCATCCCCGTCCTGAGCGAGATCGTGACGAAGGAAGGCCGCGACGCGCTCTGGAAACTGGTTTCGATCCTTCTCAGCCTCGTCGGCGTGATTCTGGCCGTGCTGATTCTGGTGCTGGAGCTGTTCGCGCCGACCGTCGTGCGGCTGGCGGGCGGCTCTGGCTTCAGCGCCGCCACGCTCGATCTGGCCGTCCACCTGCTGCGGCTGACCGGCCCGGCGCTGATTTTCATGTGCCTGTTCGCCGTCCTGAGCGGGACGCTGTACGCGCTGCGCTCGTTCACCTGGCCCGCCTTCGCGGGCGCGGCTTTCAACGCCAGCATCGTCATCATGACGGTGGCCTTTGTGCCGAAGCCGGTCGTGACCACGGCGCTCGATGGCCTGACCGTTCACTGGGGGGCAGCGCGCCCGGAGTGGGGCATCATGGCAGCGGCGGCAGGCTGGCTGGTCGGTTCACTGGTGCAGCTTGCGCTCCAGATTCCCGGCCTGCGCGGCGGCAAACTGCGCTTCAGCTTCAACTGGCGACATCCGGCGATCCGGCAGATTGGCCGCCTGTACGCGCCAGTCATGTTCTCGCTGATTATGGACACGCTGCTCATTCGTCCGTTCAGTTACAACATTGCCAGCCAGACCGGCGCGGGCAGCATTGGCTACATGGGCTGGGCGACGACGCTGATCCAGTTTCCACAGGGGTTAGTCGCCACCGCCATCAGCATCGCCATCCTGCCGACGCTGGCGCGACAGGCGGCGCTGACAACGGCGGACGGCAACCGCGCCTTCAAGGACACGCTCGGTCACGGCCTGCGGCTGGCGTCCTCGCTGATTCTCCCGGCGACCATCGGCCTGTTCGTGCTGGCGACGCCAATTGTCGCGCTGCTGTTTCAGCACGGCGCGTTTCTCGCCAAAGACACGGTGATTACGGTCATGGCGCTGCGGCTGTATCTGTTCGGCCTGCCGTTCGCCGCGCTCGATCTGCTGCTGGTTTACGCCTTCTACGCCCGGCAGGACACGCTGACTCCGGCGCTGATCGGCCTCGTCAGCTTGATCGTCTACATGGTCACGGCGGTCGTGCTGCTGCCGCACGCCGGACTGTTCAGCCTGATGATCGCCGACAGCATGAAGCAGATCACCCATGCAGCACTCTCGGCCTATTTCCTCTCGCGGCGAATCGAGGGCCTCGGCGGTCAACGGCTGCTGCTGACCTTCGGCAAAAGCGCCCTCGCCGCCTTCATCATGGGCGCGGTCGGCTGGGCGCTGACACCGGCGCTGACGCAGCGTTTCGCCAGCGGGCGGCTGATCGACGAGCTGGTTATCGTCGGCGCAGCGGGCGGAGTCAGCCTGGCCGTTTTCCTCGCGCTGGCGACGCTGTTGAAGATCCATGAAATTCGCTGGATTGCTGGAATGCTGCGCCAGCGCCTTATTCGTCAGCCATAAATTAATAACTTGTTGACTGAATGAGAAGATGTTTAGCATTTCTTTTCCCTCTGGCTCGGCATGGTAGTATGGGAAAGCGCTTTCAGTAAATCCCCTAAACGACCGCCCGGCTGGATGATTATCGGACAAAATGACGCGGTGGCTTCTCTTAGCAGTCCTGATTTTCGCGGGGTGTAGAACTTCGGCAGTTAGCCCAACGGCGACGGCAGAGGTCACACCCGACCTCAGCCCGACGGTCGATTCCTGGGCGCATGTCACCAGCGAAAATGTCAAAATCAGCGTGATGACGCCCCCCGGCTGGCAGGCGATCTCGAACGAGTACGGCATTCTGCTGGCCGAACACGCTGGCCTTGTTCAGAGCAACACGCCTGAAGGGCTGCTGGTCTACATCTTCGTCCCTGAAATGGATCACATCGCCTATCCCAGACCGACCAAGAAGAACCTGGCCTGGTCGGTACTCGACCACATCTCCCATTTACCAAGCTATACCGGCACGGCCAACGTCAGCGAGACGGTCGCGTTTGACTGGGACGGTCACGATGCCGCCTACTACCTGTTGAGCGACAAGGACGGCAGCCGGACAATTGTGCTGGCGGTCGCGCTGCCGGGGCAGGATAAGCTGGTGGTCTGTAACGCCAGCACGACCTCCAGAGATGCCACTCGAATCCGCGCCCTGCTGCCGGACGTCCTTGCCAGCCTGACCGTCAACGGCATCCACATGAGCACCGCCGCGCTCAAGACGCTGCCTGATCCGCTGATCTTCCCCGACTATGCTACGCCGGAAGCGACCGAGCCGGAAGATACGACTCCCGATGCCTGAGTCGTGTGATAAGATAACCACCGAAAGATGTAAATTCAGGCATCGGAACGCGCCTGAACCATTTAATCCGCTAACCGGTCAGCATTTCATAAGGCACGAATAACTGCGGCCCTGCGGACGACAAGAACATCAGGTTACGGGGACGACTGGTATGACCTCTATCCCGGCCAACATAAATTCACCACAGTCCCGGCGCGATGGGCCAAGTCCGTGGTTCGTCCGGTTGCCGATTCTGTTTCTGAGCGGCGTCATCCTGCTGGTGCTGGTGCTGACGATTGCCGTCGGCCTGTTTGAGATCGCCTATCACGGCAAGATCATCCCCGGCGTCTCAGCCTACGGCGTCAACCTGACGGGCATGACGGCAGAGCAGGCGCAAAAGGCGCTCGACAGCCATTTCACCTACGACAGGGATGCCGTCTTCACCTTCCGCGACGGCGATAAATTCTGGCAGTTGACAGCAGGCGATCTGGGCGTGACCTTCGACGCGCAGAAAACTGCCGTCGAAGCGGTATCCGCCGGACACAGCGGCAATCTGGTCTTCGACATCGTCGATCAGATGCTGATGTGGCTCAACGGTCACGACATCGTGCCGACGATCCATTACGATCAGAATATCGCCGTGAGCAAGCTGGAAGCGATTGCGAAAGACATCAACCGGCAGGCGCAGAACGCGGTGCTGATCCTCAACGGGACGGACGCGCTCGCCACGCCCAGTCAGGTCGGGCGCACTGTCAACATTCTGGCGACGCTCGAACGGTTGAACGACACCATCGCGCAGCTCAACAGCGGCGAAGAAGTCCCGCTGGTCATCGACGAGACGCGCCCGCAAATCTGGGACGCGCAGGCCGCCGCCAATAAGGCGAAAATCGCCCTGTCCGCGCCGCTGCAACTGGTGGCGGACAACCCGAACGGCGAGGCGCTCGGCCCGTGGACAGCCAGCATTGACCAGATCGCCCGACTGCTCAAGCCTTCGCTGATCGACAACGGCGACGGCACGCAGAGCTACGACATTGACATCGACATGGCGGCCTTCAGCGCCTATCTGAACCAGCTTGCGCCCGGCCTGCTGACCACGCCGAAAGACGCGCGCTTCAGCTTCGACGAAAAGACAAATCAGCTTCAGGTCATTCAGCCGTCGGTGCAGGGACGGCAGCTCAACGTCCCGCAGACGCTGGCGCGGATGCAGCAGGCAGCGTTCGACCTGAGCGCGCGCACGGTCAACATGGCCTTCGATTACACGCTGGCAACCTATCATGAGGGCATAACCGGCGCGGAAGTCGGCATCACGGCGATGGTCTCGCAGGCCACGACCTATTTCACCGGCTCGACGCAGCCCCGGCGCGACAACATCGCTCAGGCCGCCAGCCGCTTCAATGGCATCATCGTCGGGCCACACGAGGAGTTTTCGTTCAACGAGTGGGTCGGCGACATCAGCCCTGAGGCCGGTTTCGTCTCCGGCAAGGTGATTGTCGGCGGGCGCACCATCGATGGTGTCGGCGGCGGCGTCTGTCAGGTCAGCACGACGGCTTTTCAGGCCGCCTTCTACGCCGGTTATCCGATTCTGGAGCGCTACGCCCACGGTTACGACGTCGGCTACTATCGCGCGGGCGAAGGCATCGGCATGGACGCGGCCATCTACACGCCCGACCTCGATATGCGCTTCCTCAACGACACCGACTACGCGCTGCTGATTGAGACGTCCGTTTTTCCGAGCAGCAACGCCGTTCAGTTCCGTTTCTACAGCACCAATCCGGGCCGTCAGGTCGTCAAGGAAGGGCCGGTTGTGAGCAACGTCAGGCCGCCCGCGCCGACTCAGTACGAAGTCAACCCGAACTTCAAGCCGGGGCAGTCACTTCAGGTTGACTGGGCCGCCGAAGGCAAGGACGTGACCGTGACGCGCAAAGTGCTCGACCGCGATGGCAACCTGCTCCATGCCGACGTCTTTACCAGCCACTACCTGCCGTGGGGCGCGGTCATTCAGGTCGCGCCGGGGCAAGCCCCTTCAACCTGACCGCCAGGATACAGGCCAACCACAACTCAATCAGCCTCATGGAAGCGGGCCTGCAAGCGGTGAAGCATGTCGATAAACTGTCCCTGCTCCTGAGCGCTAAGCACCTCGAACCATGCCTTCTCGTACTGATGCACAACCGGTCGAAATGCCTGGACAACCTGTCTCCCTTTCGTCGTAACCTCGATGAGAACCATCCGCCGGTCAGTCAGTGAGGGGCTGCGGGTGACGTAGGCGCGGCGTTCAAGCGAGTCGATTAAGCCCGTCACGGTCGCGCGGCTGATGATGAGTCGGTCTGCAATCTGATTAGGCGCAACCGGCCCATCAGAGTCGGCCAGAATACTCAGCACCAGGCCAGATGCCGGTGTGAGGTCAAACGGTTGAAGCAGCGTCGTGATACGTTTGACCATCAAATCCGCAGTTAATACCAGATTCATGGCTGACTCGGTCGCCGCAGCGCTTGCAGTCGGATAAAGCGCGTCAAAGTCGGGGGCGATGTGGACAGGAGAGTGATTAGCCACCTGATTATAAGCCTCTTGACAGATATGATTAGGGTACTTATTATATGGAATGTACCAAAGCATCGTTCACTTTGCAAGTGAAAGCTGACAAAAATGGTGACGTCTCAGTACATCGTGTTAGCT
Organism: uncultured Anaerolineaceae bacterium; assembly: GCA_964652205.1. GTDB lineage: Bacteria > Chloroflexota > Anaerolineae > Aggregatilineales > Phototrophicaceae > ZC4RG36. Next base: position 3,995 of record CAZZAO010000107.1, on the reverse strand, counting down.
CCCGGCGAAGGAAAGCTGCTCAAGTCTGGCCCCGGTCGGGACCTCAATTTCAAGGTCACAGGCGACGATACCGGCGGGGCGTTCGATTATTTTATCGTGGGCGTCGCGCCGCATGGCGGGCCGCCGCTGCATGTTCACCACTTGCAGGAAGAAACGATCCATGTCCTCAAAGGGAGATTCAAACTTCGGATTGGCGATGAGATTTTCTATCTCGACGAAGGCGGTTTCGCCTACCTGCCCTCCACAATTCCGCACTGCTTCCTCAACCTGACCGACGAACCCGGCGAGGTAATCGTCGTCTACACCCCCGGCGGCGGGAACCGTTTCTATGAAGAGATGGGGCCAGTCGCGCGCAGCGGCGCGCCGGATCGGGCGGTGCTGGCGGCAATCTTCGAGAAACATCACATGAGTCTGCTGGGGCCGCCGCTGAACCCCGATTAGGTCTTGCAGCAGCCTTCATTCGGCACAGGGTGTCCCGGCGCGTCAGGGACACCCTGTTTTATTGGCTCCATTCACATCAGTCGCTAAAATCAGCCCATCAAGGACGCCATTTAGCGGAAAAGAGCTTCGATGCCTGTCACGACCCTGTTTGTCGATATCGGTGGCGTGCTGCTGACCAATGGCTGGGACCACGGCGCGCGCAAGAGAGCCGCTGAAACCTTCCATCTCGACTACGCTGAGATCGAGGAGCGGCATCACCTGACGTATGACACCTACGAGGGGGGCAAACTCTCGCTCAAGGATTATCTGGCGCGCGTCATTTTCTACGAGAAGCGCTCGTTTTCTGTCGATGACTTCAGGCAGTTCGTCTACGCCCAGTCGCAGCCCTTCCCCGACATGATCCAACTGGTCAGGGACGTCAAACGGCTCAACCAGCTCAAGGTTGCATCGGTCAACAACGAGGGCCGCGAGCTGATGATCTACCGCATTCAGACTTTCGGCCTGAGCGCGTTGATCGACTTCTTCATTTCGTCGTGCTTCGTCCACTTCCGCAAGCCCGACGCCGATATTTTCCGCATGGCGCTCGACATCGCGCAGGTGGAGCCTCAGGACGTGATCTACCTCGAAGATCGACCGATGTTCGTCGAAGTGGCGACCAGTCTGGGGATCAACGGTATCGTCCACGAAGATGCCGCCACGACGCGGAAAATTCTGGCCGAGTTCGGGCTGACCGTGCCTTAAGCGCAACTTTCGGCGGCCCAGCGCGTAATGAACAGAAAGCGATGGCGGAAGGACTGAGCATGTCGAACTTTGGACGCCTGATCGCCACGATGTTCATCTGGGCGATGGTTCCCGCCAGCCTGAGCATGACGAGCGCTACAGCGGGTACAGGGCAGATTTTCATCGTGCTGGTGCTGGCGCTGGCGGCGATGGGGACGAGCGGGTTTATCTGGCTCGGACAGGGGGGAGCGCAGCAGCAGGCCGCGCAGCCATTGCGGGCAGAAAAGGCCAAACGCAGCCCGTCGAGCCGCGTCGACCGGCTGATGAGCGCGCTCGATGAGGATGATCTCGCCGAGCTGCGCGAACGCCTGCTTGCCAGCGATGGCGAACTGCCTGTGCCGCTCGATACCCTGCTGACCGAGCGCGAGCCGCCGAGCCGCCGCTAGCTCGCGGCTTCAGGATGTTCGCTTTCCTGCGTATTGCCGATCCAGCCGGGTGGATCGCTGGCGGGGAATGATTCCTCGGATGCCTCGCGCACAACGCTTCTGGCGCGTGACGATTCCATCAGGGCGAGGTAAATTTTGTCAGACTTCGCCGCCATGATGAAGTCATTGCGGTGCAGCCCTTTGACGGCGTGCGTCGTCCAATCGACTCTGACCTTCCGGTAGTCGATGGTAATCGTCGGATGATGATCCGCCGCGTTGGCGGCGCTGCCGATCTTCATGGCGAGATCGAGGCCATCGCCGTAATCCTCGAGGTCGAAGCTGCGGCGCAGGTGCTTCACGCCATCTTGCTCGACGACTTCCCACATCGGTGTTTCAAGCCAGAGCTGCTTGATTTCTTCCTCGCTCAAAGGCGCGCCGCCTTCGCGGCATGGCGTACATTCTTCCTGATTAATCGGCGTCATCGTCATCTCCTTCAAGTAAGCACTGTGGATTGAGAGCCAAAGGTGAAGGATAAATCCACGACTTACCTATTCATACTACGAAATTGACTCGCAGCGGTCACATGAGGCGAGAGAGAGAAAACTGGGCCGCTCCAGCTCCCGCTCTCAAAGCAGCGATAGCAAGGGCGTGGCGAGGCCTCGGACGCGGTTCCAGCGATCAACTCTTGACTGCGATACGGTCGGTTTCGGGCTTTCGCGGATTCAGTTTCCGGCTGCTGCCGATCCAACCGGGCGAATCGCTGGCCGGGAAGGATTCCTCAGACGCCTGAGAGACGGCGTTTACGACATCGACCGCCTCTATCGGGCCGAGATAAATTCTGTCGGACCTGGCCGCCATGATGAAGTCATTGCGGTGCAGGCCGTTGACGGCATGGGTCGTCCAATCGACCTCGACTTTCCGGTAGCCGATGATAATCGTCGGGTGATGATCCGCCGCGTTGGCCGCCCCGCCGATCCTGAGGGCGAGATCGAGACCGTCGCCATAGTCGGGCAGGTCGAAGCTGCGGCGCAGGTGCTTCACGCTGCCTTGCTCGACGACTTCCCACATCGGCGTTTCGAGCCAGAGTCGTTTAATTTCTGCTTCGTTTAAAGCCTCGCCCCCTTCGTGACAGGGAACACATTCTTCATGCGCGAGCGGCGTCATCATCAATCTCCTTCAGGACTCAGGGCCGGAGTGCGAAACTCCCGTAAAGGAGCGAAGACTGAATAGAGAGTGGCCCAAAGCTCCTATATTTCTATTGTAATAAATTGTCGGCGATTGGTCAAATGAGATAATCAAGAGAAATGATTGCGCCCTTCGCAGGCTGCGCTTTTGATGTCCGGCGATTACGTCAATCCTGCCGCCGCCATCGCCTCATCAAGCGTCGCCTGACCGGCAATGCCCCCTGCCGCCCGCGTCGACAGCGATCCGCAGGCCGTCGCCAGTCGGAGCGTCCGCTCCAGACTCCAGCCCGCCAGCGTGCCATAGACGAATCCGGCGTCGAATGAATCGCCCGCTCCGGTGGTATCGACCACGTCTATCGACAAGGCAGGCGCTTCGACGCGCTGATCGCCGCGCCGCGCGATGGCTCCGCGCTCACCGAGCTTGGCGGCGACCAGCGGGCCTTTGTCCGCCAGAATCTTCAGCGCTTGCTCGACCTCGCCATGACGGGCGATTCGGGTTAACTCGGTTTCATTGGGCAGAAAGACGTCGAGATGCGGCAGCACCGACTCGATATCCCACTGCTCGGACGGGTCATAATTGGTGTCGAGCGACGCGCTGACGCCGTGCCAGCGCAGATCGCGCAGCAGCGAATACATCGGCCCTTTCATGCCTTCAAGCAGAAAGAACGAGCCGACGTGCAGATGGCGTACCCGGCGCAGCTTCGCCCGGCTGATGTCGTCTTCGGTCAGCGACGGGATCGAGCCGAGATAGGTCAGGATGGCGCGATCATTGCCCTGCGAGAAGATGACGCTCAGGCCAGTCTTAAGCGTCGGATCGACGACCACGCCCGACGGATCGACGCCGCGCGCCTTAAGCTGGTTGACGACGAACGCGCCGAGGACATCATCGCCGACCTTGCTGATGAAGGTCACGTTCAGGCCGAGCCGCGCGCAGCCGCAGGCGAAGATCGCCGACGAACTGCCGAGAACGAGGTCGGCATCATCAATCAGCTTCTCGACCTGCCCGAACACCAGCGTCACATCGCCACGCAGAATCAGATCGGCGTTCAGTTCGCCAATCACGGCCACGTCGAAGGTACGATCAGTCACAAACCCCTCCCCCTATCTCCTCTCCGCAAGCAGAGAGGGGAATCGACTGCGAATGCGCTCTTTCGCAGCGGCATGACGATGGTCTTTGTCCTATTATTCCAGCCATGCTGCCGGAGGCTAAAGCCCTCCGGCAAGT
>CAZZAO010000106.1:2447-19703 GCA_964652205.1 uncultured Anaerolineaceae bacterium | reverse complement strand
CTTCGGCGCGTTCGTCAATCTGGGCGGCGCGGACGGCCTGATCCATGTCAGCGAGCTGGCGTGGCATCGTGTCGATCATCCGCGCGATGTCCTGCGCGTTGGCGAGGAAATCGACGTCTATGTTCTCAGCCTCGACCGCGAGGCTAACCGGATCGCTCTCAGCCGCAAGCGCCTGCTGGAAGACCCGTGGCAGAACGCCGCCGAGCGTTACCATGAAGGTCAACTGGTCGAAGGCACTGTGACCAACGTGGTCGACTTCGGCGCGTTCGTCGCGCTGGATGATGGCCTCGAAGGGCTGCTGCACCTGAGCGAAATGGGCGATGGTTCGCTCAAGGAACCATACTCCTATGTCAAGAAGGGCGACCGCCTGAGTCTGCGGATCAGCCACCTTGAGCCGGAAAAGCGCCGTGTTGGCTTCACCCAGCGCTGGGGAACCGATGCTGAAAGCAGCGCGCCTGCCGCGACGGCTGAAAGTGACGAAGCGCCGGCTGCTGAAGCCGATGCTGCGCCTGAGGCCAGTAACGACAGCGCTCCTGAGGTTCCTGAAGTGGAAAACGAATCCACCGAGGAAACGCCGGACGCCGCCGAGCAGATCTAGCTCGACCGCAGAAGCGAACTTAAAAGGGCAGACCCTCTACCGGGCCTGCCCTTTTGCGTTTATACGGCCCCCTGCGCCTGCTTCGAGCGCTGAATTGAGAGCCGCTAACCGGCTGGATTCGGATGCGGTTAATTGATCGAGCGCGTACTGCCACCGTCGATACGGAGATTAGCTGCGTTGATATAGCTCGATAATGGACTGGCGAGGTAGGCGATCAGGTCGGCGACCTCCTCGACCGTGCCGAGCGTGCCCGTGGGGTTCGGGAGAATATCGGTCAGAATGTGCTGCTCAATGGCCGGCCACTCACTCTCCCATCCAAAGCGCTCTGCCAGCGTGTGGTAGAATGCCTTGACGTTATCGGTCGCAATAATGCCGGGGCTGACCGTGTTGACGGTGATGCCGCTGTTTGCCAGCGATTTTGCCAGCCCGACAGTCATATTGACGAGCGCCGCTTTGGTCGCGGCATAAGAGGACATGAACGCCAGCGGCTCAGTGGCGTCGCCGCTGGCGATCTGAATGATGCGCCCCCAGTGACGCTCGCGCATTTGCGGGGCAAGCTGCTGGATCAGTCGGGCCGCGCCAACGACGTTGACGTTGTACAGGTTCAGCATCATATCGGGGCTGTCGTCGAACCAGCTTCCGTGGGTATAGGCAGCCGCATTATTAATTAAAATATCAACATGCCCGGCGAGTCGAAGGGCTTCCTGAGCGATTTCACAACAATCACTATCGGAGGCGAGGTCGCCGGCGACTGCAAAGACGTTACCCTGCAACGAAGAGACGACCTGATAGAGCTGCTTCGCAGTTTGCCCGTGCAGGATGACTGTTGCGCCTTCCCGAATCAGCACTTGCGCGATACCCTGGCCGATATCTCCACTGCCCCCCGTAATCAACGCGCATTTATCGCGCAACTGCAAGTCCATTACCTCTCTCCTCATGATGAAGCGACTGCTATATAAATGGACGATCTGGTTAGAATAGAATCGCGCTTTCAAGCGTATTCCAGATCGTAAACCCGTTACATTGACTGTCAAGGGTATATCAGGATGTTATAATTGTTTGCTTGATGGGTAGTCTGGCGGGGACTATTGGCGCATGATAGAATTTCGAGCGCGATTCTAGAGTCATGTCAGGATGAATCAATGCCCGAAAACAGCGATGATTTTCTCTTTCGCGGCGATCTTGCCGAGCTTGACCCGGACGTTGCCGAGCTGATTCGCCATGAGACGGTGCGACAGGCGCGCACGCTGATTATGATCCCGTCGTCGAGCACGATTCCGGCTTCGGTGCGTGAAGCCGTCGGCTCGGCCTTCAGCAATATCTATGCCGAAGGCTATCCGCTCGACGAGACGCGGACGATGACACAGGCAGAAATCCTCGACTACAATGCGCGCCTGCCCGAATATCGGCGCAAGGCCGACAAGCGCTACTACAAGGGAACCGAGTACGCCGACGTGGTCGAGGCGCTGGCTCGCCGCCGCGCTGCCGAGCTGTTTGCTACGCCGGAATATCCGGCGGACAAACTGTGGGTCAACGTCCAGCCGCTCTCCGGCGCGCCCGCCAACAGCGCGGTTTTCACCGGCCTGATTAACCTCGGCGATACGATCATGGGCCTCGATCTGCTGCAAGGCGGCCACCTGACGCACGGCAGCCCGGTCGCGCGCAGCGGCAAGTTCTACAAGGCGATGAGCTACGGCGTTGACCCGGTGACGGAGCGGCTCGATTACGACGCCATTCGCAGGCTGGCGCTGGAAAATCGCCCGAAGCTCATCATTGCTGGCTATACCAGCTACCCGTTCGCGCCCGACTGGCGGGCGTTCAAGGAAATTGCCGTCGAGTGCGGCGCGTACCTGATGGCCGATGTCGCGCACGTCGCCGGGCTGATTATCGCCGGGGAGTTCCCGAACCCGGTCGGCATCGCCGATGTGGTGACGTTCACGACGCATAAGACGCTTAACGGGCCGCGCGGCGCAATTATCATCACCCATCGCCCCGATGTCGCCAGTAAAGTTGACCGCGCGGTTTTCCCCGGCGAGCAGGGCGGGCCGCACATGAACCAGATTGCTGGAGTGGCCGTCGCGCTGCGGCTGGCCTACAGCGACCAGTTCCGGGAGCTTCAGCAGCAGACTGTCGCCAATGCCCGGCGGCTGGCTGAGAAGCTGACCGAGCGCGGCCTGCGGATCGCTTACGGCGGCACTGAGAGCCACATGTTCCTGCTCGACTGCAAGACGGTCGTCGGCGAGGACGGTACGCCCCTGAGCGGAGACATGGCGGCGCGCATCCTCGATCTGGCCGGGATTGTCGCCAACCGCAACACCATTCCCGGCGATGTCAGCGCCTTACGCGCGTCCGGCGTCCGCTTCGGCCTGCCGTGGCTGACGCAGCGCGGCTTCCGTGGCCCGCAGATCGACCGGCTGGCGGAGATCATCGCCGACCTGATGACGGCCTGCATCCCGTTCAGCTACAGCGGCAGGAAGCGCCCCGAAGCGCGCGCCAAAGTGCCGTTCGAGGTGCTGGAAAGCGCTAAGAGTGCCGTCCGCGAGCTGGCTCAGAGCGTCGGCATCGACACCGACGCCGGAACCGACGACTACCCGCATACCTATGTGCTGTCCGCCGAGAGCGACGCGGCCAACTGGCGCACGCTGATTGTGCGCGGCGAACTGGCGGCTGACTTCCTCAATACCGCGCTGACCAGCGATGTCTATGCGCTTCAGGTCGGCGAGCAGCAGCCGACGCGCCTGCTCAGGCCGGACGGCGAGACGATCACGAATGGCGTGCTCGAACGCGCCGCCGACGGCTACCGGCTGTATCTCGCCCGCCGCGCAGGTTACGCAGCGACATGGCTGCGCGCGCTGTCCGATGGCTTTGTCATTATCGACCCGACTGACCCGTATGCGAAGGCTCCCGGCCCGGTCGATGTGCGGGTGGCTGGCCCGCCCGACATCAGCCGTCTTAAAGCTGAAGCGCAGGACGACGGTCAGAGCGGCTATGCTGCTAAAGCCTATTTTATCGGTATCAACGGCGCGCAGTACGCCGGGCCGAAGGGCGCGCCGCTGCCGCCGTTCACCTGGGTGGACGCCGAGAGCGACCCGCTCAAGACGACGGTGCTGCACGGGCTGCATACCGAGCTTGGCGCGCGGATGACGGCCTTCGCCGGATACGATATGCCGGTCTGGTACTCCTCGGTGGCTGAAGAGCATAAGGCGGTGCGGACGGGCGCGGGCGTCTTCGACGTGACCCACATGGGCGTACTCGACGCGAAGGGGCCAGGCGCGGCGCACTTTCTGACGACCGTCACGACCAACGATCTGGCGGCGCTCGAAGTCGGCCAGTCACACTATAGCTATCTGCTCGACGCCGACGGCCTGCCGCTCGACGACCTGATGATTTACCGACTTGACGACGAGGAATATCTGATCGTCGTCAACGCCAGCAACAACGACAAGAACTGGGCCTGGCTCAATGCCGTACTCAAAGGTGAAGCGCAGATCGTCCGCAGCGATCCCGGTCGGCGCGTCGAGGGCGCGGATCGTGTTCAGCTCCGCGACCTGCGAAACCCGACGTCGGGCGCAGATCAGCGGCTCGACGTGGCGCTGCAAGGGCCGAGCAGCAAGTCGATTCTGCTCTCGTTCGAGATTTCTGCCGCCGATCAGGCGAAGATCAACGGGCTGGCGTGGGCCGGAGTCGCGCGGGTCAGGCTCGGCGCGTATGATCTGATCGTCTCGCGCACCGGCTATACCGGCGAGCGCATCGCCTACGAGCTGTTCGTCCATCCTGACGACGCGCTGGCGCTGGTCAAAGACCTGATCGCTCAAGGCGCAACGCCTGCCGGACTGGCCGCCCGCGACAGTCTGCGGACTGAGGCGGGGCTGCCGCTCTACGGTCACGAACTGGCCGGGCCGCTCGGCCTGAACCCGGCAGACGCGGGCTTCAGCAGCTACGTCAAGCTGTGGAAGCCGTTCTTCGTCGGCAAGTCGGGCTACCTTCAGCACGAGATCGCCCGCGATTCCGAGATCGTCCGCTTCCGGCTCGACAGCCGGGGCGCGCGCCCGCCGCATCAGGGCGATACCATCGTCGACGCGCAGGGTCAGCTCATCGGCACAGTCACGTCATGCAGCATCGACGTCGAGCGCTTCCAGTTGGGACAGGCGTACATCCACGAGGGCGCGGCGAAGGACGGCACGGCGATTGGCGTGCTGTCGGCCCATGCGGCTGCGGGAACCGCGCCCGCTCCGGCGACGGTGCTGACGCGCTTTCCGGCCCCGCCGAAGAAGGCCGCCGCGCCGACGGCGAGCTAGCACTCGCCCCTCACCCTCGATTCGTCTCACCGAGGACGAGGGGAGCAAGATGAATGCAACCGGGACGAGTCAGCTCGTCCCGGTTTGATTCTTCGCCCAATTTCAGTGTACAGTGGTGTCAAGCGCTGCGCCTGCAAATTCAAAGCGGTAAATTTGTTCGCCGGTTTCTGCCCCTTTTCATGACCGGGAACAGGACAAGCGGCTATTCTCAGTCGGCTTGCGCGCGGCCTTCGGCCTGTGGTAGAGTGCGGCGCGGCTGAAAGCGATCAAACGCGGTGCGGAGTGCGATGCAGACACCGGAACTTCATTCGACTCAGGGCGCGCTCCGCTGGCGGGACGCGGTCGGGCTGATCGCCGTGCTGGCGCTGGCGGCGGGGCTGCGCTTCGGCTGGCCGGGTGTGAATTCGTTCGCCTTCGACGAGGCGCGCCTGAGCCTGATTGCGCTGCGGATGGCGCGTGGTGGCCTGTTCGCCTCGGTCGGGATGCCATCGTCCGCCGGCGTGCCGAATCTCCCGGCGGCGGCGTGGGTGTTCGCCATCCCCTACGCGCTCTCGCCCGATCCGCTGGTGGCGACACTGTTTGTTGCATTGATAAGCACAGCGGCGGTCGGCGGGTTGTGGCTGCTGGCACGCCGCGCGTGGGGCTGGTCGGCGGCGCTGGCTGCCGGGCTGTACTTCGCCGCATCGCCTTACGGCGTGTTCTACAGCCGCAGTATCTGGGCGCAGGACTTGCTGCCGGTGCTGGCGGTCGTCTGGGTGTGGTCGGCTTACGCAGCTCGCGTCGAGCGGCGGCGTTGGGCGCTGATCGTCCATGCCTTCATCGCGGGATTCGCCTTTCAGGTGCATTTCGCCGGGGCGGCGCTCGGACTGGCGAGCGTCTACCTGTTCTTTCGCTGGCGCTGGTGGCAGCGCGCGCTGCTGCCAATCCTGATCGGCGGCGGGCTGGCGCTCGCGGCGCTGATTCCGTTCGCAGCGCAGTTGCTCGCGCAGCCCGCGCTGGCCGACCAGTTTCGCGCGGCCTTCGGCCAGCCGGGGCGCGTCGATTTAACCGCGCTTCAGGAATTGATTCGGCTGGCGCTGGCCGCCGACTGGCGCTACCTGACGATTGGCAGTCTGGAGCCAGCGGGAACGCCTCCGGCTTTACTCGCGGCGGCGGGCGTTTTGCTCGCTGCTGGAGCGGCGGGTGTTGTGAGACTGCTCCCTTACCCCCGACCCCTTTCCCGGAGGGAGAGGGGTGAAGCGCCTGCGTCAGGAACTTTGCGTGATACAGTAGCAAATAGTATTTCTGAAACCGCCTCCGCTACCTCATTCACTACTAACCACAAATCTCTCTCCCCTCTCCCGCCGGGAGACGAAGTGGTAGGGCCTCGTTCGCGCCGCGAAGCGGCGTCTCGACCCGCAGGGCGAACAGGCCATTATCAGGGGCCGGGGGTGAGGGTATTAGCTGAACTCACGCTCGCTATGCTGATCGCGCCGCTGGCGCTGTTCCTGCGCCACAGCACGCCGGTCTTCATCCACTATCTGCTGGTGGCGCTTCCGGCGCTGGCGCTGCTGGTCGGCGCGAGCGTCCGGCTGGTTGAGCGGCGCGCATGGGCTGCTGGTGCGCTGGCGCTGACGGCGGCGCTGGCGCTGGCGTGGACGGCACAGATTGCGGCGATCATGCCGGTCGCGGCCTCGACCGAGACGCCGAACGGTCTCGGCACGCCGCTCAACCTCACGCGGGCTGCCGCTGAGGGGCTGCCCGGACAGGCGCCGGTCGTTTTCTTCACTCATGGCGACGATCCGAACGTTGACGGCGAGGCGGCGGTCTTCGACGCGCTCTGGTGGAACCGCCCGCATCGGATCGTGCAGGGCGAATCGCTGCTGGTTCTGCCGTCAACGCCGTCGTATCTGATGGCGACGCTCGCGCCGTTTCAGGCGTGGGAAGAACTGGTCGCTGCCGGGCTGGCGCGCGATCCATTGAGCTTTCCCCGGCGGGCAGGCGCGGAGCCGTTGGTCGCTGCTTTCTACGACGGCATTACCGAACCGTCCGGCTTCACGCCGATTGCGCCGCCAGTCGCCTTTGTTGACGGCGCGCGGCTCGACGGCTGGCGCGCGCGTCGCGTCGGGCCGCGCCTGCGCGTCGATACGCTCTGGACGGTGCAATCGCTGCCGACCGCCGGAACCTATCAGCAGTTCCACCATTTGCAGACGGCGCAGACGCTCGGCGGCGGGCTGTTCAAGGGCGCAGACGTACCATTGTCGGCCAATCGCTGGCAGGTCGGCGACCGGCTGATCGTCATCGGAGACTTTTTCGACGTCGCTGCCGGTCAATACTGGGTCGAGGTCGGCCATTATACGCTGCCGGACGTCGCCCGCGTCCCACGCGCCGACGGCAGCAGCGATCCCGCGCGGATCGGGCCGTTCGACGTGGTGGCGTCCGCCGAATGACGGCTCAGGAACCTGCGCGCGTGCGGGACGCGACGAGCGTGGAAAATTGCGCGCCTATGGAAGTCAAGGCGTCTGCGTCTGGTCTTCTCCATAAGGCAGGTTGGCGCTGGTCACAGGCTGCTTGCGGCTCATCCCCGTTTCGTTTACCATCCTGCGACCTGACTTAACTCACCCCGACGGATCGCGTTCATGACCTTACTTGCGCTGGTGCTGGTGCTGGTTTCTGCCGGGCTGCACGCGGGCTGGAATTATGCCGCTAAAGGCGCGCGCGGCGGCGTCCCGTTTATCTGGCTGACGGCGCTGCTGCCGACTATCGTCTATGCGCCGCTGGCGATTGGCATCCTCAGCGCCGAGCATGTCACGCTGACCGCGCCGCAAATCGCCTGGGCGTCGGCCAGCGCGATCCTTCAGGTCGCCTATTTCACGCTGCTCTATCGCGGCTACGCGGTTGGCGATCTATCGCTGGTCTACCCGATTGCGCGCGGCAGCGGGCCGATGCTTTCGACCGTCGCCGCCATCGCGCTGTTCAGCGAGCGCCCGACGGTGCTGGCGGTCATCGGCACGGCGCTGATCGGCATCGGCGTGTTCGTGCTGGCGGGCGACCCGCGCAAGCTGCGTCAGAGCGGCGCTGGCCCTGCTGTGGCGTTCGCGCTGGCAACCGGCGTGGTCATTGCCTCGTACACGTTGTGGGACAAGCAGGGCGTCAGCGGCCTGCATACGCCGCCGCTGGTCTATAACTGGATCACCAACACGGCGATGGTACTGCTGGTGCTGCCTTACATCCTTCGCCACCGCGACTCGCTTCGTCAGCAGTGGACGCTTTACCGGCGGCAGGCGCTGATCGTCGGCATCTTCAGCCCGTTGAGCTACATCCTCGTGCTGACGGCGCTCTCGTTCAGCCCGGTCAGCTACATTGCTCCGACGCGCGAAATCAGCATCCTGATCGGCACGCTGCTCGGCGCGCGGCTGCTGGCTGAGGGGCAGGCGCGGCGGCGGATGCTGGCGGCCATCATCATGGTGGCCGGTGTGGTCGCGCTGGCGGTGGGCTGAGGCTCAATGCCACGCCCGGTTTACGTTATAATCGGGCTTCAGCTTCTATCCGCGCGTTTCGCACCCGGAACCCGATATGACTCAACAGGACTGCTGGCAGTTGTGGCCCGACCGTGGCCTGCTCATTTCGCCTGATCCCATCGTCAGACTATCCGCCAGCGCGGGGGCTGATCTTGCCTTCGACCGCGAGATGCTGCTTCAGCTTGAAGCCATCGCCGACGACCTGCCGCGCCTGCTTGCGACGCGGCGCTTTCGCTCCCTGATGGACGCGCTGCCGGTCGGCGACACTGGCGCGCTGGTGGCCCAGCCGCCCGCCGATTTTTGCGCTGTCGAGGGGCTGCACCGGTTGTACGCCATTTTCGCCAGCGCCTATGTTTACGGGGCGGGATTGCCCGCCGCTGACCACCTTCCGGCCAGTCTGGCCGTGCCGCTGGTGGCGCTGTCGAGGCTGGCCGAGCGCCCGCCGATCCTGACTTACAGCGGCTACGCGCTCAACAACTGGCGGCGGGTCGACGCCAGTGGGCCGCTGGTTGTCGGCAATCTGGCGCTCAACACCAGCTTCCTCGGTATTCCCGACGAGTCATGGTTTATCCTCGTTCACGTCGATGTCGAGGCGCGGGCTGCCGTCGCGCTCAACGCGATCTGCGCTGCTGCCCAGGCTGCCGAGTCGGGTGATCTCCCGGCGATCCGTGCTGCGCTCGGCGATGTCTCTGCCGGGCTGAACGCCATGTCCGCCGCCTTCAGGCAAATGCCTCAGGGCTGCGACCCTGATATTTACTACCGCACCATTCGCCCGTTCTTTTTCGGCTTCAGCGACGTCGCCTACGAAGGCGTTGACGGCAGCCCGCAGATGACTCTGCGCGGGCAGAGCGGGGCGCAAAGCTCGGTCGTCCCGGCGCTGGTCAACGGCCTCGGCCTCGACCATGACCGGTCGGAGCTGACGCAGCATCTTGAAGTGATGCGCGACTACATGCCGAAGCCGCACCGCGCGCTGATCGCCGCGCTGAAAGGCTCGCCGGTGCGCCGCGCCATCCTCGACGCGGGGAACGCGGAGTTATGTGACGCCTACAACGACGCGCTCGACGCGCTGCTGGCCTTCCGTAAGCTGCATTTCCAGTTCGCAGCGGCCTATATTTTCAACAGGGATAAGAACGCGGTCGGCACGGGTGGGACGCCCTTCACGGCCTTCCTGCGCCAGTTGATCGAGGAGACGGATCGGCAGCGCGTGTAGACGCCCTCACTCCGGCCCCTCTCAGGGCGGTGAAGGCAGGACGACGAAGCCGAACTGCGCGTACAGGTTGACAGCAGCCGGATTCTCGGTGCGGAGATAGGCGCGGCTGTAACCGAGCGCCTTGAAACGTTCGAGAATCACGGTCATCATCGCTTTCGCCAGCCCCTGCCGCTGGGCCTGAGGCGCGACCGCGACCCAGTGGACGCAGCCATAACGCGCGTCGAAGCCGTTGTTGTTGATCCACGCCGTTGACGTTGCCACCGGCGCGCCTTGCGGGTCAAGGACGTAGACCTGTCGCTCGACCAGCGCTGCCTGATCGGGGAACTCGCGCCAGAACAGCGCGGCTGTGTAGCCGTCACCGTGAATGTCGAGCCATGCCTGCTCATCGCCCGGTCGATACCCGCGAATCGTATAGCCGGTCGGCAGCGGAAAGTTCGGCACGTCGTCGAGCGTGTCGCGCACCATGACGGTGAAAAGCGCATTCGGCTGGTCGGTCACTGTTCTCTGATTCTTTCTCCAGCGCGAAGGGGCCGGGGTGAGAGCCGCCTTAAGGTTTGACCGCTACAAGCTGCGAGACATGCGTGCGCTCGCTGCTGTAGATGATCTGCCAGTCGGCGAACATGCCGGACAGTTCGCCCGGTTCGAGCAGAAAGCGCCGGTTGAAGTCCGGGTTGAGCGCCAGATAGTTGAGGTTGAAGGTTTCGTAGACGATCCGCCCGCCCGGTTTGACGATGGCTCGAAGCTGCGGAAAAAGGCTGCGCTGTAAATAACGGAACAGGCAGACGAAATCGTAGACGTCCGGTTCGAGCGCGGTGCTGTCGAGATCGACCTGAAAGAAATTGAGCCGACGCAGCCCGCGCGCTGCCGCCTCGGCCTGCGCCCGCGCCAGCGCCACCCGGCTGATCTCCATGACATCGACCGTGTAGCCCTGTGTTGCCAGCCAGAGGCCGTTCTGCGCCAGCCCCGCCGCCAGATCGAGCGCGCGCGCCTCGCCGTCTGCCGGGGGTGTGTGCTGGAACAGGAAAGGATCGGGCGGCGGGGGGGGCTGGTTCTCGCGCCCGGCGTAGAACGTGTCCCAGCGCTGGCGGTCGGCAGCGGACATCGCTAGCGGCTCCCGCCGTAGACCGGCGCATAGTCGAGCGCGTCCGGCACAGCGGCCAGCGCCTCGGCATCGCCCGGATAGAGGCTCGAACCGGGACGACGCTGGCGGCGCTCGCTGACCTGATAGGCATCGCGCAGCGTGGTGAAGTCGGGCGCGCGCCAGTCGGCAGGGACGGTCAGGCAGCCCATCAGCGCTTGCAGGCGGCGTCCCCCGGCGCTGTCCCAGTCAGGCGGGTTTCCGGCAGCGATCAGCCCGCGCGCCGCGCTGGCGACGCCGTCATCCGTGCCGCCGCGCCGGGTGGCGTCGCCGGTCATGCGCGCGAACATTTTCTGCGCGCGCTTCAGGTCGATGCTTCCGGCCAGCGACTGAACCTCTGCGGGCAGCGCGTCGAGCGGCAGCGCAGTCGCTTCTGGTTGGCCGATGACGCGCAGATCAGGCGTCGTGGCGATGCGGCTCAAGTCGGCGGCGCTGCGACCGGGCCGCAGCCAGGGAGCGAGCGCCTCGACGGTCGAGGAGTCGCCGCCCTGAAAGACGCGGATACTGGCTTCGCTGCCATCGAGCGTCAGCGACAGCAGGGGGGCGAGTCTGGAGAGCAGGGGAAGCTGGCGCGTGTCCGGTTGGCCGACGACGCGCACCCAACCGCTGCGCGCCGGGGCGACGAACAATCGCGCCGCCTGCGGATAGGCCGGGCCGGGAAGCAGGCCAAAGGGGTTGAACAGGATGTAGCCGAGCGCTGTGAGCGAGTCGCGCGCGGCCTCGACGACCGGAAGCGCGTCAGCGCAGGGTAAGTACAGGCTGCTCCAGAATGTCATTCGCGGCCTCTTGCTGTAGGAGTTCTGTTCTGGCAGCATAGCATACCACGGAGCCGAAATCCATGAAGCCCATTTCGCGGCACAACCGGCGGTCTTCGTCGGTTTCGCCGGGGGCGAAGACGATAGTGCAGCCCCGGTCGAGCGCCGCCTTAAGCGCTGCGCCCAGCAGCACGACTTCCATTTCGACCGTCCGCCACTCGCGCATCAGCGCCAGCGCGACGATGTGCGCCGTTTTGGTGACGCTGTTGAGGCCGATGCGGACGACACCAATCGGGAAGGACTGGCGGTAGGCGATGATGTCGAGCTGATAGCCCATGCGAATCAGGGCGATGTCGCGCCCGACGGCCAGCGGCTCGATGCCGAGTGTCAGCACGTCGTAGGCGGCGTTACGCCAGACGTACCACCATAGCTCCAGCCCGCGCTGGTCATCGACCGAGTCGAGGCGGACGCTGTCGGGCATTTCCGGCAGGTGCGGCGGCGGCGGATAGAGTCCGTTCCAGCCTTCTGCCGGGTAAATCATCAGCGTCATTTCGTGTTCGGGCATCAGGCCGAGATCGCGCAGCGATTTGGCGAAGATCGGCGGGTAGAGACCCTCAATGTACTCGACGCGGGCGGTGCGGTTCAGTTCGGCCAGCCGACCGAGACCCTGCTCGATGGCGGCGGCAGAGACCCAGGCGGTGTTGCGGCGCGGTGTGACGTAGTTCAGGTCGCCGATGCGGCTTTGAGGGTGCGAGATCACTTCGACCATGCCGATATTTTCTTCGCTTGCGCCAAGCAGCATGTGCGCCTGAAGCAGATGCTCCTGCACCCGACGCAAAATTCGACGTGACTCCTTGACTGCCGAGTCATCCATGAACCCGGTTCCCCTCGAACCTTCTTACGTTATGTGTGTAGGCGATGCTTACAGAATTTGATTATAACGCAATTGCGGCCACGATGCTTCTGGCTTTTCCTGAAGGGGGCGAAACGTAACCCGATGGTATTAAACGTCTGTTACGGATCGCCGCCCTGCGCGGATGCTCGCGCCCTCGACGGAAGCTAAATTCCTGACTCCCATCCCTTAACCTTCGCTGCCGTTATTACGGGCGCGATACGCTATAATTTCCCCGTTGACGATCCATGAAGTGAGCTAACCATGAAGATTTATACTCGAACAGGCGATGATGGCACGACGGCGCTGTTTGCCGGGGGCCGCGTGCCGAAAGATCACTGGCGCGTCGAAGCGTATGGCACGGTCGATGAGCTGAACTCGCTGCTCGGCCTGACGCGGACGCTGAAGCCGTCGGCGCAAACCGATGCCTGGCTGCGTGAGGTTCAGCAGCAGTTATTCGTCCTCGGCGCGGATCTGGCGACGCCGCCAGACGCCAAAAGCAGCCATATCCTGCGAATCGGCGAGGAAGCGGTGCAGTGGCTCGAAGTGACTATCGATGCGATGGAAGAGTCGCTGCCGCCGCTGACGCATTTTATCCTGCCGGGCGGATCGCAGGCCGGGGCCAGCCTGCACGTCGCGCGGACCGTCTGCCGCCGCGCCGAACGGCTGGTTATCGCCCTGACCGAGAGCAGCGTGAGCGCGTCGGTGGCGCTGCCCTACCTCAACCGGCTGTCCGACTTCCTGTTTGTGCTGGCGCGCTGGGAGAATCAGCAGGCCGGAGCCAGTGAGGAAAAGTGGATGCCGTAGCGCGCCATTGTTTATACCTGCGGGTAGGGCGGAATCGGCTGCTCCCGCCAGAAGCTGGAAGCTCCTGGGTGCGAAGCCTCTCCGAAGGGGATGAGGGGGCTTGCGACCGAATAGGACTGCCAAAACCCAATCGCGCTGAGGCAGACTCATTGCGAATACACCGGGCTTCTAGCTGGCTTCCAGCCTTCGGCAGCGAAGGCCAGATTCGCCCCGAAATTCTTGACCCTTAAACCGATGGCTTGATCTCGCCGATTCGGCGAATGGCGTAACGCACCTTGCCATCCGGCACTTCGACCGTCACCACGTCGCCGACTCTGTGGCCGATCAGCGCCCGCCCGACCGGCGAGTCGACGGCGATGTTCGCGCCACCATCGTCGGCGCTGTAGGTTGCCTGTGCTTCCGGCGCAGAGAGCAGGTCGAAGGTCAGCTCTTTGCGGGCGTCCACGTCCCAGACGACGACGCGCTCGCCGGGATCGAGCTTACGCGGGTTGGCATCCTCGGTGCGGATGTCGGCCCGCTCCAGCACAAACCGGAGATGGTTGATCTTCTCGGTCAGCCGTTCCATGCTGGTCTGAGTCTCAAAGACCGCTGCTTCATTGTTGCCATTCTGGTTGTCGCGGTCGTCCCCGCCTTCCGACCGCAGCTCGCGCTGATCTGCCAACTCGGCTTCCAGCGCGCGGATTTCGCCCTGAATCTGCTCGTAGCCCGCCGGTGTGAGGGTAAAATGCTCGTCTGCCATGAGTGACCTCTCCGCTGCTGTTATGTGATCTGCAATAGTATTGCGCAGATTCAGCCGGAAGGCAACGCAGCCTCATTGTCCTGTTAGAAATGAAACGACCCCACCCCGACCCTTCGCCCTCAGGGCAAGGGGAGAAAGATCGGGAGTGAGGGCTGTGTGATTAATTACGCTCGGAGAATGTCGTCAGGGAAACTGCGAACATTCGCACCGACAGATGCTTCACCCCTCTCCCACCGGGAGAGGGGCTGGGGGTGAGGGAGAACCTAATCGCCCTTAGGCGTGATTGCGACGGTTTCCGGCGTGTAGTCCTTGCCGGTCGCGTCGAAATCAGGATGGTCGGCCAGCAGGCTGTCGAGCGCGGTCTGCGCCAGATCGGTGCGGTAGGCGCCCGCATCGGGAGCCTTGCTGATGACCGCGTAGTTCAGAGCGATGTCGATAGTCTGTTTGGCCTGCGCCTCGTCGAGAATGCCGATGCCCTTCTCGTTCGGCCAGATCAGCTTATTGACTTCGTTCATTTCCCACAACTGATGGCCCGCGCCGAGCGTCGAACCGGCGGCGAGGACGTAGTCAACCGTCTGCTGAACATTGTCACGGGCATAAGCCCAGCCGCGGAACGCGCCGCGCAGGAACTTGATGGCGATTTCTTCGTTCGAGACGTCACCGGTCTTGCCCGCCAGCCAGTCCTCGTTAGCGAAGATCAGGTCTTCGAGCATCGCCGTGCCGACTTCGTTCAGGTCGATAATGTTGATGTCGTCGGCGGTATAGAGCGGGAACTTGCCGTCATCACCGACTGCCTCGAAGACCTGCGCCATTTCGTTGTAGGTCATGGCGGCGGCGGCGTCGATCTTATGACCGAGGAAGTCGGTCATGTCGAACGGCTGATTGAAAATGGTGATGTCGTCGGGGTTGTTGGGGTCGATGCCGTTCTTAACCAGCGCGGCGAACAGCGGGAACTGGTTGCCGAAGCCCCAGACGCCCACAGTCTTGCCTTTGAGGTCGGCGATAGTCGTCAGGCCGCTGTCTTTCCACGTCAGTTCGCGCATCCCGGAGCGGACGTAGATCTGAGCGATATTGACCGAGCCGGAGCCGCCCTCACGCGAGGCGAGCATACTGCCCATCCAGTCAACGCCGAACTCCGCGCCGCCGGACGCCACGACCTGCTCATTGTTGACGTCAGGGCCGCCGGGGAGAATTGTGACGTCGAGGCCCTCGTCCTTCCAGTAGCCCTGTTCGAGCGCGGCATAGTAGCCGCCGAACTGCGCCTGCGTCACCCATTTGAGCTGAAGGCGCACGGGGATCAGGTCGCCAGCGGGGGCTTCGGCGGTGGCGTCCTGCGCGGCGGTCAGCGGAACCGTAGCCAGCAGTACCAGCGCCATCAACAGAATCGGAAATAACTTGCGCTTCATCGGTATCTCTCCTCTTATTTAAGCATCAATTTGTGTTAATCATCGCGGAACGAGACATGCCAGGGCATGACCGAGCGTTCCACGGCGGACACCAACAGGTAGAACAGAATGCCGAGCGCTGAGGCGACGATGATCGCCGCCCAAGTTTCGGGAAAACGGAACAGCGCGGCGTCCTCACGAATACGGTAGCCGAGGCCCTGCGTCGAGCCGCCGAAGTATTCGCTGACAATCGCGCCGATCATGGCGAGAGTCGTCCCGACCTTGAGCGCCGAGAAGATGTACGGCAGCGCTGTCGGGAAGCGCAGCTTGAAGAAAATGGCCGTCGGGCTGGCCGCGTAAGACTTCATCAGCTCCAGCGAAGTTGAGTCGACCGAGGTCAGGCCGGTGACGGTGCTAATCATCGCCGGGAAGTAGGTCAGCACGGCGACGATGGCGATCTTCGACAGCGGGTTAAGCGCGCCAAACCAGTTGTTCATGATCGGCGCGAAGGCGATAATCGGCACCGAGTTGGCCGCAATCGCCAGCGGCAGCAGCGCCTTGCTGAAGCTGGTGAAGCGCGCGGATACCAGCCCGGTCAGAATGCCGAGGCCGCAGCCGAGGACGAAGCCCCAGAAGGCGTTCTGAAAGCTGTTCCAGCCGACTGAAATCAGGCCCCTGGAATAGTTGGCAGCGAAAGTCGAGGCGATGACTGAAGGGCGCGGCAGCAGGAACTGCTGGACGTTGAAGGCGATAATCAGCCCTTCCCACAACCCCAGCACGACGATCAGCACCAGCAGCACCGGCGCGTTCTTGCGGATGGCCGCGCGGTAAACCGCCAGCCGCTGCCACGGCTGCCAGAGCAGCACGACCGCCAGCAGCGCCAGATACTCCATGACCGTGCTGATCGTCAGCGCCGACTGCGCCGCAGCGAGCGGGCCATCGGCTTTGATCGCGCTGGTGAACGCCGCCTGCGGCAGCCCGACGAGGGCGCCGAGCAGATTGAATTTGAAGATGATCGCCAGCGTGACGTAGACCGTCCAGATCGTCAGCACGACCGCGCCAACCAGCCGAACGCGGTCGCGGCGAATCTGCGCGCCGCGAATCAGCGCCGCCGCGCAGACGATCAGGCTGACGGTCAGCACGGGCTGAAGGGTGGCATTACGGAAGGCTTTGCCGAAGTCGATCTCGAACTGGAGCAGCGGGTTTTGCAGATGGTAGAGGACGACGATCAGAAAAGCCGTGACCAGCGCCAGCGTGTCGCGGACCAGCTTCGATTCGGCAGCAAGCACCCGGTCGGCGGCCTGACTGTAGACCACCTCGGATGCCGCTTCGATGTCGCTGGCCTGGCCCGGCGTCAGCTTGAGCGTGTCTGCCATTACCCGGCGACTCCCTCATGCAGCGCGCGGCGCACCTTGCCCGCGGCCTGGAAAAAATCACCCGATTCAAGCGTTTGCGGGCCGCGCGGCTGGGGCAGGTTGATGTCGATCAGCTCGGCGATCCGACCGGGACGCGGCGACATGACGACCACGCGCGTCGACAGGTAGACGGCCTCGGAGATGTTGTGGGTGACGAAGATGACGGTCATGCCCTGCATCCGCGTCCAGATACTCAGCAGCTCGTTATTCATGCGCTCGCGCGTCATCTCGTCAAGCGCGCCGAATGGCTCGTCCATCAGCAGAATTTTCGGCTCGAAGGCCAGCGCGCGGGCGATGCTGACGCGCTGCTGCATCCCGCCGGATAACTGCCATGGATACTTGTTCTCGAACTCATTCAGTTCGACCAGCTTGAGCATTTCGCGGGCGCGCTCGTCACGCCTGGCCGCCGGATACTTCATGATTTCGAGCGGAAGCTGGACATTCTTGATGACCGTGCGCCAGTCATAGAGCGTAGCGCTCTGGAAGACGAAGCCATAATCGCGGTCTTTTCGCGCCTGA
>CAZZAO010000106.1:0-2437 GCA_964652205.1 uncultured Anaerolineaceae bacterium | reverse complement strand
GCAGCGTGCTTTTGCCGCAGCCGGACGGGCCGATCAGCGAGACGAACTCGCCCTGCCGAATGTCGAGATTGATGTTGTCGAGCGCGTGAACCACCTGCCCATCCGTGGTGCGGAATTTCTTGGTCAGGTTCTTGATGTCGATAATCGTTGTCACGTACCCTCACCCCCGGCCTCTCTCCCTCAGGGCGAGGGAAGAAAGCCATGCTGTCTACTGGCGAAACGACGAACCTTGAGTGCTGTGAAAATAGCCGAGAAAGTCCATTTGCAGGGGCATGATGCCTCATGCCCGCCGTTAAATTCAACTCATCTAATTGCTGATACGCGCGCTCCAGCGAATGACCAACCGCTCGATCAGCGCGACGGCGACGAAGAACAGGATGCCCGCGATGGCCGCGACGACGATGGTGGCCCACAGTCGCGGCGGGGCCTGCGTATAGTATTGATTGTAGTTCAGGATCGCGCCGCCGAGTCCATCCTGCTGGCCGGATGGCAGTTCGCCGATGACCGCGCCGACGATGCTGGCGGTGGCCGAAATCTTGAGCGCGGTGAAGATTTGCGGCAGCGCGTTCGGCAGGCGCAGTTTCCACAGGATTTGCAGCGGGGTCGCGGCGTAGGAGCGCATCAGTTCCAGCGAGGTTGGCGCGACCGCCGTCAGACCGCGCAGGGTGTAGATCGTGACCGGGAAGAAGGTCAGGTAGGCGGCGATGACCGGCACGGCGAAATCGGGGAGCTGTGCCTGCCGCATCCAGACGACGACCATCGGCGCAATCGCCAGCACCGGCACGGTCTGCGAAGCGACGACGTAGGGCAGCAGCCCGCGTTGCAGCAGGCGCGAGTGCGTGAAGACAATCGCCAGCAGAAAGCCGAGCAGGCCGCCGAAGACGAAGCCGGTCAGCGCGCGGCCAAAGGTGATGACCGAGGCCGTGAACAGCACCGCGCCGAGCGGCGGGCCATTACGCTGCGCCGGTTCGACAAACGAGCTGACAATCGAGCCGAGATGAGGCATCCCGGTGTCATTGAAAATGCTCAGGTCGATCTTGCTCCCGCCGATGGCGAGGTTATAGTCAACCGAGCGCCCGAAGGCTTTGGCGCCTTCCCACAGGAGCAGCAGGACGGCGATCAGCAGGACAGACATGAGCATCGTGCGCAGGTTGCTCAGGTCGCGGGGGGCGGATGGGGCCTCGATCTCTGCTGTCGGTACTGCCTCTTTCCGAATCGCGTCGGTCATACGTTGCCCGGCTCGTGCTATTCAACCAATTTCGACTGTGGAACTGAGTGCGGCAATTGTATAACCGATTGTTTCAATGTGCCAATGGGTAAAAGTCACTAAGACTCAGCAAAACGGCCTGTCAGTTCCGCTGAGTGAGTCATGGGCGGCCTGCTGTAAGCTGGCGCGTTCGCGTTGCGTGCTAGTTGTAACCAGACTATCATCGCCTTATCCCGCCGTCCCTGATGCGCTAGACAGGCAGGGTCGCGCCGCCCGATGAGGAGAAACTGTTGTCGCGTGCCTTGCAGCTTGGGGTTGGCCTCGCTATCGCCGTCTACATCGCGGCGCGGGTGACGGTGTTTGCCTCGATCCAGCCCGCAGTCATTCAGGCTCAGGTGGGCGCGGCAGCCGTCGAGATTGCCGCCGACAATGTTCACCTTTTGCTCGACAACCAGTGTCTTGTGCTCCACTGGCGGCTGAATAATATCCAGTCGGTGATGCTCAACGGGGCGGCGGTCGCCAGTGAAGGGCAGCAGTCGGTTTGTGCCGCCGACGCGGTCTTTCTGATCGCTTTTCAGGATGGCAGAGAAGCCACTTACGCCATCAGGCGGCAGGTGCTGTTCGATCTGGAGCAGGTCGCCTATCTGGCGGTGGTTGTGAGCTTCGCGCTGTTGATGCACTATGGCCCGGACGAGCGCGGTCTGGTTCGGCGCGGCGTCTGGAAAAAGACGCTCGCGCTGGTCGCCGCCGGAACGTTGATTCGTGCGCTGCTGGCGATCTCGACGGCGGGCAACTTCGATATGCAGTCCTATCAGATTGTGCTCGATATCCTGCATCGCGGCGGCAGCGTCTACGCAGAAACGAACCGCTATAACTACACCCCGGTCTGGTTTACGCTGCTTTACGCCGTCGACAGCGCGCGCAGCGTGACGCCGCTTTCTATGGCGGCGGCGATTCGCATCTTCCTGACCGGCGTTGACCTGATGACGCTGCTGGTTCTGATCGCCACGGGCCGCCGGTACGGGCAGTCGCCGGTCAGGATGACGGCGCTGTTCTACCTGAATCCGCTCTCTTATCTGATTACCGGCTATCACGGCCAGTTTGAGAATCTGGCGATTCTGCCGATCCTCGTCGGCCTGTGGGCCTACGGCGAACTCGCCGCGACGGAGGCGCGCAAACGAACTGTGGCGCTGTGGCTCGGCGCGACCGTCGGGATGATCGTCAAGCACA
>CAZZAO010000105.1:5048-19948 GCA_964652205.1 uncultured Anaerolineaceae bacterium | reverse complement strand
GGGCATGATCCATCACGCCCCGACGGAAGACTCAGCCCTCTCTTTCTCCCCTCTCCTAGCTGTACTCAGCGGTCGGGAGAGGGGCCGGGGGTGAGGGCAGCGGGGTGAGGTCGGAAGCGAACAATCGCGCCCCGACAGACGACTCAGCCCTCAGTCCTTCTTTCACTCAATTCCCCACCAGCGGGCATAAATGGCGGCGACCTTCTCCAGTTCGGCCACCTCGATCCATTCGACGTCACGGTGCGCCTGGTCAATGGAACCGGGGCCGAAGACGGCGATGCCCTTCGCCAACCCATGATAGGCATAGGCGTTCGTGCCATAAGGCGCGGTCGCCGCATCCATTCCTGACCACGCGCTCAATTGACGAATGAACGGCGTATCGGGTGGCTGGTAAAAAGCGGCCAGTTCGTTGATGGTCGTCATGGTCAGCGGCAGTGGACAAGACTGACGCGCGTAGTGTTCGAGCGCCGCAGCGACTTGCGCCGGATCTTCATGCGGGACGACGCGGCGGTTGACGGAGATGCGGCATTTGTCCGGCACGACATTGAGCGCCTGTCCGCCAGCAATCATCGACACCGTCAGCGTCGGCGCGCCAACAGCGGTCGTCGGCGGCAGCGCGCGCACGCGCTGATGCTCGGCGTCGAGCGCGGCGATCAGCGGCGCTGCTGCCACAATCGCGTTTTTGCCGAGGTCAGGCTTGGATGAATGGGCTGCTTCACCCTGAATCTCGAAGACGACGTTGGCCGCGCCGCGATGACCATAGATCGGCGCGCACAGCGTCGGCTCGGCGACGACCAGTTCGTCGAGGGCGAGGCCGCGTCGCCGCACCCAGCGGGCGAAAACCGGCGCGCCTTCACAGCCCGTTTCCTCATCCGCCGACGCGCAGACTACCAGATTCGGCCTGAGCGCTGCGCCGCGCTGCTGGAGATTCTCGAGCAGTGCCAGCACCACGCTGAGGCTGGCTTTGGTATCGACCGAGCCGCGCCCGTAAACGCGCCCATCTTCGAGCCGACCGTCGAACGGATCGCCGAGCATGGTTTCGACGCCGACCGTGTCAATATGGACATCGACCGCAATCCAGCGGTCGCTGCTGCCGCGCCAGAGGCCGTAAGTGTTCGGGCGTCCGGCGTAGACCTCTTCCTGCTCGACCTCAGCGCCGAGCGCCGCGAACCACGCGGCGACCTGCGCGGCGATCCGCCCTTCGTCGATCTGGCCGGAACGCGGGCCAACGTTGTCCGGCCCGACACTGGGAATCTGAACCAATTGCTGTAACCACTCGATGACACGCTGTGTTTCAACCATAACTGAGTATCCAATCCATCAGAGATGACGGCTATTGTACCCACAGCGCGGCCAACGGCTCAAACAGCCGCGTCCAACCCTCACCCCCGGCCCCTCTCCCGGTGGGAGAGGGGAGAAAGATAAAACGATGGTTCGCATCCGCTCCCCCCTCGCTGCTTGCGGAGAGGGGCCAGGGGTGAGGTCGGCGGGCGCGATCCTTCGCGCCTTTGAGCTTTCTCCCCTCTCCTAGCTGTACTCAGCGGTCGGGAGAGGGGCCGGGGGTGAGGGTCAGCGGGCGCGATCCTTCGCGCCTCTGAGCTTTCTCCCCTCTCCTAGCTGTACTCAGCGGTCGGGAGAGGGGCCGGGGGTGAGGGCAGCGGGCATGTTATACAGGCTGGCGTAAAGGCCGCTGCGCGCGATCAGCTCGTCGTGCGTCCCCTGCTCGTCGATGCCGCTGTCCGTCAGGACGATGATCCGCCGCGCGTGGCGGACGGTCGAGAGCCGGTGCGCGATCACCAGCGTCGTCCGCTGGTCGGCCAGCCTCTCCATCGACTCCTGCACCGCCCGCTCGCTCTCGTTATCGAGCGCGCTGGTCGCCTCGTCGAAGATCAGAATCGGCGGGTCTTTCAGGAAGACGCGGGCGATACTCAAGCGCTGCTTCTGCCCGCCGGACAGCCTGACGCCGCGCTGGCCGATGTCCGTCTCGTAGCCGTCCGGCAGCGCCATGATGAACTCGTGCGCGTTCGCCTGTTTGGCCGCCGCGATGATCTCGGCGCGCGTGGCGTCGAGCCGACCATAGCGGATGTTGTCGGCGACCGTCCCGGCGAACAGGTAAACATCCTGCTGGACGACGCCGATCTGCTGCCGCAGTGAGCGCTGCGTCACGCGGCGGATATCCACGCCGTCGATCTGAATGTCGCCCTCGGTGACTTCGTAAAAGCGCGGAATCAGCGAGCAGAGCGTCGTCTTGCCGACGCCCGACGAGCCGACCAGCGCGACATATTCGCCGTCGGCAATCTCGAGCGAGATGTGACGGATGACATCCTCGTAGCCCTCGTGATAGCGAAAGCTGACGTCGCGGAACGTGATCCTGCCCCGAACGTCAGCCAGATCGACAGCGTCCGGCGTATCCTGAATGTCCGGTTCGATCTCCATGATTTCCATGAAGCGGGTGAAACCGGTCGCCGCTTCCTGATACAGCCGGGCGAAGTTCACCGCCCGCTTGATCGGGTCGATCATGATGCCGACGCAGAGCAGATAGGTCAACAGGTCGCCGAGTTGAAGCGAACTGTTCAGAATCGCCGCGCCGCCCAGGATAATAACGGCAATCGTCATCACCTGAGTGAACGCATCCATACCATTGAAGAAATAGGCTTCGCTTCGGTAGCCGTCGCGGCGGCTGTCGAGGAAACGGTTATTTTCGACGGCGAACTTCTGCCGCTCGGCGGCTTCATTGGTGAATGACTTGACCACGCGAATACCGGCGAGCGTATCCTCGGCCTGCGCGTTGATGTCGCCCACGCGCTGCTTGCTCGCGCTAAGGGCAGCTTCCATACGCCGGTTGAAGTAAAACGCATAGACGGCCATGACTGGCAGAAACAGGAACAGGATCAGCGTCAGGCTGACGTTGATACGAATCAGAATCAGGAACGCGCCGAGGAACTTGAGCAGCGAGATAACGATGTCTTCCGGGCCGTGATGGAACAATTCCGACATCCAGAACGAGTCGTTGGTCAGCCGCGACATCAACTGACCGGTTTTCTGCCCGTCGTAGAAACGGAACGACAGCTTGAGGGTGTGATCGAACAGGTCAGCGCGCAGGTCGCGTTCCATCAGCGCGCCCATCATGTGGCCTTTGTAGTCAACAAAGCCGCTGCACAGCGTGTTGACCGCCACCAGCGCCACCATAACCGCGCCCACCATCAGCAGCCGGTTGAGCGCGTCAGGCGCGGAGCTGCCTGAGACATTGCGCGCGATGTCGCTGGTATAGAGCGGAATCGCCAGCGTCGTCGCGGCGACGACGAAGGCACAGAGCAGGTCGGCGATCAGCAGGCCGCGATACGGCCTGTAGTAAGACAGGAATTTCCAGACGCGAGTGTCCAACTTTGGCTCCTCATCGAGACAGGGGAAGTGTCAAACCGGGCCATGAGGTTGTTTGAGCGAGGCATGACGAGCTTCCTTATCTCTTGTGAGCCATAAGCAACCTCTCCAGTATACTGAAACCTGTCTGTGCAGGAAACAGGGAGTTTTCCAGCGCGTCAGGGTCGTCAAAACTGGCGGGCGCTATCGACATCAGCCTGTCAATCAAGCCGCTGTCAGGCGGCGCTGGCAAACGATCTGGTGATTTACGGCTGTCGCGCCGATGTTACAATCAACGCATCATGACGGCCCGACGCAAGTGGAGAGCGACCCATGCAGCATCTCAAGCTGATGATCCCCGGCCCGGTGGAAGTCGAAGAGGACGTTCTGGAACAGATGGGCAGCCCGATTCAGGCGCATTACGGCGCCGCCTGGGTTGAAGTCTACAACCAGACGATTCAACTGCTCCAGCAGGTCTTAAAGACCACCGGCAAAGTCTGGATGCTGCCCGGCTCTGGCAGTCTGGCGGGCGATTCGATCATTCAGTCGCTGTTTGCCCCCGGCGAGCGCGTGGCGCTGTGCAGCAACGGTCACTTCGGCCACCGCTGGCAGGAGATCATGGAAGCCAACGGCCTCGACCTCAGCATCATCGACACGCCGCCGGATCAACTGCTCGACCCGGCAGAACTCGACCGCCTGCTCGCCAGCGACCCGACCATCAGCGGCGTCGCCGCCGTCCACCTCGAAACCTCGACCGCCCTGCTCAACCCGGTCGAAGCGCTGGCCGAAGTCTGTCGCAGGCACGACCGGCTGTTCGTCGTCGATGCCGTCTCGTCGCTGGCGGGCGCGCCGCTCGATATGGATGGCTGGGGCATCGACGCGGTCATCTCCGGCTCGCAGAAGGGCCTCGGCGGCGCGCCGGGGCTGGCGATTGTCGCCGTCAACGACCGCGCCTGGGCTAAAATCGAGGCCGCGCCGAAGTTCCCGCGAAGCTGGTATCTCGACCTGCGCCGCTGGCAGTGGTACGCCGAGAACTGGGGCGACTGGCATCCGTTCCCTGTGACCATGCCGACCTCGATCATCCTCGGATTGCGCGCGGCGCTCGAATCGCTCACGACGGAAGGGCTGGACGCCCGCTTTCAGCATTACGAGCAGGTCGCGTCGCGCCTGCGTGACGGGCTGGCCGCGCTGGGCATGAAACTGGTCGTCCCCGCCGGGCAGATGTCTCCGGTGCTGACGGCGGCCTATGTTCCCGCAGGCATCGACTCTGGCGACATCATCCGCTATCTGGCCGAAGTCCATCAGATCAGGATTACGGCGGGCTTTGGCGCGTCCAAACCCTGCGTCATCCGCATCGGCCACATGGGCGCGGTCATCGGCCAGGCCGACGTCGATCAACTGCTCGCCGCCCTGCGCGAATTTCTCGTCGAGCGCCAGAAGGCATAAATGCTCTGCCTTTGCCGCCACATCGACCGCTGTTAGCGGCGAGCGGCGTGGTGTAACGAACTGAGCGGATTCATCCCCGCTCGCGCCTGACTGCCCGGAATTGGGCGGGTCGCTGCCCGCCCGGTAAAATCGCCGCTGATCTTCTCGCATCGGAGCGCCGCTATGAGCGAACTGCGTCTGGAAACGCTGACGATCCCTGCTGCCCCGCTCGGCCCGGACAACCCGCTGCCGCAGTTCGACCGGCCCGCTTATCAACCCGTCCTCAGCGGCAGGCCGGAGAGCGATCCTGACGCCGGTTATATTCCCGACATTCTGCCCTACCGCGCGCAGGACGGTTACAGCCGTAACCGTCACCCGACCGAAATTCGCGTCGCCGTACTCGAAAACCAGATGCTGCGCGCGACCTTCCTGCTCGACTATGGCGGACGGCTGCAATCGCTGCTGCACAGGCCGAGCGGGCGCGAGCTGCTGTTCGTCAACCCGATGCTGCAACCGGCCAATCTCGCCATCCGCAACGCCTGGTTCAGTGGCGGCGTCGAGTGGAACATGGGCATCATCGGCCACACGCCGTTCACCTGCGCGCCGCTGTTCGCCGCCCGCGTCGAGGGCCACGACGGCACGCCGATTTTGCGGTTGTACGAATGGGAGCGGCTGCGCGGCGCAGCGTACCAGATCGACGCCTATCTGCCCGATGGCTCCGAGCTGTTGTACGTCCGCTGCCGGATCGTCAACCCGTTCGACCACGCCATTCCGATCTACTGGTGGTCGAATATCGCCGTGCCAGAACGCGACGAGCTGCGGGTACTCGTCCCGGCACAGTCGGCCTACCGTTACGCGCTTTCGGTTGAAGACCTCGGCACTGTCCCCGTGCCGGTCGTCGATGGTCAGGACATCACCTATACCACGCGCGGACGCCGCGCCGCCGATTACTTCTTCCAGCTTCCCCCCGGCGCGCGCCCGTGGATCGCCGCGCTCGACGGCGCAGGCAAAGGGCTGATTCAGGTTTCGACTGACGGGCTGCGCGGACGAAAGCTGTTCCTATGGGGAACGGGTTCCGGCGGTCAGCGCTGGCAGGAATGGCTCAACACGCCCGGCCATCGCTACCTCGAAATTCAGGCCGGACTCGCGCCGACGCAGTTGGAGTACGCCGCGCTGCCGCCGCGCGCCGGGTTGGCATGGCTCGAAGCTTACGGGCTGATGCAGGCTGATCCCGCCCGCGTCCACGGCAGCAATTGGAACGCCGCCACGGCAGAGGTCGAAACCGCGCTGGAGACGATGCTCCCGCGCGCCGCCTTCGAGGCCGAGTTCGCTCGCGGCGCAGCATGGGCCGACCAGCCGCCCGCCGAAATCATCCAGCGCGGCTCCGGCTGGGGCGCGCTCGAAGCGCTGCGCCGTCGGGCCGCCGGAGAGCGCCCATTCGCCAGCGCCGGACTCGACTTCAGCGGCGCGCTCGGCCCGGAACAGCAGCCCTGGCTCGACCTGCTCCAGACCGGCCAGTTCCCCGCTTCAGCTTCCGACACGCTCGCTGCCGGAATCCTGGTTCAGCCCGAATGGCGCGCGCTGCTCGAAAATGCCCTGCTCCAGCAGCCGGAATCCGGCTGGGAAGCGTGGCTGCACCTCGGCACGATGCGCCTGCACGACGGCGACAGCGACGGCGCGCGTCAGGCGTGGGAGACCTCGCTCAAGCATCAGCGGACGCCGTGGGCGCTCCGCAATCTGGCTGTCCTCATGCGCCGCAGCGGGCAGGCGCTTGAGGCCGCGATTGTCTATCGTCAGGCGTTCGCTCTGCGCCCCGACCTGCTGCCGCTGCTGATCGAAACCGGCATGGCAATGATCGCCGCAGGCCGCGCCGCCAGCTTCCTCGAACTGCTCGATACCGTCCCCGCTGCCATCCGCCGTCATGGGCGGGTGACGCTGCTCGAAGTGCAGGCGGGCATGGCCGCCGACGAGCTGGAGCGCGTCGGCAGGCTGTTCGACGGCGGCTTCGAGATTGACGACTACCGCGAAGGTGACGAAATCCTGACTGAACTGTGGGCGCAGTACCACGCGCGCCGCCTGAGCAACGCGGAGAACATCCCGCTTGACGCTGCGCTGATCGAGCGCGTCGAGCGCGAATTTCCGCTCCCGCGCGCCTTCGACTTCCGCATGAAATAGCCCGCCTGAGCACAACGCCTCGTCCGCAAAAAATGTCCATCTGGACACCCGCCGGGGACTTGTCACGGGTGTACGTTGAAATCAGACACCGCCATCTATTCAGCGACTGCTCATCCGTTCTGGCGCGAGATCGCTTAAAATACCTGGGATGAACCCTTCACCGCTTCTGACCGCCAGCGAAAACGGCTTCTACTGCGCGGCGGGCGATTTCACTATCGACCCGTGGAGACCTGTGCCGCGCGCCGTCGTCACCCACGCCCACGCCGACCATTACACCTGGGGCTGCGGCTCGTACCTCGTCGCCCGTGAAGGTGCGCCGGTCTTTCGCGCCCGTCTCGGCCCCGACGCGCAGCTCGAAACCCTGCCCTACGGCCAGCCGACCGCAATCAACGGCGTTAGAGTCTCGTTTCACCCTGCCGGACACATCCTCGGCTCGGCGCAGGTGCGCGTCGAGTACGGCGGCGAAGTCTGGGTGATCTCCGGCGACTACAAGACCGAGCCGGATCGCACCTGCGCCCCGTTCGAGCTGGTGCGCTGCCATCATTTCATCACCGAGGCGACCTTCGGCCTGCCGGTCTATCGCTGGGAGCATCAAGCTGCGGTTTTCGACGACATCAACACCTGGTGGCGCGCTAACGCCGACGAGGGCCGCGCCAGCCTCATTTACTGCTATGCGCTCGGCAAGGCGCAGCGCGTGCAGGCCAACGTCGATTCGTCGATTGGCCCCATCCTGACGCATGGCGCGGTTGAGCGCGTCAACCGCGCTTACCGCGAAGGGGGCATCGACCTGCCGGAAACCATTGACGCCAGAACTGCCGACAAAGCCGACCTTCGGCGCGCGCTGGTGATCGCTCCGCTGTCCGCGCGCGGCACACCCTATACCCGCCGCTTCGGCGAGCATTCGTCCGGCTGCACGTCGGGCTGGATGCGGATTCGCGGCGCGCGCCGCCGTCAGGCCATCGACCGTGGCTTCGTCCTCTCCGACCACGCCGACTGGGACGGCCTGCTCAGGACGATTGCCGCGACCGGCGCGGAGCAGGTCGGCGTGACGCATGGCTACAGCGCCGTCCTCGCGCGCCGCCTGCGCGAACTCGGCGTCGATGCCTACGCTATCGACACGCGCTATGCCGGGGAAAACAACGACGCCGCTGAGACGGCAGGCAGTGAGGAAGCGTAGCCATGCGCGCCTTCTCTGACCTCTACACCACGCTCGACCAGACCAACAGCACCAACGCCAAAGTTGAGGCGCTGCGCGCTTATTTCGCCGCCGCGCCGCCCGAAGACGCCGCCTGGGTCGTCCACTTCCTGATCGGACGCCGACCGCAGCGCGCCGTCAACGCCCGCCGCTTAGCCGAGTGGGCCATCGCCGAGACCGAGATTCCTGACTGGCTCTTCAGCGAATCTTATGACGCCGTCGGCGACATCGCCGAGACGATCACGCTGCTGCTGCCCGAAACCGGCGCGTCGAGCGATCTGCCGCTGCACGTCTGGATCGAGCAGCGCTTGTTCGCGCTCCGCGACATGCCCGAAGCCGAGCAGCGCGTCGCCATTTTACAGGCATGGCGCGAGCTGGATCAGGGCCAGCGCTTCCTCTGGAACAAGCTGATTACCGGCGGCTTCCGCGTCGGCGTCTCGGCAAAACTGGTCATCCGCGCGCTGGCCGACGTCAGCAAGCTGACCCCCGCCGTTGTCGCTCATCGGCTGATGGGGACGTGGGAGCCGACCGCCGACTTTTACCGTGCCCTGCTCGCGCCCGAAACCGCCGATACCGACCTGAGCCGTCCCTATCCGTTCTTTCTCGCCTATCCCATCGAAGACCAGCCGGAAAAGTCGCTCGGCGAGCTGTCACAATGGCAGGTCGAATGGAAGTGGGACGGCATCCGCTCGCAGTTGATTCGCCGCAAGGGCGAAACCTATCTCTGGTCGCGCGGCGAGGAACTCGTGACGGAGCGCTACCCGGAAGTCGCCGAGGCGGGCGCGCGCCTGCCGGATGGAACGGTACTTGACGGCGAACTGCTCGTCTGGAAGAACGGCAGCGTCCAGCCCTTCGCGCAGCTTCAGCGCCGGATCGGGCGCAAAACCGTCGGCAGGAAAATGCTGGCCGATTTTCCGGTGGTTTTTCTGGCTTACGACGTCATCGAACTGGACGGCAGCGACTGCCGCGAGACGCCGCTGATCGAGCGCCGCGCCGCGCTCGAACGGCTGGTCGTCCAGGCGCGCCATGAGCGCTTGCTGCTCTCGCCCATCGTTCAGGCCGAGTCATGGGATGAGCTGGCGGCCCTCATCAACCAGAGCCGCGAGCGCAACGTCGAAGGCTTCATGATTAAGCGCCGCGAGTCGCCCTATCGTGTCGGGCGCGTGCGCGGCGACTGGTGGAAATGGAAGATTGCCCCGTATAGCATCGACGCCGTGCTGATCTACGCGCAGCGCGGCAGCGGCAAGCGCGCCAGCCTGTATACCGATTACACCTTCGGCGTCTGGGATGGCGAAGGCCATCTCGTCCCGTTCGCCAAAGCCTATTCCGGCCTGACGGATGAGGAAATTCGTCAGGTAGACAGCTTCATCCGCCGCAGCACGCAGGAGAAATTCGGCCCGGTGCGGACGGTCAAACCGGAGTTAGTCTTTGAGTTAGCGTTTGAAGGCATCCAGCGCTCGACGCGGCATAAGAGCGGCATTGCGGTTCGCTTCCCGCGAATCGCCCGCTGGCGGCATGATAAGCCAGTAGGCGAGGCCGACACGCTCGACACAATTCGCGCCCTGCTCCCGCCAGAGAGCGACTGATGGCCGGTCTCACGCTTTATCCTTGCGCGGCCCTGGTTTGCGCCGCTCGCGCTGTGTGGCAGCGATCTTCCGTCGGGGCGCAATTTATCGCGCCGACCTCATCCCCGGCCCCCTCTCCGCAAGCAGAGAGGGGTAATGGTTGGGTTGAGCTGTGTATTTTTCGATCTTGTACGCCCGGTAAACCATTAAATTCACCAACTGGACATCGTTCTCCCCTCGCCCTGAGGGAGAGGGGCCGGGGGTGAGGGTATTGGCCGGGAGTGAGGGAAAACCATGCATCCAACTTTAACAACCTTGCAAAACCGTTATCCTGACCTTGAGCCGTGTATCCCGGCGATTGCGGCGGCCTGCGATCTGCTGGTTGCCACCTACCGC
Source organism: uncultured Anaerolineaceae bacterium (assembly GCA_964652205.1). Lineage (GTDB taxonomy): Bacteria > Chloroflexota > Anaerolineae > Aggregatilineales > Phototrophicaceae > ZC4RG36. The sequence goes on along the minus strand of CAZZAO010000105.1, from coordinate 9,832 downwards.
GATCACGGCAAGCTGCTGATCTGCGGTAACGGCGGCAGCGCTGCCGATAGCGACCACATCGTTGGCGAGCTGATGAAGGGCTTCGAGCTGCGCCGTCCGCTGAGTGACGGGCTGCGCGCTCGCTTGCAGGCGCTTGACCCTGAGGCGGGAACCTATCTGGCTGACCGCTTGCAGGGCGCGCTCCCGGCGATCTCCCTGTCCAGCCACGCCGCGCTCTCGACCGCCATCGGCAATGACATCGCCGGGGACCTGGTTTTCGCGCAGCAGGTACTCGGCTACGGCGTCGAAGGAGACGCGCTGATCGGCATCAGCACGTCCGGTAATTCGGCCAACGTCTTGCACGCGCTCCGCGTCGCCCGCGCGCTGAACCTGCGGACAATTGGCCTCAGCGGGCGCAGCGGCGGCCAGATGCGCGAGTTGTGCGACGTGACGATCTGCGTCCCTTATGATCGAACGCTCGAAATTCAGGAGCGGCATCTCGCCATCTATCACGCGCTCTGCGTGATGGTCGAACAGGCGTTTTTCGGATGAGCGGCCTGCTGGCAGGGATCGACATCGGCGGGACGAAATGCGCCGTCAGCCTCGGACGCGCCGACGGTGTGCGTATCGAAATCGTCGCCAGACAGCGCTTCCCGACGCCGCTGACGTCGGGCGCGGCGCTCGACGCCATGATCGCCGCGCTGCGCGCTCTGTTAGCCGAGCAGGATGCGGCCCTCGACGCTATCGGCATTAGCTGCGGCGGCCCGCTCGACAGTCGGCGCGGGCTGGTGCTTTCGCCGCCGAATCTGCCGGGATGGGATGCGGTTCCGGTCGTTGAGGCGTTCCGCGCGGCCTTCGGCGTGCCGACCGCGCTGCAAAATGACGCCAATGCCGGGGCGCTGGCCGAGTGGTTGTGGGGCGCAGGCAGGGGCGTGCAGAGCATCATCTTCCTGACCTTCGGCACAGGCATGGGCGCGGGGCTGATCCTCGACGGGCGGCTCTACAGCGGCGCGAACGACATGGCCGGTGAAGTCGGGCATATTCGGCTGGCGGAAACCGGGCCGGTCGGCTACGGCAAGCCGGGTTCGTTCGAGGGCTTTTGCAGCGGCGGCGGCATTCAGCGCCTCGCCGTCACCCGCGCCACTGAAGCGCTGGCAGCCGGGCAACCGCCGCTGTTCTGCCCGACGCCGCTCGACCTCGAAGCGATCACAGCGGAAGCCGTCGCCCGCGCCGCTCACGAGGACGACGCGCTGGCGCTGGCAATCTTCGACACGGTCGCGCAGCGGCTCGGTCAGGGGCTGGCGATTCTGATCGACGTGCTCAACCCGGAGCGAATCATCATCGGCAGCATTTATCTGCGCCAGCGCGATCTGCTCGAAGCGACCATGCAGGCCGTGCTGCGGCAGGAAGCGCTGTCGCGCGCCCTCAACGCCGTCGCGGTCGTCCCGGCGGGGCTGGGCGAATCCATTGGCGACTACGCCGCGCTGGCCGTCGCCCGCTATCAGAACACCTCTCGCTGATCGTATGACCATTCATCCCGGTGAGATTTACTGGCTTCAGTTGGACGCCGCAGACGGCGAAGAGGCGCGGATTCCGCATCCGCACGTCGTGGTCGAAATCATCGGCGACCGGCTGACCGTCTGCGCCCTGACCTCGAACCTCAGGCGCGTCAGCCTGCCGGGAAACGTCCTGCTCGATGCCGGTGAAGCGAATCTGCCCAGAGCCAGCGTCGTCGAAGTCACGAAAATCGTCACGGTCGAGCCGTCGCAGCTCGGCGCATCTGTCGGCAGGCTGGCCGAAGCCCGTCTCCAGCAGATATGGGCCGGGATGCGCTTCGTGCGGACGTCATTTCTGCCCCCCGATGCCTGATGGCCTGCTCAACTCAGCTTGCCAGCCTGAGCGAAGTTAGTTCTAATCCCTCTGCTGACGGGTGGTTTTCACAGAGGGCATGATGCTTCATGCCCGCCTCAGGAACGATGATCGTTCCTGTGACCAGTGGCGCTTATTTTGTATTGCTTGCTCCCCTCTCCCGGTGGGAGAGGGGTTGGGGGTGAGGGAAAATGTCCAGAATCACGCAGATTGAATTGTTTCAGGTTCCGCCGCGCTGGCTGTTTCTCAAAATCTCGACCGACGACGGCTTCTTCGGCTGGGGCGAGCCAGTCATTGAAGGCCATGCTGAAGGTGTCGAGGCCGAAGTCCGCGCGATGGAAGAATTTCTGATCGGGCGCGATCCCGGTCACATCGAGGACATCTGGCAGACGCTCTACCGCGCGCGTTTCTATCGCGGCGGGCCGATCATGATGAGCGCCATCGCGGGCGTCGATCAGGCCCTGTGGGACATCAAGGGCAAGCGCGCCGGACTGCCGGTTTACGAGCTGCTCGGCGGGCCGGTGCGTGACCGCATCCGCGTCTACTCGTGGATCGGCGGCGACCGCCCCTCTGACCTCGCGGCGTCCGTCAAAGAACGCGCCGCCGCCGGATTCAGCGCCGTCAAGATGAACGCTTCCGAAGAGATGAACTACCTCGAAAATCCGGCGCGAGTCGATGCCTGTGTGACGAGGATCGCCGCCGTCCGCGAAGCCGTCGGCCCGGACTTCGGCATCGCCGTCGATTTTCACGGTCGGCTGCACAAAACAATGGCGAAGGTGCTGGCGCGGGAACTTGACCCGCTGCGGCTGTTGTTCATCGAGGAGCCGGTGCTGTCCGAAAATAACGAGGCCCTGCGCGACATCGCCGCTCAGACCAGCACGCCGATTGCCACCGGCGAGCGTATGTACTCGCGCTGGGACTTCAAGCCGCTGCTCCAGCAGGGGTACGTCGATATCATCCAGCCCGACCTGTCGCACGCGGGCGGCATCACCGAAGTCCACAAGCTCGCCTCAATGGCCGAAGCCTACGACGTCTCGATTGCGCCGCACTGCCCGCTCGGCCCGATTGCGCTGGCGGCCTGCTTGCAGATCGATTTCGTCGCGCCCAACGCCATCATTCAGGAGCAGAGCCTCGGCATTCATTACAACGTCGCCAACGACATGCTCGATTATCTGGTTGATCCGCAGGTCTTCCGCTACGAGAACGGCATGATTCCGCGGCTGACTGGCCCCGGCCTCGGCATCGAGGTCAACGAAGACGCCGTCCGCGAGGCGGCCAAAACCGGCCATCGCTGGCGCAGCCCGGTCTGGCGTCATCCCGATGGAAGCATCGCCGAGTGGTAAAGAACGCGGCCACATGCGCGCGAACCATCACGCCCCGACGTCGCCTGCTCTTTTCTCCCCCTCGCTGCTTGCGGAGAGGGGGCCGGGGGGTGAGGTCGCGCGGGGGTGAGGGCAGGCCGGGGAGTAAAGTCGCGCGGGGGTGAGGGCAGGCCGGGGAGTAAAGTCGCGCGAGAAGTAAGGTCACATGCGCGCGAACCATCACGCCCCAACGTCGCCTGCTCTTTTCTCTCCCTCGCTGCTTGCGGAGAGGGGGCCGGGGGGTGAGGTCGCGGGCCGGGGGGTGAGGTCGCGGGCCGGGGGGTGAGGTCGCGGGCGAGGTCACGCGGGCGCGTCAGCACCACGTCTTTCTAACCAGCGCGGCGTAATTCGCCCCCGGCGCGATCTCGCCCAGGACCGTTGCCTGCCGCGCTCCGGTCAGCGCCGGATGATTCCCCGGTCGATTGTGCCAGGTCTCATGCGCGATCAGCGCGAACACCAGCGCCTCTTTGTTCTTGCTGTCGATGCCGAGGTCTTCGTGCGACAGGACTTCCGCCGGGGCCAGCAGGTCGCGCAGCAAACCCATCAGCACCGGGTTGCGCTGCCCGCCGCCGCCGAGGATGACTTCCGCCACCGGCGCGGGCGCGAAGCGCTGATAGGCGTCGGCGATGCTGGTCGCGGTCAGCGCGGTCAGCGTCGCCATCAGGCTCGAGTCGTCCAGCCCGCGCTTCCGACCTTCAGCCAGTAAGTCCGCCGCCATCGCCCGACTGAACAGCTCGCGCCCGGTCGTTTTGGGCGGCCTGCGCCGGTAATAGGGATGCTCCAGCAGCCTATCCAGCCAGTCCTCGTCCACGCGCCCGCCTTTTGCCAGCGCGCCGCCGTCGTCGAACTGGCGCGCGCCGCTGGTCAGCGTGGCGGCGGTCACGTCGAGCAGGGCGTTGCCGGGGCCGGTGTCGAAGGCCAGCGGTTGGCTCACGCGGTCGTTGAGCGGCGGCAGAAAGGTCACGTTGCCGATGCCGCCAATATTCTGCACCGCCCGCCATTTCGTCGGGTGGCGCAGCAGCAGCCAATCGACATAGCCGGTCAGCGGCGCGCCCTGCCCCCCGGCGGCCACGTCGCGCTGGCGAAAGTTGCCGACTGTCGTGATGCCCGTGCGCTCGGCAATGATCGACGGCTCGGTTAATTGCAGCGTCGAGGTGACTTCGCCCGCCGCGCTGACCTGATGCCAGACGGTTTGCCCCGCCGAACCGATCAGGTCGATGTCGGCAGCAGTCAGGCCGACGCGCTCGATGATCGCCAGCGCGCCCGCCGCGAATCGGTTGCTAACCGCCATGTTGGCTTCAGTCAGCGCGTCGATGGCGCTGCGATCAATCGTCATCACGTCGAGCACGCGCTGGCGTAATTCGGGCGGATAGGGCAGCGTGATCCCGTCGATGATTTTCGCGCTGATCTGCGGCGGCGCGCCCTCGATCTCGCACAGCGCCGCGTCGACGCCGTCAGCGGACGTGCCGGACATCAGCCCGATGATTTTCATAGCGCAGGAAATCCTTCGGCCATCAGGGTATGAAGCGCGCTGCGGAAGGCCAGAATGCCCGCCGGGTCGCGTCCGCCGTAGAC
>CAZZAO010000105.1:0-5038 GCA_964652205.1 uncultured Anaerolineaceae bacterium | reverse complement strand
TTGGTCAGGCAGGCGACGACCAGCCGCCGCAGCGGGTCGATCCAGAGCGAGGTTCCGGTGAAGCCGGTGTGTCCATAGCTCGACAGGCTCAACCGACCGGCTGACGAGTTTTCACGCGCCCGCAGCACCCAGCCGATTCCCCGGCGCTCGCCGTCGCTTTCGATCTGCTCGCGCCGCGCTTCGTCCCTGATCTCAGCCCGAATATTCAGTCGGTCGTCGTCGTCGAGCCACGCCTGACCGAGCGCGGCCACCTCGCGGGCGTCAGCGAACAGCCCCGCGTGGCCGGAGACGCCGCCGACGCCGCCGGTGTTCTCGTCATGGACTTCGCCCCATAGCCGCCGCCTGCGCCAGTCGGTGTCGAACTCGGTCGGCGCGATAGCGCTGCGGTCGCGTCCAGCGCGCAGCGGATTGTAGAGCGCGCTCAGGCCGAGCGGATGCAGCACCCGCGCCTCAAGCGCCTTCTCCGGCTGGTTGGGCGTGCCGTGCAGCCGCGCCAGCGCCTCGCTGACCAGCATGAGGCCGAGATCGCTGTAATGGACGGCGCGCCCCGGCTGATCGACAAACGGTGACGCGCAGATCCGCTCGATGGCGCGCTGCCAGCGAAGCTCTTTAGCGACCGGCTCCGGCTCGGACGGCGGCGCGGGAACCGGCCCCGCCGTCCGGTAAATGTCGCGCCACGGCGCAAGCCCGGATGTGTGCGTGAGGAGCTGTCGAAAAGTAACCTGCGCCGGGTCAATCTGGCGACCCGCGCAGGCTTCGGCGGTCGGGAGCAGGGCTTTGCTCTGCGGGTCCTGTCCGCCGTCGATGCCGCGCGGCCCGCTCGCGCCGAACTCCGGCACGACCGACACCAGCGCATCGTCGAGTCCCACCTTGCGCGCGCTCACCAGCGTCAGGAAGGCGCTGCTGGCGAACAGCTTGGTCACGGACGCCAGATCAAACAGAGTCTCGGTGCGCGTCGGCGCTGTCCGGCTGTCGGGGTCGATCCAGCCCCACGCCGCGTTGACCTGCACTTCGCCGTCGCGGACAATCATCAGGCTGGCAGCCGGAAACGTCGCGCCGAGATGCGCCGCGACCAGCGATTCGACCCGCGCTGGCAGGTCGCCCGGCAGCGCGTTGATCGGCTCCGAGGCCGGAAACCCAGTCAGATGAGCCATCCTACAGCGATCCTGTGGCTGAGACAGCGTGAGTGCAAGAGCGCAGCGCTTTCCCGCTGGCGCGAGCCAGACTGAACCGCTGACGTCGTCCGGCGGGTGTCATCGGATCGGTTTCTATCAGACTACGCGCTGCCTTGACCGAAAGCGTTGAGAAACCCAGGGCAAACGCATCAAATTTGATCGGAGTTTCAAGAAAGCTCATATCGGCTTATCCAGGGTCAACGCTAACGTAGGGGCGCAGGGCGCTGCGCCCCCGACAAACCCTCATGACCTTTTATAGTCTGAGTTATGGTTTTGCTGCGCTTGCCCTGTCGAGAAACCGATCAGCCCTTGACGCCGGTCAGGGAAATGCCCTGCACAAAGTAGCGTTGAGCCACGATGTAGACCAGCAGCACCGGCAGCATCACGACGACGGCCCCGGCCATCAGCAGCGGCCAGTTCGGCTGAACGAAGGCGTTCGGGCGCACGTTGAAGTAGGCCAGCCCCAGTTCGAGCGTCCGCATTTGTTCGCTGCGCGCGATCAGCAGCGGCCAGAGTAAATCCGTCCATGTCCCCATGAAGGCGAAAACGCCCAGCGTCGCCAGTGTCGGGCCATTAAGCGGCAGAAAGACACGCGTGAAGATGGTGAACTCCCCCGCGCCATCGATCCGCGCCGCGTCCTGATAATCTCGCGGGATATTCAGGAAGGACTGTCGTAACAGGAAAATGCCGAACGCGCTCGAAATGCCCGGCACAATCAGTCCCTGATAGGTGTTGACCCAGCCTAACTGGGTGATAATCAGGTACGTGGGGATCAGCGTAATCTGGAACGGGATCATCATCGTGGTCAGGTAGAGGACGAAGATCGTATCGCGGCCCATGAATTTCAGGCGCGCGAACCCGTAGGCTGCCAGCGAGCAGATGGCGAGCTGTCCAACCACGGTCCCTGCCGTGACGATCACCGTGTTGAGGAAATAGCGGGCAAATGGCAGGTTGGCGAACAGCCGCTGATACTGCGAAAAGTTGAACTCACGGGGCAAAATCTGCGGCGGATAGCTGAACTCGGAGCCGGGAGTGCGCAGGGAAACGGTCAGCATCCACAGAAACGGCACGGTCATCGACAGGGCGATGGCGATGAGGGCGATATAGCCTATCGTTTTCACTCCAACCTGACGAAGATTGAGCGCTGGCGCGGTCATCGGCGGTTCCTAATACTGGATTTCTTCGTGCGTGCGGCGAATGTACCAGAATTGAGCGAGCGTCGCAATGAAAATGACGGCGAACAGAATCCAGGCCTGCGCTGAGGCATAACCGAAGTTGAACTGCTGAAACGCCTGCCGGTAAATGTGAAACACCGCCACGTCGGTCGAATTGAGCGGGCCGCCTTTGGTAATCACGTAAACCGGCGAAAAAACCTGAAAAGACGCGATCACGCCGGTGATTGCCAGAAAGAACGAGGTCGGCGTGAGCAGCGGCAGCGTGATGCGCCAGAACGACTGCCAGCGCGTCGCGCCGTCAATCGAGGCTGCCTCATAGAATTCCTGCGGAATCCCCTGTAAGCCCGCCAGCCAGATCACCATGTTGAACCCGGCGCTTTTCCAGATCGAAATCAGCACCAGGCTTGGCATGGCCGAGCGCGGGTCTCCCAGCCAGTTGACGGCAGGCAGCCCGACCAGCCTGAGCACATAATTGACGATGCCGACCTGCGGATCGAGCAGCGTCACCCAGATAATCGAAACGGCCACCCATGAGGAGATCACCGGCATGAAGAACAGAGTACGGAACAGGTTGACGCCGCGCAGTTTCCGGTTCAGGACGACGGCAATCCCCAGACTGAAAGCCATCCCCAGCGGTACGGAAAGGATGGTGTAATAGCCGGTATTGAGCATCGCCTGCCAGAAGTGGCGGTCGCTCATGAGGAAGGCGTAGTTCTTCAGGCCGATATAGGGCGCCTCCTGAAAACGCGGTTGATTCCAGTCTCGAAACGACAGGAAGAAACTGAAAATGACCGGAATCAGCAGAAAAATCAGCAGGTGAACAAACGAAGGCAAAATGAACAGGTAGCCGGAGCGCTCATTGGAGCGGCTCCAGAACCGTCGCCATAAATTGAATCGGGGTCGTGGCCTTGCAAGCGTGTTCTCAGCCATGGACTCAGGACTCCGTGAAGAGGGGGCTGTCGGCTTGCAACAGCCCCCTGAACAACAGAATTACTGGCTTAGAATCCGGTTGATGTCGCCGACGGCAGCTTGAACTTCATCTTCGACGACGCCGCCCGCCAGAATTCGCTCCATCATCGAATCCAGCGCGGATTCAATGTCCGGCCACGTCTTGTAGACCGAGCCATACGGCGGCCTGCCGTACTGGACATTGTCGACAAATTCCTTCTCGATAGCTGAATCAGTGCTGTCGGCCATCGCCTGAGCAGCCGCCTGATTGGCCGAAAGGGCGATCCCCGTGATCGCCTTGGTGTCCTGATAATCCCGACCGGTCGCCGCTTCGACGAACTGGCAGGCGGCCAGCTTCTTTTCTTCAGGGATATCGGCGCGAATGACGAAGCCCGATTCATAGAGAACAGTGGCATTCGTCTTGCCGACCGGCTGCCCGACGACCCCGAACAGGCCCGGCTTATAGAGCGAGTTGGCTCGCAGCCCGACCAGTTCCCAGTGTCCGCGGTCGAACATCGCCACGTCACCGGCCAGGAATCGGTCGAGGAAGCTCGCCTGCTGGATCATCTGGTCGAGCGTCGACGGCGGCGGCGCGACCTGCTGTTTCGTAATCAGGTCACGGAACCAGGTGATGGCGGCAATCGTTTCGGGCGAATCAAGGTAGCCGGTGGCGGTCGAGCCGTCCGGCGCGATGACATCTCCGCCGTTTTCCCAGACGCGGTAAATCCACTCAAAGGAGAACTGGCGCACGCGGAAGCCCCACTGAACGACGTTCGTCGCATCGAAGGCCGGGTCCTGCGCGTTGTGTCCGGCAGCATCCAGCGTCAGCTTCTCGGCGGTGTCTACGAACTGATCCCACGTCCAGCCATCCTGCGGCAGCGGGACATTGGCCTTCTTGAACGACTCGGTGTTGTAGTAAATCATCATCGGCGTGAAGTCATTCGGCACGCCGTAGACCGGGCCATCGCTGCTGCGCTGGTGAATGGCAAGAGTCGAGGGGAAGAAGCGGTCAAACGTGAATTCCGGCACCAGCTTCTGACATTCTCTCATATCGAGGACATAATTGCTGTCCACGAGGCGCGCTAGCGTCGAACCATCCTGACTCCAGACATCCGGCGCTGTCCCTGCCGCCAGGTCAACCAGAAGCTGCGTATCGAACTCCGGCGGCGTGTCGAGTGAATTAATGGTGACATTGGGGTGCGCGTCATGGAAGTTCGCCAGGAACGCCTGATACGCCTTATCGAGCGGCGTCCCCTGCTCTTCCAGTGAAACATTAAACCCGACGACATCCAGCGTGACGTCGTCCTGCGCGAGCAGGCCGTGCGCCGTGCCGAGAGTCAATACCAGCAATGTCACTAAACAGGCTATGCGTGAATAGCGTAACATGATGGATCCTTTCAGCTAAAATAAACCGATTTTGTAAGGTCCTGCCTCAGGTTCGAGCCGCTGGCTGCGCTTCAGGGTTGGGGGTCTGATTCAGCGGGCTGATAGCCGGACAATGAGAGTATAGATGACCTGCGAACGTCAGGCAAAAAGTAAGCTGCGCCAGCGGGCAACCTGTCTGACTTTCCACGTTGACTCCGGCTTGTTCGACCGCAGCAGCGCGGCGGATGAGCGCCCTCGAAATACGAAAGTAAAACCGGACACGCTTTTTCGCACTCCGACGAAAGACTCGTCCCCCATCTTTCTCCCCTCTCCCACCGGGAGAGGGGCCGGGGGTGAGGGTCAGCGGGTATGATG
>CAZZAO010000104.1:0-20699 GCA_964652205.1 uncultured Anaerolineaceae bacterium | reverse complement strand
ACGGAAGGCGTCTCCGTTCTTTCTCCCCTCTCTGCTTGCGGAGAGGGGCCGGGGGTGAGGTCGTCCGCTGCAACCCGCCGCATCTTTCTCCCCTCTCCCACCGGGAGAGGGGCCGGGGGTGAGGGCTGCCGGGGGTGAGGTCGGTCTTCCGACGAAATTCCCCGCCTCATCTCTCTCCCCTCTCCCACCGGGAGAGGGGCCGGGGGTGAGGGCCGCCGGGAGTGAGGGCTGCCGGGGGTGAGTGCCGAGCTTAAATCACAGCCCCCTGAAAATCTCCCGCGTCGCCCGCGCCTCATCGACCTCGTCCGCGCTCAACAGGCCGAAGGTCTCTCGCGCCTGCGCTGCCAGCCGAAACGATCCCGCCACGGCGGCCAGCGCTTCCGGCGCAGCGCGCAGTTCACGCAGCGCCTCATCGGCGTCTGCGATTATTTCCACTTCAGCCGCTTTCGGCGCAAACGCCGCCCGCAGCGCCTCTGGCTCGGCGGCGCGATGCCCCCGCGCGCGCGTCAGCACGACGTGCAGCCCCGGCGCGTCGAAGGCCGCGAGATACCCGGCGGCGTCCTTATCGGCCAGCATCCCGATCACCAGCCGCGCCGGGATGTCGAGCGCCGCGCGCAGCCGCCGCGCCGACAGTGGCGTATGCCCACCGTCGATCAGCACCGCCCGTCCGCCGACCTTGATGCGCTCCAGCCGACCGGGCAGGCGCGCCATCGGGATGACCGGACGCTCGGCGGGGAGTCCGATTCGCTCTGCCAGCAGCGACCATGCCGGTTCGTCCCAGTAGCTCGCCGCCTCAACCAGCCTCACGTCCTGCTCTGCCGCCGCGCGCCGCAGCACATCCGTGACGTCCGGCGTTTGTGGCACAGTCACGCCGAAACCGCCGCGCTGCAAAATGCCCGCCTTGTGCCACGCCACCGACTCGAGCGAGCCGCCGAGGATGGCGACGTGTTCCGCCTCAATCGGTGTCAGCAGCGCCAGCCGATTCTCGACCGTGTTGACCGCGTCGAAGCGTCCGCCGAGGCCGACTTCCAGCACCGCCCAATCGACCTGCTGCCGTGCGAACCAGCCGAAGGCCAGCGCCGTCGTCAGCTCGAAGGTGCTGTAAGCGTGGCCGATTCGTCCGGCAGCGGCCAACACCTCGGCCATCCCCGACACGACCTCGTCCGGCGCGATCATCACGCCGTTGATCGTCATCCGCTCGCGGAACAGGTGCAGATGCGGGCTGGTGTATAGCCCGACGCGCCGACCGTCTGCCCGCGCCAGCGCCGCGACCTGAGCGCAGGCCGTCCCCTTGCCGGTCGATCCCGCGACGACGACCGATGGAAACGCCCGCTGTGGATCGCCGAGCGCCGCCAGCAGCGCCCGCATTGGCTCCAGCGTCATTGTCCAGTCTGCCGCGCGGATCGGGCGATACAGGCGGCGCAGCGTCTCCACGTAAGCCGAGTCAGCCATGCAGCGCCTTGTATCCAAACGTGACGACCAGACCGACCGTATAGGCCGTCGCGTAATAGACGATCAGCGGCTGCGCCCCGCGTCGCCAGAGCAGCGCCAGCGCCAGCACCATCAGCAGGGCGACAACATACAGGTCGAGGCCAATTTCCTCGAACGCCAGATTGGCGATGATCCCGGCGGCGATGAACAGGCCGTTGACGATCAGCAGCGCTTTATCGGTTGTCGTCACGGTTCCGCGATGGGGAAAGACGAGCTGCATCAACAGCACAGCGGCATTGACGAATACAAAGCCGGTGAAAAAGACCCGGTGAGAGAACTCGTCGTCGTTGAAGCGGATGATGCGGCAGATCGCGCTCGTCTCGCCGTCGGGGCAGAAGCGCCCATGCAGGTAGTTGGTCACTTCATGGTCGCCGTAGCTGGCCGCCAGCCAGTAAACGCCGACGAAAAAGAGCAGATTGACGGCCAGTTGCACTCGTACACTGGCAGCGCGCTCGCCCTGTTCGAGGTGATGCAGCAGCAGATACGAGGCGATCATGCTCAGGAGCGGCAGCACGATCATGTTGAGCAGGTCGAGCCAGCGCAGAAACTCGTTCGTGGCGACGTAGGCCTGCGTCAGGCTGGTCAGCCGGTTGACCGAGAGCAGCACGATCAGCGCCGACTGCGCGCCGAGCAGAAGGTGAATCGTTCGCAGGCCAGAAGACGTGTGCGCGGTCGAAAGCCCCTGTGCAGTCATCATGTCTCCCCTGTCGATGATAGGACAGCGATAGGCATCATACGCCACTTGCGTTGAAGGCGCTACGTAATCGAATCAGACAGGAGAGGTACGACTTTATTCGCGCTAACGACATGATGACTTTGTTGAAGTCCAGAAGCCGCTTAAAGATCACGGGTAAAGCGTGAGCGATATCCCTGCCGAACTCCGCCGATTGGTTATCGCGCGGGCTGCGTCACTGTATTTCTGCTTCGTCTCAACTCGGAAGGGCAGCTACTAAGCCGCCCCATAGCTGTCAACTTCAGCGCCAATCTCCAACCTCACCCGCAGGCCGGGAGGGGGTTTCACCGCTGGTTTGCTCCCCTCTCCGCTTACGGACAGGGGTCGGGGGCAGGGCAATCGCGTCAAAATCACAACTCAGACTATGAAAGGTCAGGAGGGTTTGTAGGGGCGACCCGCCGGGTCGCCCCTACGTTACCGTTGACCCTGGATAAGCCGATATGAGCTTTCTTGAAACTCCGATCAAATTTGATGCGTTTGCCCTGGGGTCGGGGGTGAGGTTTCCTAAGCCGCACGACCCTTAAAGTTGGCGTGCATGGGCAACTACTAAGCCGCGCCATAGCTGTCAACTTCAGCGCCAATCTCCAACCTCACCCGCAGGCCGGGAGGGGGTTTCACCGCTGGTTTGCTCCCCTCTCCGTTTACGGAGAGGGGTCGGGGGTGAGGTTTCCACAATTCGAGATTCTTCGTCACTCAGTACACAGAATCCACCGTCAGCGTGAAGCCGCCGCTGCTCGTCCCGTAGCCGTTGACCCGCACCCGATAGGTCGCGTCGGCGGGAATAACCAGATCAAGCATCGGATTCATATCGCCATTCGGGCCGTCGTCGGCCTGCGCCAGCACCGTCCCGCTGCTATCGACCAGCGCCACCACCGGGTCGAGGTCGCTGCCGGGGCGCGCCATCACGCGGATGATGATGTGCTGCCCGGTTTGCCCCTGAAACGGGTAGAACAGGTACTTTTGCGGCGGCGCGACGTCGTCCGCTGTCATGATCGTTACGCTGGCGGCGGGGGACGTGGCCGTTGGCGCGGCGACGATGATGCGCCAGATCAGCGCGTAGGGGCCGCTGCTGGCCGCGTGTGAGCCGGACACGCGCAGCGCATAGGCTCCGCTGACCGGAGCGCGCGCGCTGCGAATCAGCGGGTTGCGGCCATCGACGCCGCTGTTATCGTCGGCGGCGAGGATGCTGCCATCTGGCCCGATAATGTCCAGTGCGGGATCGAGCGAGGGAGCCAGCGCGCCGACCGTTGCCGTGATCGTGTCGCCTGCGTTGAGCATTACCGTCCAGACGTCGCGCAGGCCGGGACGCGGGACAGCGCCATTATTCGGCTGGTCGGGTCGGGCCGGGCCGCGCTGCACGTCGGCCCGCGAGTCGCCGAGGCCGTAAGAGATGACAAACTCGCCGGTTTCTGTCCGGTCAGCGCGGACGAGCGCGACGTAGGTTCCAGCTTCCGCTACCGGATACGACGCGATCAGCGCGTCGCCCCCGGCATTCGACGACGCTGAGTTCGCGCTTGCCACAAGCTGTCCCTGCGGGTTATACAGCTCGATCTGCGGCTTGAGCGTCTCGCCGGATGTCGGGCTGACGCCGACCGTAATCACATCGCCCTGCCGGGTGACAATCGGGTAGCGGGCGAAGTCGCCGACGTTCAGGATGCGTCCGGTCACAGGGAGATGGTCGAGCAGGCGGTCGTTGCGCGGCTCGGCGGTTTCGGTCGGCGTCGGCGTGGCCGAAGGCTGTGGAATGTTCGGCGTCACCGGGACGCGCGTTGCGCCCGTGACCAGCTCAATCCGATAATCCCCGCTCAGGCCGTCGCCCGACGCCTGAATGATATACTGCCCGTTTGCCGGCAGGCGGACGTTGCTCAGATAGGCATCCAGATCGCCGCCGCTGTTGTCGTCGTAGGCCAGCGGCTGGCCTTCCGGGCCGAACAGCGTCACCGAGGGATCGACTGAGCCGGACAGCTTCGCCATGCGGATGCTGGCAAACTGTCCCGCTTCGCCGCTGAACAGGTAGACGTGGCGCTCGCCCGTTCGGCTGAAGCTGCCATCGTGCGCGCCACCGTCAGGCAGCGTCATCACCAGCAGGCCGAGCGGCTGATAGATCGGCGTCGGCGTCAGTGTCGGCGCGGCGGTTAGTGTGGCTGTCGGCGTCAGCGTCGGAATCGCCGGGTCAGCGCGGTCGGTGTAGTCGAGCGACAGTGTGTACGGACTCGGCATCGGCTGGCTGAGCCGTACCATCGCCGTGTACAGGCCGTCGGCAGGCAGCACGATCCGCATGTCATTGCCGCGACCGAGCGCTGTCCCGTCCGCTGATTGCAGCGTCAGCGTGACCGCCACGTTCTGATTGCTCAGGCGGACGCGCACAGCATCGCCCTTCGCGCCGACGAACTGCCACGGATGCGCCTCATTGATCTGCGTCAGTTGATCCTGCACCGGCTCCCAGAACTCGATGATCCGCGCCGGAGCCTCGGCAAGCGGCAGCGGCTCCGGTGTCGGCGCGCAGGCGGCGAGCAGGAGAAACAGTAAAAGAAAGGCTGAGGGCTGAGGGCTGAGGACTGAGCGAAAAACAACGCAGGCAATTTTGCGGCAAACGTTCAACGTCACGGTTCAGGTGGCCTTCAGCAGGGGCGCGGGTCATTCATGTAAGAGCGTGCAGGCACTTTCGATTCTCCTTCACTCAGTCCTCGGCCCTCAGTCCTGCTCTTACGGGCTTGGGTCGGCGCACGGCGGCAGGTCCGCCGGGTCGCGCGGCCAGTCGCGCCCGTAGAAGCCGAGATAGTCGGCCACATGCGCCGACCAGTAATCGTCGTCGTGGCCGCCGACCGGGTTGATCACATAGGTGTGCTGAACGCCGCGCGCGCTCAACCGGCTCGAAAACAGTTGGATCGCCTTGCCTGCCGGGTCGCTGGCCCCGTTGTCCAGATAGATTCGCAGCCCGGCGTCCGGGATGCTGGTCGCGTTCAACGCCAGATCGAGCGGGTTGTAGGCCGCTGGCGAGCTGCCGTTATCGAAAAAGGCGCTGTGTCCGCCGAGGATGCTGAACAGGTCAGGATGCAGCAGGCCGATGCTGAATGCCCAGAAGCCGCCGCGCGAAATCCCGCCAATAGCCCGGTGCGCCCGGTCGCTCCAGCTGCAGAAGTCACGGTCGATGGCGGGCAGGATCTCGCTGAGGATGACCGTCTCGTAGGACGGGTCAGGCGGGAAGCTGTTCTGCGCGCCAATCGAACCCATATACGGCATGACCAGAATCATCGGCGGCAGCGAGCCGTCCTTCATGCCCGTGTCGAGCGCCTCGGTGATGCCGAGCTTCGTCCACTCCTGCTCGGTCGCCCCGGCCCCGTGGAGCAGGTACACCACCGGGTAGCGCGCCTGTGTTCTGGCATAGCACGGCGGCACGTAGACCTTGTAGCGCAGGTTCTCGTCGGCGGTCTGGCTGTAGAACTTATCGACCGCCAGCAGCTTGCCGCTGTCCTCGTCGCACAGCCGCGCCGCCGCCGCCGAAGTCGCGGTTGGCGCGGGCGTGTCGGTCGGCGTCGGCGTGTCAGTCGGAACCGGCGTGCGCGTGCGGGTCGGGGTCGCGGTCGGCTCGCCAGTGATGACGATGATCTGCGCCGTCGGCGTGGGCAGTGCCAGCGAATCGCAGCCGATCAGAATCAAGGACAAAACCAGGGTCAGGGCGGCAGGCAGCGCCGCGTGTCGTGTTCGCATAAGCGGCTATTATAGCCGCGCGCCGCAATGGCGATAGCGGCTTCAGCGCCCCGATCAGGATTCGTGAAAGGTGAAATATCGGCGCGCGCTGATAGAGCGACATCTCCAGCCAGGCTTCGGTCGCTGCCTGAACACGGGAATGAGATCGAGGCTGGCAGGGCGCAGCCCCGGCAGCGCGTCGCCCAGGCGGCGGCCTTGTCTCGGCCACGTCGCGCCCGCTCGACTGGACGCGACGTGCGTTAGAAATTCGATAAAAGCCCTTGTCAAGCTCGGAACGTATGCTATACTGAGGCCGTAAGTCAAGCGCGGGTGTAATTCAGTGGTAGAATGCTTCCTTGCCAAGGAAGATGTCGTGAGTTCGAATCTCATCGCCCGCTCAAGTAACCGCCACAGGCTCAACTGTGGCGGTTTTGTTTTCGCCCCGATGTAACGTTTCCCGCTATACTATTCACGGTAACGTATCGCTTATCGACTGAACCTGCTCCCAATGCTCAACTCATCAAACCTGACATTTATTGATCTCTTTGCAGGGATTGGCGGATTCCGTATTGCCTTTGAGCACGCGGGCTGTCAATGCGTGTTCTCATCGGAGTGGGATAAGTATGCTCAGGAAACCTATCGAGTTAATCATGGAGAAACGCCTGCCGGGGATATTACGACCATACCGAGCGCCTTTATCCCCTCGCATGACATCCTGACAGCAGGTTTTCCCTGTCAGCCATTCAGTATTGCTGGCGTCTCCAAACATAATGCGCTGGGCAATGCTCATGGGTTTGAACACCCGACACAGGGAACCCTTTTCTTTGATGTCGCTCGGATCATTGCAGAAAAACGCCCGGCTGCGTTTGTGCTGGAAAACGTAAAGAACTTGAGAACTCATGATAAAGGTCGGACGTTCCGCATTATTCTTGATACGCTGATCAATGATTTAGGCTACCACGTATCACACCAGATCATTGACGCTCGTAATGTCGTCCCCCAGCATAGAGAACGCATTTACATCGTCGGCTTTCGTGAGCCAGAGACGTTTCATTTTCCTGAACCGAAGTTCCTTGATAGAGTCCCCAGAGTCTCCGACATTCTTGAAACAGATGTTGACCCGAAGTACACGCTTTCAGATCATTTATGGGCTTATCTCCAGGCCTACGCGCGTAAGCACCGGGAAAAGGGGAACGGCTTCGGCTTTGGTCTGGCCGACCTGAATGGAGTCACCCGAACGCTCAGTGCGCGCTATTACAAAGACGGTGCGGAAATCCTCATTCCACAGGACGGGAAGAATCCCCGTCGATTGACTCCGCGAGAATGCGCCCGCCTGATGGGCTATCCCGATAGCTTCAAAATTGTGTGCAGCGATACCCGCGCATACAAACAATTCGGGAATTCCGTGGCTGTCCCGGTAGTGACGGCAATTGCGCGGGAAGTGGTCGAATGCCTGACTCAGAAAGAAACGGCTCCTCCAGAGGCAGCGGAAATTGTCCGCCAGTTGCCCCCGCACAGGCTGTAGCTGAACAAATCCAGGGCATTTTGCTTGAATGGGGCGAGGCTCATTTCAAGGCATTTCCCTGGCGCAGCCCTGTGCAGAAGTGGCATGGGCTTATTGCTGAGATATTGCTTCAGCGGACTCGCGCGAAGAATGTTATTCCTGTGTATCTGCGGTTTGTTGAGCGCTTCCCCTTACCGGTAGACCTGTCACAGGCGACAGTTGAGCAAATCGAAGAGCTGATACGCCCTCTTGGATTACGCTGGCGTGTTCCCCTCTTAAAACAACTGGGGTCTGCCCTCGCGGAGCGCGAAGCTGAAATGCTATCGACAGAAGCAGGGTTGCTGAGTTTGCCTGGCGTCGGCAGTTATGCTGCCGGGGCATTCTTAAGCTTTCACATGAATGTTCGAAGTGCCATCATCGATTCTAATATTGTTCGCTTCATAGGGCGTTTAGAAGATTGTCCGGTGAATGCCGAAACACGTCGCAAGCGCTGGTTGAGTGCTTATGTTGAGGCATGGACTCCATCAGAGGGCGCTCGTGACTTTAATTATGCTTTGCTGGACTTCACGATGGAAATATGTGCAGCCGTCCCTCAATGTGAAGTTTGTCCACTTGGGCCGCGTTTCTGTGCTTATCGCCGCCGAGTGTTAAATCAGAATAGGGTTTAATGCGCCATGGAATTATCAGACTTTTTCTCGGCAGTAGGCTTTAAGACCCTGCGGCCTGTTGATTTACCTCACCTCGGTTCAAACCAGCATGAAGTTAATGGCGTTTCGCAGCTGAGGGAATTCTTCAAGACAGACACAACCTTAACTGGAGTTATTCACTGGTTCTATTTTGCGGACGGCCAGGATCCAGTGAGTGCTGATGGTGAGTTCACGTTTTATGATGCGCGTGAAAAGAGTTCAGAGCGAACTGGACGCTCGGAATGGCGCTGGTACTATACCGGTGATTTTCTGGCTCGCGCATCAGTAGATGATGTTCTGATTCTGGCAAAAGAATCAGTAACAAACGTCTTTGCGCTTGTGTTTCAGCAGGAATCAACCTGGTTACAGGGAGCCAGGATCCTTTTCGGTTTTGAGAACTCCAGCCAGCAGTATCAACTCTTATCAGAGGAGACGCTTTCAAGTCAGACACTTGAATTTACGAGGCAGAGGATTATCGAGGCACTCGGCCTGGAAATCGTCATTCCTTCTGCTGATGCAGATCGTGAACTCGTTGTCCGCATCTTTGGAAATAGCTTCCCGCAAACCAAAGCTATGTCTCAGTTCGCTCGTAGTCTGTGTAAAGTAGACGCTCGGTTGGATGCTGATACAGCGCTGATAACCTGGATACAGCGTGAGGAGGAACTGTTCAGGGCGCTTGAAGATGTGATAGTGAGTCAAAAGCTAAAAGTTGGGTTTGAGGATGTTGATGATTTTGTGACTTACTCATTGTCAGTTCAAAATCGCCGCAAGTCACGAATGGGCTTTGCATTGATGCATCATTTAGCGGCTGTCTTTGATGCTCACAGGTTAAAGTATGAGCGCGAAGCTCTAACTGAACGCAAGAATAAACCTGATTTCCTGTTTCCTGGTAAAAGCGAATATCATGACCCAACCTTCGACCCTTCGAGTCTTGTCATGCTTGCCTCAAAGTCAAGCGCTAAAGACCGGTGGCGACAGGTATTAACCGAAGCTGACCGGATTCCTATCAAGCATCTTTGTACCCTGGAGCCGGGTATTTCCCGTGCTCAAACCTGGGAGATGAGTGAGAAGCACCTGATACTTGTGATCCCGACTGATTTGCATCAAACGTATCTGCCCGATCAGCGCGACAACATCCTTTCCATAACACAATTTATAGCGCACGTAAAAAGTTCACAGACTGCGTTGTAACCGCCCATATGACCTTCAGCCCCAATCTCATCGCCCGCTCAAGCAAAGCCCCGATCTCGTGTCGGGGCTTTTTCATTGTCCCGGCGGCTTCTGCCCGCCCTTCGTGCCTTTGCGAATCGCCTGTTCCCACGGCTTTTTGGCCGCGCCGCTGTAGCCCAGTTCGCGCAGGCGCTCAGCTTCGAGCCGTTCAAGCCTGTCCGCCACCCGGTCGAAGTCGGCAGGCGCTATCTTCCGGTCGGTGCTGCCCTCACGATAAACGTAGCCAACGCCCCCGCACCAGTCGCAGTCGAGCGCCGCGCCGCCCTCAGTTTCGAGCCAGCCATAGCCGTCGCATGAGACACAGCGCACAATGTCCATTTTTCGTTCCCTCACCAGGCATTGTTCCTCAAGCGCAGTTCGGCAGCTTCAGGTCGCCGGGAGTTCATCGGCGTCGATAGACGGCAGGATGCCCGTCCGGCGCTTGATCCCGCTGACCTGATACATGACGGTAAAATCGTCGCGGCCTCTGGTTTTACGCGGCGGCAGCGGCTCGCAGATAAACAGGTCGCTGACCAGCGCGTAAGTCGCCTCGCTAATCATGATCTCGCCGCGTCCAGCGTTCTCCTGAAGCAGCTTGCTCAGATCGACCGCGTCGCCGATGGCGCTGAACTCGCGGCGCTCGGCGCTGCCGACGCTGCCCAGCACTGCCGCGCCGGTATGCACGCCGACGCCGTAAAAAAGCTGCTGATCTTCGGGAAGCTGCTTGTGCAGTTCCATCACGTCGTAGGTCATGCTCAGGCCGGCGCGTACCGCCCGTACTGCGTGGTCGGTCTGAGCGTTCAACTGGGTGTTGAACAGCCCCGTCACGGCGTCGCCCATGTATTTATCGACCACGCCATCGTACAGTTCAATCGCGTCTGAGGCGCGGCTCAGGTACTCGTTGATAATTTGCATCAGCGCTTCCGGCTCAAGCTGCTCGCTGAAGGCCGTGAAACCGCGCACGTCTGCCGAGACGACGCTGACGATCCGCTCCTGCCCGCCCTGATCGCCGATCAGGTCGAGGCGGCGCAGACTCTCAATCGACACCGGCATGTAGCTGGCGGCATCGCTCAACTGCGCCTCGCGCTGCCGGACTTCCGTCAGGTCGTCGAGCACCAGCGCCAGCCCGCCGCTCTGGCCCCCTTCGCCGCGCAGCGGATTGATCTTGACTTTCCAGTAGCGCCGATCCGGGTTGTCGAAGCTGATATCCAGTTCCATCTGCTCGGAGCGATCCAGCGCGCGGACCGCCTGTAAGGAGCGGGCGAAGTCGCCGTCGAGCATCGAGAAGATCGACTCGAACGGCTGGCCGAGCGCCTGTGCTTCCGTCACGCCGACGATCCGCGCGGCGGCAGGATTGTAGGCCGTAATCCGGTTATCGGCATCGAGCGTCACCAGACCGCTGACAATCGAGGTGAAAATGTTGTCCATCAGGTCGCGGATTTCGGTCATCTCGGCCAGTTGCGCCCGAATCGCCTCGAACAGCCGCGCGTTCTCGATGGCGACGGCGGCCTGATTGGCGAAAGCCTTGAGCAGCGTCATCTCGTGTTCTTTGAATAAGCCGGTGCGGATGCGGTTATCGCAGTAGACGACGCCGATCACCTGATCCTGTACCATCAGCGGCACGGCCAGAATGCTGCGCAGGCCGAAGCCAACCACGCTTTGCTGCTCGGCGTAACGCGGGTCGCTCAGGGCGTTATGCGTCAGCACCGGCTCGCCGGTCGAGACGACTCGCTCGACAATCGTGCTGCTGACGATCAGAATGCTGTCGGTCGCTAACTGCGCCTGATCCATCCCGCGCGCGATCCGAAATTCGAGCGCGCCGGTGTCGGCGTTACGCAGCGCGATGTAGCCGCGTTCGGCTCCGGTCAGGCCAACGACCCGGTCGATGACCTGATTGAGCACGTCGGTGGTATCGAGCGACGAATTGATGAGCGCGGTCGTGTCGGCCAGCCCGCGAAGCTGGCGCAGTTCGCCCTGTGTCAGCGCCACATGGGTCATCAGCGCCTCAAGCTGCTGTCTGGCGGTCTGCACCGTTTCGAGCGCGCCGAACGGCAGGCTCATCCCGAACTGACGCAGGTAAGCGCGCTGGCCGCGCAGCGCGTCGGACGTTTGCGCCACCTGCTGCGAAAGCTGGCGAATCTGCTCCAGCGGGGAGTCCGCTCGCTGGGGTCGCTCAATGCGGATCGTCTTTTCGGTTTCGTCGTCAGCCATCGGCATGAACCTCGTAGACCGGCGTCAACTGCCGACGACCTTTGACCTGAATCGTCCCGCGCTCGTCGAGGCGAATACCCGTGAGCGTGGTGCCGGCTGCCTGCGCGTAACTGAGCACGTCCTCGCTGACCAGAATCTGCCCCGCTGTGGCATTTTCTTCCAGCCGCTTCGACAGATTGATCGTATCGCCGATGGCGGTGAAGTTGCGCCGCTTGGCGCTGCCGACGTTGCCGAGCGTCGCCACGCCGCTGTGAATGCCGATACGATAGAAATCGGGATTGCCGTCGATG
Source organism: uncultured Anaerolineaceae bacterium (assembly GCA_964652205.1). Lineage (GTDB taxonomy): Bacteria > Chloroflexota > Anaerolineae > Aggregatilineales > Phototrophicaceae > ZC4RG36. The sequence goes on along the minus strand of CAZZAO010000104.1, from coordinate 8,885 downwards.
CCGAGTTCGTCGTGCAGGGCGAGCAGGGCGCGCCGCAGTTCCAGCGCTGCCGCCAGCGCCGAGCCGGGATGGTCGATCAGCGGGTTAAGCTGGGTATTGAACAGCACCATCATCTCGCTGCCCATATATTTGTCGATCAGGCCGTTGCTGGCGTAGATCGCCTCGGTGGCCGTAGACAGGTAGTGATTGAGCAGTTCCATCACCTGCGACGGGTTGTGCTGGCTGAAGGTCTTGAGCGGGCAGACGTCAGCGAACAGGCAGGTTACTTCGCGCCGCTCGCCGCCGAGGGCCAGCCGGGAAATATGCTGAATCTGATCCATCATCCCCGGCGGCAGATAGCGGCGCATGACCTGCGCGGTTTCTTCGCGCTCGCGCTCGGCGGTCAGGTCGTCGAGCACCATCGCCACGCCTTGCGTCTGGCGGCTGCCGTCCTTGAGCGGGCTGAGTTTCATGCTCAGGACGACCCGGCCCCGATCCGGCATCTCCGATGTCGTTTCGAGCATCGTCGCAGCGTTAGTATCGCGCACCGTCCGCAGCAGCGCGTCGAGGTCGGCCTCGATCCGCGGCATGATCGTGTTCAGCGGCCTGCCGATGGCGTCCGGCGCGGCGCGGCGCAAAATCGCTTCCGAGGCGTTGTTGAAGGTCATGATATGGTGATCGGCGGATGTGGTGATGACGCCGCTGCCAATCGAGGCGAAGACGTTCTCGATCAGCTCTTTCATCTCGGTGATTTCGGCCAGCGTCGCCTGAACGCGCTGAAACAGCAGCGCGTTTTCGGTGGCGATGGCGATCTGGTTGGCGAAGGCATTGAGCAGGTTCAGCTCGCGCTCGGTGAAGACGCCGCTGCGAAAGCGGTTATCGACGTAGATCGCGCCGATAGTGCGGTCTTTGTAGCGCAGCGGCACGCACATCACCGAGCGCATGACGAACTGCGCCACCGTCGCGCTGTTGGCGGTGCGTGGATCGTTCAGGGCGTTGTCGGTCAGCATCGGCGCGCCGGTCGTCAGCACGGTATTGAGGATCGTGCTGCTGACTTTCGGCCCGGAGACCGACTCGCTGTCGCGCTGCGAGCTTTGCAATTCACGCGAGACACGGAAATTGAGCGCCCCGCTGGTTTCGTCGCGCAGGACGAGATAGCCGCGTTCCGCGCCGGTCAGCTCAAGCACTTCGTCCATCGCCCCGGCCAGCACCGAGTCGATATCGCGCGAGGAATTCATCAGCGCGGCGTTGGCGACCAGCGCCTGAAGCTGGCGCGTCTCCCGTTCCATATCCTTGAGCGTCGCTTCGAGCCGTTCGACGCCCTGCTGCAACGTGCCGACGCTCTGCAAGCCTTCCGGCGGGACGGCCATCTCGCGCAGGCGCAGTAATGCCTGCTGGCTCTGCAAGCCTGCCATGACATCGGCAATGGACTGGTTCAGCCGCCGAACTTCGTCGAGTGTCGATCCTGCGCCTTCGGTCTGCGTCATTCAACTGCCGTCCCGGTATAGTCTGCGCTGCGACTAGTATACATCGGGGCCGCGCTGCCATGTGGTAAGAAGCGAGGACAAAGAGCAATGCCGTCCGGTCGTCGTATCCACTGGCGCCGCTGCTGGCCTCGCCCTTGAATCAACAGCGGCGCACCCGTGATGGCGTGCGCCGCTGTCAACTGTCTTTCTGGCTGTGAAACTTACTTCAGCGAGACGGGGATGACCGCGCCGCTGCCGGGGGGCAGCATCGTCGAGTGGATCGAGACGACGACCTGGCCGCTCGGAGACTGGGCGATGCCGTAGGGCAGCACCAGATTGTCGACGACGACCGTGTTGTTGCCGCTCTCGCCGACCTTGACCACCGCGCCGGGGGCGGGTTGGGCCGCCGTGGCGTCCTGCGACAGTTCGACCGCGTAGATGCCGTCTTCGTTCCACAGCACGCCCGTGACCATCGTCAGGCCGGTGTAGGTCGTCAGCAGCTTGCCATCAGGCGAGTAGGTTTCGACTTTGGCGCTGCCGGGCGTGAACGGGCCGGGCGAGAGGAAGCCAATAGCGAGGTTGCCGTCCGGGCCAATCGAGATGCTGGTCGGAACCGGGTTGTCGGGCCACGCGGCAAAGGTTGACAGGCCGAGGTCTTTTGACCACTTGAGCACGTCGTTGCCACCGGCATCGACGAAGTAGACCGTGCCATCTGCGCCTACCGCGACATCTGACGGGTCGGTGTTGATTTCTTCGCCACCCGCCGGGTTGTTGGCGACCTCGTAGCTGTACAGGTCAACCATGCTGGTGATGTGGCCGCTCTTGTCGAGCCACAGGCCCGCGCCGATCAGGGGAATGTTCGGGATCATGGCCGCGCCGGTCACAGCCAGCAGGCCGTCCTCAGTCGCGTACACCCCCTGAACGCCAACGTCGCCGCCGCTGAACACGCCGCCGATGACCGTTGACTGCGTGCCATCAGGCGCAATCGCGATAATTTCGGCGGAGTAGCCGAGCGTGCCGGGGCCTTCCGGCGTATCAATCGGGATGTCTCCGCCCTTACCGGCGGTGGCGATGTAGAGCGTGCCGTCCGCGCCGAACGATAAGCCGCGCGGGCTGTTCAGCCCTTTGGCGATAGCGTTGTCCGGTACGGGCGGGAGCTGCATCGCCGGGGCGCCACCTTCGCCGGTCGCTTCAGGAGTTGCGTCCTGAGCCATCACCGGCGTCAACATCAGGGTAGCGCTTAAAACTGCTGCTGAAATACCGAGCCATTGGTTACGAAGCATGGTTGCCTCCTCTAGAGTGGACGACTATTCGGAGAACTCAGCGCGTCCTCGAATGGTTGTAGTCTATGAGAGAAGGGCATTCGGGGAATTAGACTTTTGGCGGAGATTGTTCTCCATCCTCTGACGTTCAGGCGTCTCCGCCTTCGCCTGTGCCGGAAATAAAAACAGGCGGACGCGACTGCTCGCATCCGCCTGTTTTGGAACCCTGCGGCTGAATTACTTCAGCTTGACCGGGATGATCGCGCCGTTGCCGGGGGGAATCTCTGCCGCGCCAATCGAGACGACGACCTGACCGCTCGGCGACTGGGCGATGCCGTAGGGCAGGAACAGGTTATCGACGACGACCGTGTTGTTGCCTTCTTCGCCGACCTTGACCACCGCGCCGGGGGCGGGTTGGGCCGCCGCGACATTCTGCGACATCTCGACGGCGTAAATGCCGTCTTCATTCCACAGCACGCCCGTGACCATCGTCAGGCCGCTGTAGGTCGTCAGCAGCTTGCCATCAGGCGAGTAGGTTTCGACTTTGGCGCTGCCGGGCGTGAACGGGCCGGGCGAGAGGAAGCCAATGGCGAGGTTGCCGTCCGGGCCAATCGAGATGCTGGTCGGAACTGGATTGTCAGGCCAGGTGATGAAGGTTGACAGGCCGCCGTCCTTCGTCCACTTGAGCACGTCGTTGCCACCGGCATCGACGAAGTAGACCGTGCCATCCGCAGCCACGGCCACGTCTGCCGGGTCGCTGTTGATTTCATCGCCGCCAGCCGGGTTGTTGGCGACTTCGTAGCCGAACAGATCGGTCATGTTGGTGATGTGACCGCTCTGATCGATCCAGATTCCCGCGCCAATCAGCGGCATCTTCGGGAACGGCCCGCCCGCGCCAACCGCTGCCACCAGACCGTCAGCCGTAGCGAATACGCCCTGAACGCCGACATTGCCGCCGCTCGGCAGGCTGCCGACGACGGTCGAAACCTTGCCATCGGGTGAAATGGCGAGGATTTCAGCGCTCATGCCGAGCGTCGTGTCCCCTTCAGGGCCGCTGGCCTTGATCGTGCCGCCGACTCCTGCGGTCGCTACGTAGAGCGTGCCGTCAGGGCCGAACGAGAGGCCGCGAGGGAAGTTCAAGCCGGTCGCCAGCGCGTCCGCTGGTGGCGGCGGCAGCATCGCAGCCTGTCCCGCATCGCCGGTCGCTTCGGGCGTGGCATCCTGCGCCATGACCGGAGTCATCAAAGCCGTCAGACTGAAAAGTGTGATTAAAACGCCGATCCACTTACGAGTCATTTTTCTTTCTCCTGCGCTGCCCTGATGATGAGTGAAGAAAAGCCGTTTGAGAGTGGGCGACTCCCAAAACGTCTGGAGTGTAGCTCGGAATTTTGTCCGTAATGCGCACGATGATTAATGCTGCATGAATGAATTAGTGTGTTTTGCGTTAGATGAATCCAGTGACATTCGGGGAGCAATGCAATATAATGTAATTTCGTCGGGTTGCTTGTGAACCTGGCGCGCTGAATGGGTGTAATGCCCGTAGATTGCCGGCGAATTTATTTCCAGCCAGTTTTTGCGTGTCGCCTTTTACGGTCATGACGAGTCGTGACAGGTTATTGCTTGACACTGCCGTGAGAATTGTGCAAACTATCTGACTTTTAGTATCTTTAAACGCCCTGACAGGCATTGAGTTAAGGAGTACCGCTGTTGGCACCAGTCCTCATGGAGGTTAAAGACCTCGTTACCCGGTTCCACACACAGGAGGGTACGGTCTACGCCGTCAACGGCGTGTCGTATACGCTCCACGAGGGCGAGACACTCGGTGTCGTCGGCGAGTCCGGCAGCGGCAAGAGCGTCCATGCCCTGTCGATTATGCGGCTGATTCCCAGCCCCCCCGGCAAGATCGAGCGCGGCGAAGTCATCTTCCGCGGGCGCGACCTGCTCAAGCTCTCCAATGACCAGATGCGGCTGGTGCGCGGCAATGAGATCGCCATGATCTTCCAGGACCCGCTGACCTCGCTCAACCCGGTGCTGACTATCGGGACGCAGATCACCGAGGCGCTCAAGCTCCACCTCGGCATGAACGATAAAGAGTCGAAAGACCGTGCCGCCGAGCTGTTATCTATGGTCGGTATCCCCGATGCCAGAAAACGGCTGAGCAACTACCCGCACCAGTTTTCGGGCGGTATGCGCCAGCGTGTGATGATCGCTATTGCGCTGTCGTGCAATCCCAAGCTGCTGATCGCCGACGAGCCGACGACCGCGCTCGACGTGACCATTCAGGCGCAGATCATCGACCTGGTCAAACGCTTGCAGGAACAGCTCGGCATGGCGATGATCTGGATCAGCCATGACCTCGGCGTGGTCGCCGGTCTGGCGGACACGGTTCAGGTCATGTACGGCGGTCAGATCGTCGAACGCGGGCCAGCGGACGAAGTCTTCGGCGACACTCGCCACCCCTACACGCTCGGCCTGCTCAAGTCGCTGCCGCGTCTGGACGCCCGTAACAGCAAGGAAAAACTGACGCAGATCGAAGGCTCGCCGCCGGACATGCGCAACCCGCCGAAGGGCTGCCCGTTCGTGCCGCGCTGCCCCTACCGCATCCCCACCTGTGAAGAGCTGATGCCGCCCCTGATTCCGGGGCCGGAAAGCTCGCCAGAACACCTGAAAGCCTGCTGGGTTGATGTCCGCAACGGCCAGCCGATGCTCGATCAGGAAGGAGCACGTCAAAGTGTCTAGCGCGCCCGCCCAACCCAGTACATCCACCGGCAGCGCGACCAATGCTGCCGGGCAGGAAGCCCTCGTCCAGGTGCGGGATCTGAAGAAGCACTTTCCGATCACCTCTGGCATCATCCTTCAGCGCCAGGTCGGCGCGGTCAAAGCGGTCGATGGCATCAGCTTCAACATCTTCAAAGGCGAGACGCTCGGCCTGGTCGGCGAGTCCGGCTGCGGCAAGAGTACGACGGGCCGCACGGTGCTTCAACTCTATAAGCCGACCGAAGGCTCGGTCGTCTTTGAGGGCAAAGAGCTGACGACGATGGGTTCGCAGGATTTGCGCCACATGCGCCGCCGGATGCAGATGATCTTCCAGGACCCGTTTGCCTCGCTCAACCCGCGTATGTCGGTCGGCAGCATCGTCAGCGAACCGCTGCGGATTCACAACGTCATCAAGAACAAGGCCGAGTTGCAGGAGTACGTCGAGAACCTGCTCCAGCGCGTCGGTCTGAACCCCTACTACGTCAACCGCTACCCGCACGAATTTTCTGGCGGCCAGCGTCAGCGTATCGGCATCGCCCGCGCGCTGGCCCTGCATCCGAGCTTCATCGTCGCCGACGAGCCAATCTCGGCGCTCGACGTCTCGATTCAGGCTCAGGTCGTCAATCTGCTGGAAGAGCTTCAGGAAGAATTTAACCTGACCTATCTGTTCATCGCCCATGACCTGAGCATGGTGCGCCACATCTGTAACCGTGTCGCCGTGATGTATCTGGGCAAGATCGTCGAGATGGGGCCGACCGAGCAAGGCTACGAGAATCCGCTCCACCCGTACACCCAGGCGCTGCTCTCCGCTGTGCCAGTCCCAGACCCGCTGGTTGAGAGGCATCGCCAGCGCATCATCCTGCGCGGCGACGTCCCCAGTCCGGCTCGCCCGCCGATTGGCTGCAACTTCAACACGCGCTGCCCGGTCGCTATCGACGGCATCTGCTATCAGGAGCCTGACCCGCCGCTGATCGAGCATTCGCCCGGTCACTACGCGGCCTGCCATCGCGTGACCTGACGGGCAGTGCGGAGTGCTGAGTAAAAGTGAGCGCCGAGGTTTTCCTCGGCGCTCTTTGTTCGTATCCGCCGGGACATTCTGCTGCGTCAGTGGGCAGAGCGGGGCGAATTCAGGTATCCTTTTGTCTGGCGCAGATCGGGCGCATCAAGGGGGACAGACGATGAAGGGCATTTTGCTCGCCGGGGGCTATGGCACGCGCCTTTATCCGCTGACGGTCAACACCAGCAAGCAGCTTTTGCCGGTCTACGACAAGCCGATGATTTATTACTCGCTCTCGTTACTGATGCTGGCAGGTATCCGCGAGATTTTACTCATCAGCGCGCCGGAAGCGCTGCCGCAGTTCAAAGCGCTGCTGGGGGATGGCCGCCAGTGGGGCATCCAACTGGACTATGCCGCGCAGGACAGGCCGCGCGGTATCGCCCACGCGCTGATTCTCGGCGAGGACTTCGTCGGCGGTCATCCGGTCAGCCTGATGCTCGGCGACAACATCTTCTTCGGTCACGACCTGCCGAATCAGCTTGAGGCGGCCATGCAGGTGCAGCGCGGCGCGGTGATTTTTGCCTATCGCGTCAAAGACCCGCAGCGCTACGGCATTGTCGAGTTCGACGCGACCGGCACCGCCATCAGCATCGAAGAAAAGCCCGCCAGGCCGCGCTCGAATTTTGCCGTGCCGGGCATCTACTTCTACGATGACCGGGCTGTGGAAATGGCTAAACATCTGCAACCGTCGCCGCGCGGCGAGCTGGAGATCACCGACCTCAACCGCGTCTACCTCGACGAGGGGACGCTGAAGGTCTCGGAAATTGGGCGCGGCGTCGCCTGGTTCGACGCCGGGACGCATACGTCGCTGCTTCAGGCGAGTAACTTCGTCCAGACGCTTCAGGAACGGCAGGGGTTGCAGGTCGCCTGTCTGGAAGAGATCGCTTTCCGCCGTGGCTATATCACGCGCGAGGCATTACGGGCGCTGATTCCGGCCATCAAGGATAACGACTACTGTAATTACCTGCTTGAGCTGGCTGACGGCCTGACCGGCTAAAGTCTGATACGAGGTTGTCGATGCTGACTCAAGCTGCGCCGCTGGCTGAAATCGCCGCCGAGTTACGCTCCGGCCAGCGCGATCTGCTCACTGACATCGAGCAGACCTGCGACCGGGTTGACGCGCTCGACGACCAGATCGAGGCGCTGACCGGCGAGCCGGAGCGCCGCGCGCGTCTTGCCCGTCAGGCGCGCGAATTAGAAGCGCGCTATCCTGACCCGGCTGCGCGACCGCCGCTCTACGGCGTGCTGGTCGGCGTCAAAGACATCTTCCGCGTCGATGGTTTCCCGACGCGCGCCGGATCGCTGTTCCCGCCCGACCGGCTGGCCGGGCCGCAGGCGTCCGCCGTCACGCGGCTGATCGAGGCCGGAGCGCTGATCCTCGGCAAAACCGTCACGGCAGAATTTGCCTATATCGAGCCGGGGCCGACGCGCAACCCGCACAATCTGGAGCATACGCCGGGCGGGTCGAGCAGCGGCTCGGCGGCGGCAGTGGCGGCGGGATTCTGCCCGCTGGCGACTGGCACGCAGACGATAGGCTCGGTTATTCGCCCGGCGGCTTACTGCGGCGTGATCGGTTTCAAGCCGAGCTTCGGGCGGATCGCCATCGACGGCGTGATTCCGGTAGCGCCGTCGCTCGATCACGTCGGGCTGTTCACGCAGGACGTCGCCGGAATGCAGCTTGTCGCGCCGCTGCTGTGCCGCGACTGGCGCTCGTCGCCCCCTGACCCGGTTTTGCCCATCCTCGGCGTGCCGGTCGGGCCGTATCTGGAGCAGGCATCCGCCGAGGCGCAGGTTGCGTTTGAGGCGCAGATTGCGCGGCTGGTCGAAGCCGGCTACAGCGTCAGGCGCGTGGCGGCTTTCGAGGACCTTGAGTCGATTGCCGCGCATACTTTCCGGCTGATGGCCTGTGAGGACGCGCAGACGCACCGTGACTGGTTCGCGCGTTATGCGCCGCTTTATCGACCGAAAACAGCCTGGCTGATCGAGCAGGGACAGCCGGTGACGCCGGAGCAGCACGCCGACGATTTAGCGTTTCAGCAGCAAGTCCGCGCGAAGCTGACCGCGCTGACGCAGGCTGCTGGAGTCGACGTCTGGATTTGTCCGGCAGCGACCGGCCCCGCGCCGCAGGGACTCGGCTCGACCGGCAATTCGTCGATGAACCAGCCGTGGACGATGTCCGGCTTTCCGGCGATCACGCTGCCAGCGGGCCGGTCAGCCGACGGGCTGCCGCTCGGCCTGCAATGTGCCGCGCCCTATCTCAACGACGAGCGGCTGCTCGACTGGAGCAGCCGCATCGCCGAGGCGCTGTAAGCCCTCACCCCGGCCCCTCTCCCAACGGGAGAGGGGCCGGGGTGAGGGTCGATA
>CAZZAO010000103.1:0-20827 GCA_964652205.1 uncultured Anaerolineaceae bacterium | reverse complement strand
GGCGTCGGCTCGTCGAACAGCGGCGCGACTTCAGCGATTGGCTCCACCGCAGCGAGAGTCGGTTCCTCTACAGGCACGTCAGCCATCGGCTCGACGGTCATGGCTTCGGCTACGGGTTGATCGACTGGCTCGATGACAGGTATCGGTTCGGCAGCAATCACCGCCATCACTTCGGCCTCTGGCTCGGCGGTGAGCGCTTCTTCGACCGGCGTCGAAAGGTCGTCAAACGGGATGATCGGCTCGATCACCGGCATCACTTCGGCCTGCTCACGTTCGGCAGAAGCGCCTTCCATCGGAACGGCCACCTCATCGAAGGGAATCACCGGCTCGATCACCGGCGCTTCCACTTGTTCGACCGGAACCGCGACCGCATCGAAGGGGATGATCGCTTCGGCCACGCGCGGCGTTTCAAGCGCCGCTGCCGCTGTCGGCTCACTGCGGACAGTCTCGACGGTCATCGCTTTCGCCGCAGCAGGGGCAGGCTCATCGGCGTGTCCGCCGCTCGCCCTGGCTGGCGCGACCGGCGTCTGAAGCGTGATCTTCTCGCTCGGCTCCGGTCGGGCAATCACAGCGTGTCCCGGCCTGCCGTAGCCTTCTTCGAGCAGCCCGGCCAGTTCCTCGTCATCGGACGGGCGTTCCTGCTCACCCGCCGTCAGCGGGGCCGCGATCAGGTGATCGGCGACCACGCGCCCATCACGGATCATAATGACGCGGTCGGTATGCCGCGCGATCCATGAGTCATGGGTGACAAAGACCGTCGTGATACCCAGTTCGCGGTTGAGCCGCTGGAAAATCTGCATCACCTCGGTGCCGCTCTTGCTGTCAAGATTACCGGTCGGCTCGTCAGCCAGAATCATGGCTGGCTCGGTGACGATAGCGCGGGCGATGGCGACGCGCTGCTGCTGACCGCCGGACAGCTCGCTCGGCAGGTGGTCGAGGCGATCCCCCAGACCGACGGCTTCAAGCGCCGCCTTCGCCCGCTTCGCCCGGTTGGGCGCGCCGGAATAGATCAACGGCAGTTCGACCTGACGGATGGCGCTGGTGCGCTTGAGCAGGTTGAAGCTCTGAAAGACGAAGCCGATCTTGCGGTTACGAACTTCCGCCAGCTTCGTCTCGGACATCTTGCTGACGTCAACGCCGTCGAGGTAATACTCGCCTGATGTCGGGCGGTCAAGCGCGCCGAGGATATTCATCAGCGTGCTTTTGCCGGAACCCGACGGCCCCATGATCGAGACAAACTCGCCTTTGTAGATGCCGAGCGTGATGCCCTTGAGCACCTGAAGCGTCTGCTCGCCCATCTCATAGGTGCGGGTGATGTCGCGCACGTCGATGACTGCGCTGCGCCCCTGATCGTCAACCGCTGAGGGCGCGCTTTCTTCTGTTCTGCGTCCGAATAGTTTAACCATCCTCTGACCTCTCTACAGACCACTGCCAGCGGCTGCCCCCGTCCGTCGCGCAGGCAGCGGCGAGATTTCCGGCCCGTCCTGCGAGCCGGGCAGGACTGCGTTCTGCGAAGTGCTGATTATCCGACAGCGACGGCAAGCGACAGGTAAGCGCCGCTGTCATGCCTGACTGAGAACCGGCGTCGGGTCGAGGGTATCCGTGACCGTGTCGGCTGATCCTCACCCTCAGCAATTGTACCGATCCGCGCCTGATCTGGCAGCGCGTCTCGCCAAACGCTCACTTTCCGGCAGCCACCTGCCCAATCTGCCGACCGATAACGCCCATGATTGCCAGCAAAGCAGCGATCAGCATGAGTATCTCATCGACCTCGTCGCGCAAGTTCCCACACCCATAATACGTCTTGTTCGGACAACCGTTGCATTCGCGGCTGCGACGCCTGAACAGGCGCTTTTCGCCGACGCGCTGCCTGCTGTCTGTCAGGCGCGCCAGGCAGACAGCGCGGCTGTCCATTTGTCCAGATTTGCTTGCTAATCAGAACTTTTGTTCGTATGATAACTGTCATGAACATCCATAAAGCAGCCGACACGATCACTAAACTGACGCAGATGGGCGACGCCACGCTGTTCGAGCCAGCGGGTGACACGCCGGGCAAAGAGGCCAGCGGCGGCGGCAAATATCAGTCCCTGAGTCTGGCGGAATGCATCACCAACGTCCAGACGCCGTTCGGCGCGAAGCCGATCCTCAAAACGATGGTGACGACGGCTTGCGAGCGCAACTGCAATTACTGCGTCTTTCGCGCCGGGCGGGGCAAAACCCGCCGCGTAACCATCACGCCTGACGCGCTGGCCGCCGCCTTCGATCAGCTTCAGCGGGCGAAGCTGGCCGATGGCATGTTCCTGTCGTCCGGCATCATCAAGGGCGGCGCGGCGGCGCAGGACAAAATCATCGCCACCGGGGAGATCATCCGCCAGAAGTATCACTATCGCGGCTTCCTGCACCTCAAGATCATGCCGGGAGCGGAATACGATCAGATTCACCGGCTGATGCAGCTCGCCGACCGGGTGTCGGTCAATCTCGAAGGGCCGACTGAGGCGCGGCTCCAGGCGCTCGCGCCCAAAAAGAACTTCTCCAACGAGCTGTTGATTCAACTCCAGCGCGCTCATGAGATCAAGCAGCAAGACCCGAGCATCCGCGCCAGTCTGGTGACGCAGTTCGTCGTCGGCGCGGTCGGCGATACCGACCTGGAGTTGCTCTCGCTCGGCGACCGGCTCTACAACCGGCTCGGCCTGAAGCGAACGTATTTTTCGGCCTTCGGCCCGGTCATCGACACGCCGTTCGAGAACCTCGCGCCGACCGCGCCGATCCGCGAGTTCCGGCTCTATCAGGCGAGCTTCCTGCTGCGCGATTACGCCTGGGAGCTGGAAGATTTGCCGTTCGTCGAAGGTGAAAACCTGCGCACGGACATCGACCCCAAATTGGCATGGGCCGAGGTCAATCTGCGGAATAAGCCGATTGACGTCATGAAAGCCGACCGGACAGCGCTGATGCGGCTGCCTGGCGTCGGGCCGAAAGGCGCGGACGCGATCCTCAAGGCGCGGGCCGAGCGAGCGCTGCGCGATCTCGGCCAGCTTGGCAAGCTCGGTATCCGCACGCCAGATCAGCTTGCGCCCTACGTGCTGTTCGACGGCAAACAGCCGTCCCAGCAGCTCTCCTTATTCTGAACGAAACGTCGCCGTTTGTTTAAAGTGGCACTTCTGTCCACGTCGAGCTTGTCGTACACTGGTCATGTCAAGCAGCGTAAAGGCAGATGATGATGGCCGATAGGGATATTGAGCAGGCTGCGCGCGAAGTTGATCCCTATGCCGACATGATTATGTCGCAGGAAGAAGCACGCGCCCTTGTGAAACGCTATGAGCAGCAGTTCGGCATGACCTCGGAAGAATTTTTGCGCCAGTGGAAGGCCGGAACCGCGCCTGACCTCTGGGAAACAAATGCATGGGCTATGCTGCTCAACTGGGTCTAAACCGATATCGACATGGCTTACGCTGACGTCTTTGAATATGGCGACAATCTAAGACAAATAGCGGCTCGAAGTGGCCTACCGTCCGAAGTCGGCAAAATCACGGTGCTGGTACGCGACCGCAAACGCGCGACACAGGCTCTGGTTATTGTTGACCATATTCGCTTTCGTAATGGCGCGACAATTTATGCAGAAGAAGATATTTCAATCGTATCTGGTCAGATCATCAGACACTTGTACAGTTACCATTTCCAGAACGGATCATTTTTCTCCCGTTACGACAAAGACCCTGAAGCCGCGCAGGGACGCGAATATGCTCATGCGGCCTGTCACTTGCACGTCAGCGGCAGCAGTCAGGAAAATATGCGCTATATCTCCCACGAAACCAGCTTCGAGCAAGTCTTCCGCTTTATTCTGGCAAGCGTCCCGTCTGTCTCGGGCTAACGCAGCCTGAAACCCGCTACAACCCGTCGATCTGTTCGCTCTCGACCATCCAGCGCTCGAACTCGTCGATCTGTTCCGGTGTCGCAGTGTCGTCGTAGGAGACGATGACCTGACTCTGATCGGGAACGAACCAGTCGAGCGAGCCGAAGTCGCTCATGTCGCTGTGATCGTCGGTTTCCTTGCTGTACCACGAGACCATCACCATCGTGTCATGGTCGGTGAGATCACTGGCGACGATCCCGGCCTGTTCCTCGCCGACCGCCTGCGCCAGCGCGTCGCAGGCGCGCAGATCGCTGCTCCATTCAATAATCACCTTAATCTGAATCGACGGTTTCGGACGCAGATCGCAATAGTAGACCGCTACTGCCATGCTCCACCTCGCTTAGTCAATTGAACCCGATAATTCAATCATAAACAGGAGACTTTTCTTCAGTCTCAACCGTCACCACTGTAAAATGTTTCGAGGATGAAGCTGATAATTTGCTTAAGGTCTATTTCAGAGGATAGATAGCGGACATGAGCATGTTCACGACCGCTGACGTGAAGATGATACTCCGCGTGTGCGAAACCGCGCGCCCGTAAAGGATCTCGCTCGAAACGGAAAAAGTAGCTGTCCCGCGTGAATTGATAAGCATATTTGACTTTTTGAAGTGTCTGTCCTTCAAGGACTACTTCTTCATGGAACTCAAGCGTTGCGCCATCGCCGAATACAATGTGATCGGCCTCTATCAGCCCCTCGGTTCGACGCCGTTTGCTCACAGAAAATAGCCGAACCTTATGAACTTCCGACGCCAACCCGGCCTGAGCCAGTGTGTGGCGCAAGTCGTCTCGATACTCCTCAACACTGCGGACAGGCATGGCAAGCTTCTACAGAACGTCGAGAATCATAGCCCACACATTGGTTTCATAGGTGTCTGGCGCAACGCCTGCTTCCCATTGGCGAAGAAATTCCGCCGACGTCATCTCATATTGAATCTCATAGGCGCGGATTTGTTCGAGCAGCTCCTCTCTCGTGATGATATCGGCGGGAGAAGGCTGATCTTCGGTTGTCGATTCCGTCAATGCGTGGCTATCAGACATCTTCAACTCCGATACCAGTGACTTAAGATCTCTATTTTACACCGTTGGAATGCCGGATGTATACAGACTGCTACGGCTGTGAGCCTGCCGCACGGGCCGACAGCCATTCGACCTGCACCATCCGCTCGCCGCGATACTCGTTGACGCGCAGCGCGAACGCCAGATCGAAGCGGCCTTCCGGCGGCATCTGGCCGCCGCCGTGCCACCAGATCACGCGCTGAATCCGTCCAGTCGCGTCCTCAACCGTCACCTGCATATGCTCGCCTTCGCGCCCCGCCGGGCCGAAACTGCGCGCTCTGACACCGAGCACCGCCAGCACCGGCGTCGGGTTGCCTGCGCCAAACGGAGCCAACCGGTCGAGGTCGGCGATCAGGTCGAGCGAGAGATCGCTCAGCGTAACAATCCCGTCAATCGTCAGCGCGCCAGCGTCGATGCCACGCGCGTCACCGGCGTCTGACTGCGCCAGCCGCTGCCGCAGCTCATCGACGCGCTCCGGCTCCAGGCTGAGTCCCGCTGCCCCGGCGTGGCCGCCGTAAGTCGCCAGTAGATCAGCCTGCGCCGCCAGCGCCGCCGTGATGTCGAAACCCGGCACCGAGCGCGCCGAGCCGAAAGCCCGTTCGCCCGGCGGCAGCGTCAGCAGAATAGCCGGACGCGAATAATGCTCGACCAGCCGGTTCGCCACCAGACCCAGCACGCCGGGATGCCATTCCGGGTCAGCCAGCACCAGCACCGTCGAATCGAGCAGCCCTTCATCGGCCTCGACCTGCGCTCGCGCCGCCGCGTACACCTGATTGGATAACTGGCGGCGCTCGGCGTTTAAGCCCTCGATGAACTGCGCCAGCGAAGCCGCCGCGTCGGGGCTGGCCGCCGTCAGGAACTCGACCGAGCGCTTGGCGTCGTCCAGCCGACCGAGCGCGTTCAGACGCGGCGCGATCAAAAAGGCGATCTGTTCTTCGCCGATGCGGGCCGGGTCGAGGTTGAGCAGCGCGAACAGCGCGCGCAGGCCGGGGCGTTCGGTCGTCCGCAGCGCCGCGAGGCCGCGCTGCAAAAAGTAGCGCGTGTCGTCGGTTTGCGGCGCGACATCGGCGACGATGCCGAGCGCGACCAGATCGAGCAGCCGCGCGGCCTCGTCAGCGCGCCCCACCGACTGGTAGAGCGCCGATGCCAGCAGGTAGGCGCAGCCGACGCCGGGCAGCCCGCGCATCGGGTGATCGGGCGGCAAGAGCTGCGGATCGAGCGTCGCGTAGGCGTCCGGCGCGACCGGCGGTAGCTGATGATGGTCGGTGATGATGACATCGACGCCGCGCGAGCGGGCATAATCGACTTCGGCCACATCGCTCACGCCGCAGTCGCAGGTGATAAGCAGGCGCGCGCCCGCCTCGATCAGCCGTTTGAGCGGCCCCAGGCGGACGCCGTGGCCTTCCTGCCGTTCGGGGATGTAGTAGCGCGCGTCCGCGCCGAGGCCGCGCAGCGCGTCGACCAGCAGCGCGGTCGAAGTCTGACCGTCAACATCGAAATCGCCCCAGACGGCAAGCGGCTCGTGAGCCGCTATCGCCGCGTTGATGCGTGCGACGGCGCGCTCCATCTGCGGCAGCTCAGAGGGCGACGCCGGCTGATAGGTCGCCGGGTTCAGAAAAGCGCGCGCGTTCTCAACCGTCGTGATGCCGCGCCGCAGCAGGATTTGCGCGATCAGGGGATGCCCGCCGACTGCCGCGCGCAGCGCGTCAGAAACTTCGACAGCGGCAGGCTCCAGCCAGCGTTGAGTCGTCAATACAGAACCTCGTCCCACTCGAAAAACGGAATCGGATCGGCGGCGTCGGGCGAGCCATCGTCCCAGCGTCCAACCGGCCCACGGTCGCACAGCGAGCGATAGTGACAGAAGCGGCAGTGATCGCGCTCGGTCGTCAGCGCGAAACCCTGCGCGACCTGATGGGCAATCCTCGACGCCATCTGGCTGAGAAACCTTCCATCCGCCGTGTACTGTTCGGCGTCATAGTCGAAACGTTCGGGCCGGTCGGGAAATTCGGCAAACCAGTAAATCATGCTGACCTGTTCCGGCGTGAACGGCCTCCCGTCGTTAAGACAGGCCCCGGCCCTGACCAGCAGAAAGCGATAAAGCACCGTTTGCAGCCGACCGGCCAGCGTGTCGCGCTCCGGTCGGCGCAGCGCCGTCTTCCAATCGACAATCACCGCCCGCCCCGGCTCGACCGCGATCAGATCGTAGCGGGCGGCGAAACGATAGCCTGCCAGCGGCGCGGACAGCGTCGTTTCGGCCAGTTGATGAGCAGGCAGGCCATCGAGCGCGCCATCGAGAAATTGCCCCCACCAGCCGATCATCGTCTCGTCAGTCAGCGTGGCAGACAGCCGATCAGCCGGAAAGCCGAGCGTGTACTGATGCGCCAGCCGGTGAAACTGCTCGCCGCGCCGACGATGCGCTTCCTGCTGCCGAAACGGCAGGCTGCCGGGGGCAGGCCACTGCACGCGCAGCAGATGGCGCAGTTCGAAGCGGCGCGGGCAGGTGACGTAGTCCTGTAAGTTGGTCTGGGTGAAAACTGGCATTTCCTGCCAGCGGACGGCGGATTCACGCATGGAAGGTTTCTGTCCCGGTTGCATCAAGACCATTATACCGTGGACAGAATCATCCATCGAACCGGCGTTCGACCTGAGCGCGACAGCGTGATTGATCGCCGGTTCAGCCCTGCCCGCTGCCGTTAGCGCGACCCGCTGCGCGCGGCCTCAATCGCCGCCAGCGCGAGGAACGGCAGCGCCGCCTGCTGATTACCCCGGCGTCCGCTGTTCCAGGTGACAATCAGCTCCGTGCGAGCGCGGGTGATGCCGACATAGAGCAGGCGCAGGCGCTCGGCGATGTAGTCGATCCGCGCCGCGCCGGTCGCGCCGCCTTCGACGTAGTCGGACGCGCGACCAGACGCCAGCAGTCGAAGCTGCGCCAGCGTCTCGGCTTCGAGGTTGAGGAAGTCGCGGATGTACCATTTTTCGGAAAGGTAGTTATCTCCCGGCTGACCCGACGGGAAATCGTAGCTGTTGACTGACAGCAGGTAGACGCGATCCCACTCCAGACCTTTGGCTTTGTGCATGGTCGTGACCGTCACCTTGCCGCGATAGGCCTGCGGGTCGAAGCCGCGATCATCCGCGCCGAGGCCGAGGAAGCGGCGCTCATTGCGGGCAATCTCGGCCAGCGCCTGCGTGAAATGCGGCATCCCCCATTCCGGGTGAGCGTCGTCGTAGCGGCGCAGCACCGACGCCATGCTGTAGGCGACGGCCAGATCGACCGGGGTGTAGAACAGGTCCTGCGCCAGCACCAGGACAAGCTGGTCAATCGGCAGCAGCACGGCGTCCTGCCAGCGGCGTACCAACTGGCGGAACTGAACCAGCCGACCGCGCAGTTCGGGCTGGCGCGCGTAGGCGTCGCCGAGCGAGGGATCGTCGAGCCAGTCGCTGCCGAACTGCGGCCAGATATAGTCCTCGACGCGCGGACACGAGCGAATGGCGGCGGCAGCTTCGTCTAACTGCGCCGCTAAAATCGGGTCGTCGCGGTCATCGCGCCGCCAGACGGCGTAAACTGTGCCGAGCAACCGGGCGTCGTCGGGCTGGCCGAGATAGCTGAGGACATGCGTGACCGCGCCCGCCGTCTCGCGCGTCGAGGTCGTGCTGCGTAACAACTCGACGACTTCGAGCGGCTGGCCGGACTTCTTGATGGCATCGATCAGCCGGAAGCCGTGGGCATTGTTCGGCACCAGCACGGCCACGGTTTCGTCAGGATGCTGCGGCAGCCATGACGCCAGCGACTGCACCACCGCGCGGATTTCATCTTCCGGCGTCATGGCGCGGTCGATGAAGCTGATGCGCGCCGACTCGGCGGGCGGGTTGGCCTGCGGGTCGTCCGGCGGCGCAGTCAGGATGTAGGGCGGCTGAAGCGGCTGGCGCGCGCGGATGGCCTCGGACGGGTGATCCTCGCGTGTCCAGTCGATCAGCGCGTTGGCGAGGTCGATGATCGGTTGAGCCGAGCGACCAGAATTGGGCAGTTCGCGCCGCGCAACCTCTGGCTCGTTGAGGAAATCCCACAGATGTTCCGGTCGCGCGGTCGTGAACGTCTCATAAATGGCCTGATTGGGGTCGCCGACGCGCACCCAGTTGCCGCCTTCGCCCGCCAGCAAACGCAGGATGTCTTCCTGCAATTTACTGCTGTCCTGCGCCTCATCTTCGAGGATGTAGGGCCAGCGGCGGCGCAGGCGGCGCAGAAAGCCCGGATCGAGTTCCATCGCGCTCAGCGCCAGCCGAATCAAGTCCTGAAAATCGACCGCGCCGCGAAAACTGAGGCCGCGCTGATAGTCGGCGTAAATCTCGATTGCCATCTCGGCCAGCGCCAGCGGACGCGCGGTTTCGTCGAGCCGCGCGCGCAGGTCGTCCGGCAGCAGGCGCAAATCCTTCGCCTGCTGGATGAAGACCCGCGCGATTCCTTTGACCTGCTCAGGCCATTGTTCGGACAGAATGGTTTCGCGGCGCGTCCCGCTCAGGTCGTCACGGACGTACTGGCCGGACAGCTCAGGGTGCGTCGCCAGCCATTGACGCGCCGCGCCGTCGAGGATTTCATCGGCCTCGCGCTCATCAACGATCTCGAAGCCTTCGTCGAGTCCGAGCAGCGAGGGACGCTCGCGGACAATGTCGTTGCATAAACTGTGGAGCGTGCAGACCTGATAGCCCGTGTTGGGCAGCAGGTCGTGCGCCTGCATGAACAGGCCAACCTGTTGAGCGAAGTGATCGACGGCCGAGTTGACGAGCGTGACGATCAGCACTTCCTGACCGTCCTTGAGCGCGTCTCCGGCGACGATCTGCGCCGCCAGCGCCGCCAGCGTGGTCGTCTTGCCGCTGCCGGGAACGGCGGCGACACCCATCTTGCCGCCCCGATAGGCGAGGACTTCGGCCTGTCTGGCGCGCGGCTTAAACATCGGCGGCCATCCTTCCGGCGGCGTTGAGGCGGCGCAGCATCCGCTGAATTGCCTGAAGCAGATCGCTGTCGGCGTCGTAGCCGTTCTCGCTCAGGTCGCTCAGGCCGAGGTAAATCCGCTCACGGCAGCGGCGGACGAGTCCCTGCGTGATGCGATAGAGCAGGTAGCGGCGCATCTCGAACTCGTGCTCGTCGCTCCACTTGTCGCCGTCGTGCCATTCAGCGCTGAGGACATAAGGATGCGTCAGCGGCTGGTTGAGCCGTTCGGCCCAGTTGCGACTGCCGACGTCGAGCCAGAACTGATAGCGCACGGGCAGGTTGTTGAGCATGAAGGTATAGGCCGGGGAGACCAGCACCGTATTTTCTTCGATGGCCCGCCACTGACCGATGTACTGCGCCGCCAGCAGCCCATCGCGCACCATCTCAATGTATTCGCGTCCGAGCGGCTTATCGGCGTCGATGACGTGGGAGTCGGCGAAGGCGAGGCGGAAATGACGCGCCGACGTCACCAGATTGTCCGCTGTAGCCGACGCCTCGAAATCGTCGTGGAAGCCGAATCCGGTCTGCGAGAGCACGTCGCCGAACAAACTCTGGAAAAAGGCATCGAGTCCTTCGTCCTCACGGTCGGCGCTGCCTTCGAGCCAGCCGCGCAGGCGGTCGTAACGCTCGCCCAGAATCGGCGAGACGCGCTCCTGAACTTCCGCTGGCAGCGCGTCGAACGGCGCTAATCGCGCCCGACTGTCCGTATCGGGATAGGCAGCCTGAGCCAGCATCTGCGCGCGCATCAGGTCGATAGTGCGGCCTGCTTCCATCGCGCCAATCGACTGCTTGAGCGCGTAGGTTACGTCGTAGGCGGTCGGCGTCAACCCCCATTCAGGATGGGCCAGCTCGGCCAGCGTCAGCAGGCAGCGGGTCGCCGGTTCGTCGCGCAGCGCCCGCGAGGGTCGATGCGAGCGCGCCGGGACACCTGCCGCTTCGAGCCGGTCAACGAACGAGAAGCGCAGCGCGTCGGACAGGAACGGCGCGATAACGACGATTTCGCCCGGATCGACGCCTTCCATCCTGACCAGCGTCATGATCTCATCGGCGACCCAGTTGAGCATTTCCGGGTAGAAGTGATGCTGCTCATAAACCAGCGCGGCGCGCGGATCACCGCTCGACTGCTCCAGCGGCGGCTGGTCGAGGGCGCGACCGAGCGCATCGCCGAACGCGGCGACATCCGCCGACATGACGAACGAGTCGGTCAATTCCACCGCCTGATCGCAAATTTTACGCAGTTGATAGGCGCTGGTCGCGTCCGCGCCGAGGAAGGTACGCAGCCCGGCGTCAGTGTCGTAGATCACCAGCGCCGAATCGCAGGCAGCGAGCCAGTCGCGCAGCACGTGATGAACAGCGGGCGTGTCTTCCTCGACGTTATCCACGATCAGATGGCGATACTGGCCGAGGATGTGGTGCTTGCTGGCCGCTTCCGGCCAGATGTGAGTCATAAAGACCTCGACCTGAAGCGAGAAATCGAGCAGGTTATGGTCGAGACAGAAGGCGCGAAAGCGGGCCGCGCAGTCCTGGAGCTGCTCGAAAGCCCGCGCCTGCCTTGAGTCGCCGATCCACGCCGACTTGAGCCGCGCGCCGATGTCGAGATGCGAGAAGCCGACGACCGCCGCTTTGTTCAGGTCGTCGAGCACTTGCGCGTACAGCCGGTTGCCGTTGACCGTGACCGACTCGAAATAGCCCTGCTGCTGCACCAGCGGGCGGACAATCCGCGCCATGACGTACTGCGCGCCTTCGACGTTGAGCAGCACCGGCGGCTTGTCGGGTTGGGCGAATCCAGCCTGACGCGCGACCAGCGGCCAGTACAGTTCGACCATCTGCGCGACCAGCGCGCCGAAAGTCAGAATGGCGGGCTGTCCGCCTGCCGCGAACGGCGCGCGAAACAGGGCGCGCTCGTAAGGCAGCGCCAGCGGCTTATGGGCGACCAGCACGGCCACGCTGCCGCCATCGACGCCGCTTTCGAGCAGATGGAGCAGGCGCTCGACGCCCGCCGTGGTCTTGCCGCTGCCCGCTGGCCCTTCGAGAAACAGAGTCGAATCCGTCGGCGCGTTGACCAGCGCCCGCTGCGCTCTGGTAAGCTGAATCGCGGTTTGCCTTTCGCACATTTATTCTAGTATTTTACCTCGAAACCTCCTGTTTTTAGCGTTAGAATCGGCTTACAAAGCGCCTGAATCAGCCGTGTTTTGAGCGACGATCTAACAGTTTCCCAACGCGATTTTCCGGCAAGCTCACCGACCAGATACGGCACGAGTTTGCCTTCCGTCGGGGCGCGATGGTTCGCCCCCTCACCCCCGGCCCCTCTCCCGGTGGGAGAGGGGAGAAAGATAGGGCCGCGATGGTTCGCATCCACTCCCCCCTCTCCGCTTGCAGGGACGGAGCGTGCCGAGCGTTCTTTGCTCGGCAGGAGCCGGAGGCCGCGCAGGTCAGGGGGAGGGGTCAAACAGGCAGCACGCTCCTTAAATTGACAGCTATGGGGCGCGAGCCATTGCGTCCTCACGGAAAGCCGGTCGGCATCAAGCCACGCTGTCGGGTACGGTGAATGAACCGTCCGCGTTCGGCGGGAAGTCGATGACGTGAGCGACGGCATCGAGGTTAAGCGGGCCGTAGAGGTGCGGGAACTGCTCATCGGTCGGCGGCGCGCTGGTCGGCGCGGGATGCGCGGGCGCTTCCCATCGGAGCGCAGCCGTCAGCCGCAACGGATCGACCGCCAGCACGACCAACCCGGCCTGCCCCCGATAGAAGCTGTTAGCGACCCGCCCGACCTGCGCCGCCGTCGAGAGATGGATGAAGCCCTCGCGCCGCAGCGATTCTGGCTCGTACAGGCCGATCTCGCGCGCCTGCTCCCAGTCGAGCGACGAAACGAGGTGATAGATCATCGTGAAGCCTCTCAGTCCACTCCCTTTGTCGGGAAGCCGTCCGTTTCCTATTCTCTACGGGAACCTGCGCCCCGTCAAAGACCCTGTTCAGAGGCTGGCCGGGCCGCCTGATTGACTGTCGCCTCCATCCCCATCTGGCGGATAGACGGCAGCCCAATCGCAGCCAGACTCAGGGCAGTCATCAACAGGCCGCCGCCAATGAACAGCACGTTCAGGTTGACTTGCAGGATCGCGCCAGCCAGCGCGTTCGAGATCGGGGCCAGCCCAAGCGAGGAGAACATCAGCAGACTCATTACCCGACCCATCAGGCTCTGCGGGATGCGCTTTTGCAGCCAGGTGAAGAAATGAATGTTGACGTAGCCGTTGCTGATGCCGACCAGCAGCATAATCGCGGCTTCTACGGCGGTCGAAGCGAACAGGGGCATCAGCGCGACACCAATGCCGAGCGTCGAGATAATGAGCAGAAGCATCTTGCCGAGATGTCGGGGCTGAAGCGGCAGAATATTCGAAAGAATGATGCCGAGCAGCGCTCCGCCGCCAAAGGCCGACATCATGATTCCGAAGGCCGCCGCGCCCTCAGGCAGGCGGGTATCGGCCAGCACGGGGATGCCGACGATCACCGGCCCCAGGATGAGGAAGTTCATCGCCACCATCAGCAGGAAAAAGACGCGGAGCATCGGCTGATTCCAGACATAAGCCAGCCCGCCCTTGATCGATTCGACGACATTCGGCTGCTCGTCAAGCGGCTTTGCGACGCCGGGAATCCGCATCAGGCCGAGGCAGACCAGCGACGCGACAAATGAGAGCGCATCGAGGCCGAAAGCAATCCCGATGCCCTGCGTCCCCGGCGTCGCAGCGCCAGCCGCCTGATGGCCGAGCAGCGCAATCAGCCCGCCAGCCACGACCGGCCCAACGAACAGGCTGAGCTGCGCTGTCCCCTGCACGAAGGTATTGCCCGCCTGAAGCAGCGTTTCAGGCAGCAGTTGAGGCACGATAGCCGTCTGTCCGGGAAAGTAAAAAGCGTCCGCCAGACCGAAGGCCAGAGCAAACCCGTAGAGCATTTCCAGTTGAATCGTGTTCGTCAGCACGAGCAGCGCCAGCAGCGCGACGAGGACGAAGCGCGCAAAGTTCGATGCCAGCATGACAGAACGCGGTGAAAACCGATCCACAAACGCCCCGCCGACGAGCATGAACAAAGCCCGTGGAATCCCGGACACAGCCATCACCGCTCCGAGCGCCAGCGCGCTGCCGGTGATCTGAAGCACCAGCCAGGGGAGCGCGATCATATAAAACTGATCGCCAAGCAGCGAGACACTTTCTCCGATCCATAACAGGCGAAAATTACGCAGACTGAGCGGGCCAGCAGGCTTTTGAACCTTCGGCTCAGTGAACGGACTCATGTGAACCTCCCCACCTCAGGTTGAAATAGCGGTCAAACAGCGCTTCAATTGGCATCAGCGTAATCAGTGTGTCCGGTTCAGAATCTGTGCTATCGTTAATATAGCTTATTCCATCGCCATGATCGCACCGGATTACCTTAGCAACTAAGGTAAATTCAGGATACAGAGAGGTGCGGAAATTGTCAAGCGATTCTTTTGAAGAACGGGAAGCGCTGCTTGAGGCGTTCGCCCGCGAGGTGCGGCAGCTTAACGGCCTGAGCGCGTCCTTCTTTCGGGCCGCCGCCGCGCGGGTCGGGATGAACGTGACTGATTTACAGGTCACGGATATTCTGGACACCGTCGGGCCGATGACCGCCGGACAGATCGCTGATCTGATGGGACTGACGACCGGAGCCATCACCGGGATGATCGACCGGCTGGGGAAAGCCGGGCTTGTCCGCCGCGAACGCGACCCGAATGACGGTCGTCGGGTGATCGTCGAACTGACATCGAGCCAGGAGGCGCTGCGCGCGGCTGGCCCGATTTTTGATTCGGTCGGTCGGGGGTGGGATCAGATCGCCACGTCGTACAGCGACGAGCAGCTTATTTTCCTGCTGGAATTTCTCAAACGCTGTAATGCCATATCACGGCAGGAGATTTCACGCCTGCGCGAGGCCCCTGGCGACGAAGGCCGCGCCTTCTCCGCGCCCCTCGATGGCGTCACGCAGGGTCAACTGGTCGTCGTCTCGGCCATGTCGCGGCTCGATCTGATTGCCGAGAGCGGAATCGCCGCGCTCTGCACCGCCCGCTTTGAAGGATCGCCGCCGAATGTCAGGGTGGAAGCGGGGCATGTGACCATCCGCTATCCGCAGCGTCTGTGGCTCCTGAACCGGGAACAGCGCTCGGCGGAGATGACGCTCAACAGCGCTGTCCCCTGGCAGATTGCTATTCATGGCGGCGCTTCGGAAATCACGGCCCGCCTGAACGGGTTAGACCTGATCGACCTGGAAGTTAAGGGCGGGATGAGCATGATCCGGCTCGAACTCCCGTACCCTGCGCGCGCGGTTCCCATCCGCATCAGCGGCGGAGCGTCGGAAATCGTGATTCAGCGCCCGTCAGGCGTGGCTGTTCGGGCGCACCTCAAGGGCTGGGTTTCCGAGTTTAGCTTCGACGATCAAAGCTACAGCGCGGTCGGCAACGATATGCGGCTGCAAAGTTCCAGTTTTCAGGCGGCAGGCGCTTACTACGATATCGAAGTCGCCAGTTCTGCCAGCACGATCACCATCGCTTCCGTCTGACGCGCGCTGGCGGCGGCTTACCAGTGCCAGACCTGATCCCACGCCTGCATCCAGTTGTCGCCGCGGCTGACGACCTTGAGCGGCCCGACCACCTCGACATTGGCGCGCCCGTAAAATTCCGGCGTCTTGTCGACCGTATCGACTTCAATCGTGATGGTCGTCGGTTTGGCCGGGACGTAAGGCCTGGCCGTGATGTGCTTGAGCGCCTGCTTCGCGCCTTCCTCGATCATCTGGCGGGCGCGGACGGGCGGAATCTGGCGGGCGGAATAACGAGTCAGGCCGCGCTTAACCGCCACGGTCGTCAGTCCGTCGGGGATAATCTCGCGGGCTTCGCGGGCAATCGCCTCGTCGCCGGTACAGAGGACGACCGGGCAACCGTAATGCCCGCAGAGCGCGGCGTTGATGCCGAACTCGCCCACCAGATCATCGTTGAACCACAGGTTACGCCACTTGACCGTTGAGATGGTGTGGCAGAGGACGCCATCGGGCGTATTGTTGCGCGCGTGCATCCCGACCATCAGCGCGGCGTCGCAGCCCTGTTCCAGCAGCTCGGTATAGCGCGACCAGGGGTGATGGGCGACCCACTCGCAGTCCGGGTCGAGCAGCTCCGGCACGAACGAGTTGAACGACCAGCCCTGTCCCGCGCCGTGACAGTCGACGGCGACGATCTCGGTCGCGCCCGCCGCCTTCGCGCCGCGCACCGCCGCGTTAATTTCCTCGGTATACAGGCGGCGGCCTTCCTCATACATCGGGTGTCCGCCGGTCGTCTGCTCCCAGACGACGATTCCGCTCACGCCTTCCATATCGGCCATAATCAGGACGCGCATTTTCTCTGCTCCTCACATGAAGACCGGGCTGCTCAATTGTCCGGCGTTATTTTTACGTCAAATTCCGGCGGCACAGTCGCCACCTGCAACGGGCGTTCAGAAGCCGCGCGCCGTGTCAGCCGCCGCCCCAGCTCGCCGAGCGCGCCGCCGATCACTTTTCTGGGAGACAACATCGAAACGACCTTGCCCGTCTGTCCATCGGTGGCTGCCGACGCCAGCCAGACGGCGCGTTCGGCGGGGATTTCGGGCGGTTGGCCCCACATCCGCATGACGGTCGCCAGCGGTTTCACCCGCGCCTCGTAGCCAGCAATCGCGCGCGGGCTGCTCATCATGTCGGTTTCGACCAGGCCGGGATTGAAGGCAAAGATGCTGATGGCGGACAGCGCCTTATTTTCCTTCGCCAGCGCGAGGGTGAACGACTTCACCCACGCCTTGCTCGGCGCGTAGGTATTCTGGAACGCCACCGGGCCATGATCGCCGCGACCGAGCAGGTTGATCAGCTTGCCGCGACCGCGTGGGATGAAATGGCGCAGCGCGACGACCGAGCCGTAGTAAGTGCCGAGAATATTCGTTTCGACCACCGCGCGATAGTCCGCAATCGGGACTGCGGCTGTCGGCCCATACGGCCCGGCAATGCCGGCATTGTTAATCCAGATGTCGAAGCCGCCGAAGGCTGCCAGCGCATGGTCGGCCAGCGCCTGCACCTGCGCCAGATCGCCCACGTCGCAGGCCAGCCCGCTGACCGGCGCGCTCTCGGACTTCAGCCCGGCAAGCGCCGCCTCGACCGCCAGCGCTGTCCGCGACGAAATAATGACCGAAGCGCCTTCGCGCAGGTAAGCCCGCGCTGTGGCAAGGCCGAGGCCGCGCGTGCTGCCGGTGATGACCGCGATTTTGCCGTCGAGCTGTCCCATCTGCTCCCCTGAAGCTGCCCTGCCTGCTGAGCGAGAGTTTATCCCGCCGGGGCGCATAAGTCACGGCAGCACGAAACGTCGCACAAACGTCCAGATGACCTCGCAGGCGTCGATATCGCGGCTGGTCGCGCCAATCACCGCGTGCGGGAAATATTGCAGCCCGCCGGGCCAGCTATGCCCGCCCCCCTCGACACTGTAGAAGGCCACTTCCGCGCCCTGATCGCAGCCCGCGTAAATCGTCCGCCGAATGCGAAGGCCATCGTTCGGGTCGGCGTCAATGATGCTGGCGCGAATGGGCGTGGAACCGCAGCCGTTCCGCGCCAGCCAGAAGGCAATTGTATCGTCGGCGGACAGCACCGCGCCGAGCTTCTTCCCCGCCGAGCGGATCGGCCCACCCTGATAAGGGACGAGCGGATCATCTGTCCCATTGATGAGAATGACCGGCATGGCATGAGGCGGAAGGCAGCCGCTCAACTGGACGGGCAGCGCGGCGACGACTGGCGCAATCGCGGCGATCTGATCGCCCAGCTCGCAGGCCAGACGGTAAGCCATCATCCCGCCATTGGAAATGCCGGTGACATAGACACGGCGGCGATCAATCGGCAGTTCGCCGCTCAGCCGCTCGATCAGCGCGGCGATAAAACCGACGTCGTCGATTCGCTCGCGCTGCGCGCGCCACTCGCTCAGGCCGCGTCCGTCGTTCCAGCGCTGATCGACGCCGTCCGGGTAGACGACAACCGCTGAGTCCTGCTCGGCCAGCCGGTTAAAGCCGCCATAAGTAATGTGAATCAGGCCGGAGCCGCGACCGCCGCCGCCATGCAGGGCGATCAGCAGCGGCATCGAGGCGGCGCGCTGCGGCGGCGTATAGAGCGTGTAGCTGCGCTCGCGGCCATCCTGGATCAGCCAGCCGGTCGTCACCTGCGAAAAGTCAACTTTAGTCATCCGTCTGATTACCCGTCACTCCGCTGAAGCGGCCATTATACCGCCGAGGACACAGCTTAAAGATTCTTGCGCTATTCGCCATTCATGTTATAAGTAATCCGTTATGCCAGTTCCTGAGCACTGCGTTTTCGCCGCCGGAGAGCTTTCAGTCTCTGGCGCTAACGCTGAGACCCTATCGATCTCGAATCACGGCTAAGCAGACTTCTTTTACCCGGCGCGATATAACCCATTTCATGCAGGCTGACTCGCAGGAGCTTTCAATGAAAATCAGATTTTCAGCGCTTTCTTTGCGCGGCTGGATGCTGTTCGGCGCGCTCGTTCTCGGGCTGGTGGTCGCCCCGGCGCGCGTCACCCGCGCGGCAGGGCCGCTGGTTGTCGACACGACCAGCGACGGTTATGTGAGCGGCGTCTGCACGCTGCGCGAAGCCATCGACACCGTCAACGCGCAGGCCGACCAGGGCAACGACTGCGGCAGTCCGAGCGCCAGCACGCCCGCCAATACGATCACTTTTTCGCTGCCGGACTTCAGCACGATCACGCTGACTCATAACAGCGGGCAAAATCTGGTCATCACCCACGGGATGACGATTGACGGGCCATTCGACGCCGGGCTGGAAGTGTCCGGCAGCGGCTCGAACCGCGTCCTTCTGATTGCGGTCGGCAGCGTCAACACACCCGTGACCATCAACAACCTTCATATCAGCAACGGCAATGTCGGCAGCAAGCCCGGCGGCGCGGTGCTGATCCAGAATCAGAGCGCGGTCACTTTCAATGCCGTGATCGTCAACACAAGCGCCTCGACGCAAAACGGCGGCGGCATCTATATCGAGAGCGGCAGCGCGCTCGACCTGTATCAGAGCGGCATTGGCAGCGGAGACTCCTTCACGGGTAATCAGGCGGATTACGGCGGGGGGATTTACAACGCGGGAACCCTGAACCTCCACGATGATTCTGCCGTTGAGAACAATGACGCAAATATTGGCGGCGGGATTTATAACGTCGGCACGCTGACCGCCGATAGCAGCAGCTTTATCGGCAGCAACGAGGCAAATCAGCACGGCGGCGGCCTCTTCAATGCAGTCGGGGGACAGGCCACACTGTCGGACAGCGAATTAACAGACAATCGAGCCAACGCGAACCTGAACGGGAATGGCGACGGCGGAAACATTTACAATCAGGGAACGCTGACGCTCAATCCTGAACTCGAACTCCTTCAGGGCGCAGCGATCCGCGGCGCTGGCATTTTCCAGGCCAGCGGCAGCCTGACCATCGACGCCGCAGACATCTGGTTTAACAGCGCGATTGACGACAATGGCGGCGCGATCTATCTGGATGACGCGACTTCAGTCAAAATCACGAACACGTTCTTCTACTATAACAAAGCGTACAACGGCTACAGCGGCGCCACGATCTATGGAGCCGGATCGGTCAGCGCGCTGGTCGCCAACACGACCTTCACTGAAAACGAATCGCACGATGCGGGAACCGGCAGCTCGGTCTACTGGGCATCGACAGGGACGCTGACGCTCAATAACGTCACGATCTACAACAACACCGATGTCAGCGGCGCCAGCCTGTACGCGGTCAGCGGTCAGCTCAACATCAGCAACTCCATTATTGATAGCTGTCAAGGGAACTCGACGGCCTACGATACCAATCCGTCCTATAACCTGATCAAGAATGGCTCCTGCGCCGCGTTCTTCTCAGGAGCCAACCACAATCTGTTCGTTGACGACTTCTCTACCGTCCTTGATCCTGATGCCGACTACCACGGTGGCATTCAGCCGAATTTCGCTTTGCTCCCCGGCAGCCCGGCCATTGACGCGGGCAATCCGGCGTCACCGCTCGGCACGGCCCCTGCCTGCGAAACCCGCGACCAGCGCGGTTACGGGCGGAACGGCAACTGCGACATCGGCGCATTCGAGTTCGACGGCATCCCGCCGGGATCGGGCGAAAGCAGCGCTCAGCACGCCAGCAGCGAAACCGCGCCGAACTACGCCACCGGCGAATGCGCCTCGGTCAGCGGCGGCGGCTTCACCTTCAGCGGCCCCGGTGACGTCAACTGCCGCGTCATCAACGACGGCGGCGTCTACAAGGCCGATGCCGCCGAGATCGGCACTCTCGACGTCATCAATCGCGGCGTCCTGCAAGCCGTCGATCTGTTCCGCTTCGACACCAGCGGCCACAGCCTGACCGCCTTCGACGCCCCGGTGACGATTTGTCTGCAAGGGACGGGCCAGTTCCTGTTCATCAACGCCGCCAACACCCCGCGTACCGTCGAAGGCCCAGCCTCGTACTCGCAGGGCGGCTACACCTGCGCCACCATCCCCAACGCCGGGATCGCCGTGCTGGTTCCCGGCGCCGCCGCGCCCGCTGGTTCCGCGCCGACCAGCAGCGCCGCTCCCGCCGCCGGCGAGACGGCCCTGAGCAACTGCACCGTGACGACGCTCTATCGCGTCAACCTGCACGACGGGCCGAGCGTCAACGCGGCGGTCATCAGCACCCTGCCCTTCAACGTCAGCTATCAGGCGACCGCGCGGACGGCGGATGGCTGGATCAAGCTGATCTGGAGCGACACCCAGGGCTGGGCGCGCGCCGACCTGCTCACTCAGGACGGAACCTGCGCCGGGTA
>CAZZAO010000102.1:0-20902 GCA_964652205.1 uncultured Anaerolineaceae bacterium | reverse complement strand
GTCGTTCGGGGAAGGGGCATTCTACCTACCCTCCCTATTTTGAAGGTTATCTAGTGAAGAGTGAAGAGTGAAGAGTGCTGAGTGCTGGTTAATTTCTGTTTAGCCACCCGTCAAGTACGCCGGAGCGTGCGAGTAATTTCACATGCGAGCGGAAAAATTGCGGCGAGAACGCCTCTTTCAATGATCGAATACAACGCCTCACTCAGCACTCGGCACTCAGCACTCAGCACTCTTCACTCTTCACTCAGCACTCTTCACTCTTCACTCGTCACTCATCACTCATCACTCGTCACTCATCACTCGTCACTCTTTACTCGTCACTTTCCCCCTGTGGTCATATCCGCAGCGGCCCGATGGTGCATTGCCAGCGATGCCGCAGTCCTGTAGACTGTCAAAATCTGCTATTGCTTTCCACGACGATTGACCAACGGCATTGACCTGAGAACACCATCCGTCCCATCCTGTGGGAGCGGGTCAGAAAGCGTCTGTATGGCTGACGAAACGAAGCACGAGGCCGTTCATCACGACACCTATGCCGCGCTGCGCTACCGCGATTATCGCCTGCTGGTCGGCGGGCAACTGCTGGCGCAGCTCGGCGAGATGATGGTGAGCGTCGGCATCGGCTGGGAGCTGTACAACCGCACCGGCAGCACGCTGGCGCTCGGTCTGGTCGGGCTGGCGCAGGTGATCCCGGTCATTTTACTGTCTGTGCCGAGCGGCTACATCGTTGACCGCTTCAATCGCAGGCGCGTGATGCTGATCGCCCAGAGCGTGCTGGTCGTCTGCTCGCTGGTGCTGACCTATATCTCAGCTACCGACGGCTCGCTGCCGCTGATTTACGGCATTCTGGCGATGATCGGCGCGGCGAAAGCCTTCAATACACCGGCTCAGGAAGCGCTGATTTCGCAGACCGTCCCGCCCGAAATCTACTACAGCGCGATCACCTGGAACACGCGCGCCTGGCAGCTTTCAGCTATCGTCGGCCCCGGCGTCGGCGGCATTATCATCGGTATCACCAATCACGCCGCGTCGGTCTATGCTTTCAATGCCTTTGCCGGTGTGGTGCTGATCGTTGCGCTGCTGCTGCTGCGAAGCAAGCAGACGGCGACGATCAAAGTGGGTGAAACGCCGATCCAGTCGATCCGCGCTGGCCTATCGTTCGTCCGCCGCACCGAAATCATTCTGGCGTCGATCTCACTCGATATGTTTGCTGTGCTGTTTGGCGGCGCGACAACCCTGCTGCCGGTCTTCGCCAAAGATATTCTGTACGTCGATGCGTCGGGGCTGGGCATTCTGCGCGCCGCGCCGTCGGTCGGCGCGCTGTTGATGGCAAGCACGATTGCCCGCCGCCCGCCGTTCCGCCATTCCGGGCAAACGCTGCTGATCGCCGTGGCCGGATTCGGCATCGCCACCATCATCTTCGGCCTCTCAACCTCGTTCATCCTGTCGTGCGCCATGCTGGCGCTGCTCGGCGCGCTCG
The DNA here is from genome assembly GCA_964652205.1 of uncultured Anaerolineaceae bacterium. Classification (GTDB taxonomy): domain Bacteria; phylum Chloroflexota; class Anaerolineae; order Aggregatilineales; family Phototrophicaceae; genus ZC4RG36. Next base: position 19,422 of record CAZZAO010000102.1, on the reverse strand, counting down.
ATAACATCAGCGTCGTCATCCGCCGCAGTCTGGTCATGATCTACACGCCGGACGAGATGCGCGGGCGTGTCGGCGCGGTGAATAACGTCTTCGTCGGCGCGTCAAATGAGCTGGGCGGCTTCGAGTCCGGCGTGACGGCAGCGCTGCTGGGGCCAGTCGGCGCGGTGGTCTTAGGCGGTTTCGGCACGATGATCGTCGTCGGGCTAACGGCGTGGCTTTCGCCCAGACTGCGGCGGTTGGGCGTGCTCGGCGTCCCGATTCAGGACGCCGAAAATGCGGCGCTGGTCGAGATCGCGGCGGTCGAGAGCAGCATCCCGTAAAGGCTTCCCTCACCCCCGTCCCCTGCGCGGCGGGAGAGGGAAAAAGACAGGGCAATGCTTTCCGTCGGGGCATGAGGCCTCATGCCCGCGCAAGCCCTCACCATCAAGCTCGTGCTTAGACTCTCCACCTCAATTCCATCTTTCGGCGAATAGACGGTTAGACTAAAGACCGATGGGTCAGCGTGAGCTTTTCGGCACAATCGCCCGGATCGACTCCTTGAGGGCTATGTGATGCTGAAATTCCACCGCTTTCTGATTCTATTCGTGCTAGCGTCTCTGACAGTCGCGGCGGCTGGCCTACCCTTTCCGGCTGCCGAAGCGCAGGCCGACGATCCCGGCACGCTGGTCTTTGCGTGGCTGGCGAAGGGCGCGCCGGGTGGCGAAGGCATCTACACGATTGACGCGGACGGCAGCAATCAGCGCCCGCTCCTGCTGTTCAACGACGTCGGAATGCCTTACGACGTCTATAACGGCGGCTATCGCTGCCCGACGTGGTCGCCTGACGGCAGTCAGGTCGCGTTTAACGGCGCGGACGGCGCGAAGAATTTCATCGCCGTCGCCAACGCCGACGGCAGCCGCATTCGCAAAATTTACGAAGTCGAGACGAACGACAGGACGACTTACCGCGTCAACTATCCTGAATGGGTTCCCGGCGGCCAGCAGGTTTCGTTCGGCTTTACCGAAGCGGAGCGCAAAACCGGCAAGGTCACGGCCAATGGCGTGCGCGTCGTCAACCTCGATGGCAGCGGATTGGCGACGCTGGTCGATGATGTGACGCTGACCTACTACGACGGCTCGCCAACTTACCTGAGCGACGTCCCGAATTTTCTGGTGCTGGCGCATAGCTGGTCGCCGGATGGCAGCCAACTGGCGATAGCCGCTTACAACGACGCGGTCTATCTGGCCGATGCCGACGGCTCGAACCGGCACAAACTCGAGTCGGGCGACCGCGCCAGCAGCGACGTCGACTGGTCGGCGGATGGCTCGCTGCTGGCGTCGTCGCTGTTTCGGATCATGACCTATCGCCCTGACGACGGCGGCGCGCGAGAAATGCTGGCGACGCCGACCAGGCCGCCGCTCGGCTATCACGAGTCGCTGGCGTGGTCGCCGGATGGCAGGCAGCTCGCCTACGCAACTTACTACACCGACATTCAGAACGGCGAGTTCACTGTCTGGCAGACGCTGACAATCATGGACGCGGCGACGGGCGCGGAGCGCGTCATTCTGGAGACGCCGAAGCGCACCGGACGCGACTATCCGACCGCGTTTTCGTGCGTCGATTGGCGTCCGGGCGGCGCAGCGCCGCTCCCGCCCGCTCCGCCAACGCCGCTTCACCCACCGATCCCAACGCCTGTCGCGCGCTGCACCGTCAGCGCAGCGCGGACGGTCAACCTACGCGCCGAGCCGTCGAACAGCGCCGATAAGGTCGGCAGTATCGCAGCGGGCAACAGCGTCGAGGTAGATCGACAGGCCGAGGCGGAAGGCTACGACTGGTATCGGCTGACGAGCGGCGAATGGGTGCGCGCCGACGTGGTCAGCATCGACGCAGACTGCGCCGGAAATATCGACTGACGTTATACCGCAGCGGATCTATCAACGCCGCGCCGCCAGGGGCAGAGAGCGCTCCGGTCAAACGCAATACGCGCCTAAACGAAGTCTCCGGCAGCCAGGTCGAAGATCAGCGCGCCGGGGACGACCTGCTGGACGCATTCGAGCGCGCCGACGTAATCGTTGAAGTACAGCCCGTCGGGATCGAGCGCCGTTTGCAGGTAGAAGATTCCGGCGCAGGTCTCAATCAGCGCGGCCTGTGCTTCATCCTGCGCCTGCGGCAGCGCGATCTCACGGGCCGTCGCCAGACGCAGCGCGTCGCTGCGGAAGCCGACCTGAAGCGTCCAGCGTCCGCGCAGCAGCACCACGCGCCCCTCGATGATCGCCAGCGTATCCGCCCCGTTGACCAGCGCGCTCAGAAAATAGCCCGCCATCCGCTCGTAAAGCTGCTGATTGGTCGCAGCCACGCCAGCAGGGATGTAGCAGATGGCGGAGTAACCAATGCCGTCGTGACTCGTCACCCGCTCTAGCCTTTGCGCTGCGCCCGGCGGACAGCAATCGCCAGCAGTTGATCGGTGACGACAGCCTGAAGCATCGAAACGGTCAGCAGCGCGAGGCCGAAAGCGATGCCGTAGGGAATCATCGCCCACAGTTCGGCGAAGAAGCTCAGGTTGAGGAAGGCCAGCCCCCAATCGCCGAGCGCGGCAAACGCGGCGATCAGCAGCCATGCCGTCCAGTCGGGAGCCTGAAGCTGCCCGCCGACGAACTGCGTCGCGCCGTAGACCAGCCCGACGACGATGGCGACACGCGCCAGCAGCAGCAAAATCTGAATCATAGCGCTGTACGTGCGCTGGCGTACCGAGGTCGAGAGCAGCAGGCCAATCGCCGCGTCCAGCCCGACCGCCGTGATCGGCAGCAGCAGCGCGGCGGTCATCAGCAGTGAGACGAGCAGGATAGCAATCGCCAGCGAGACTTCCGGCTGAACGCCGTTGAGCAGCAGGTCGAGGTAGCGGCCCTGAAAAGCGGTCAGATCGTAAAGGATGCCGCCGATCAGCACGACACGGACGATCAGGATCAGGCCGAGCAGCCCGCGCAGGCGGTAAAAGACCCCGGCCCAGCGAGCACGCAGAGCCAGTTCCGCGCCTGCGGGCGTCGCGCGCAGGTTATCCCAGTTCTGGCGGCGGACTTCATCGCCAACGGCGTTCGAGGTCATGCCGACGGCGAAGATGCGCGCCAGCACCTGCACGACCAGCAGCGGCCAGAAGACGATGGCGTTGAGGCTCTCGGTCGCGCTCTGCCCTGCCGAGTGAGTCAGCAGGCCAGTGGCAATCAGATAGCCGCCGAGCGCCAGCAGCACGCCGACCAGCACGACAGCCAGCGCGCGCAGCAGCCGGACGCGCAGCCGAGGCCGCTGTGCCTTCCCTAATTCGTAACGCAGAACAGGATGACTGGGCCGCGCCCAGATCGGTAGCTGGCCGGCGAAGTAGCGCATCATGGTCGCTGTCCCGTTCCCATCAGGTCGTCGATTCGGTCGTCGAGGCTGGCAAGCGCCGCCTGCCAGTCCTGAACCGGGACGGCGAGGGTCGCCCCATGTCGAATATAGTGAATAAACACGTCCGGCACAATAGGCGCGCCTGCCAGCGCGGAAAGCTGCTCACCCGCTGCCGCCGCGTAGACGCCGACCTGCAAATAGAACCGCCGCGCGTCCGTCGCCAGCGCCGCCACGTCGCCGCTGCCGACCGTATCGCTCTTGTATTCGACCAGCGCCCACGAGCCGTCACGCCGCGCGAACAGCACGTCGATACTCCCCTGCACCGTGCGCGCGTCGGCGCGGTAGACAAACGGCAGATCGCGGTAGACCTGCGCCGCGTCGGCGATCCACGCATAGACATCGCTCTGCGCGAACTGGCGCAGCAGCGCGGCAGCCTGTTGAGCGGCGGTGTCCTGATCGCGCGGATCAACGATGCCGAGACCCCAGGCGTAGCTCGACAGGAGCGGCGTCAGATCGTCATCGGGCGTCGGGAAGCGCCCCCAGCGCAGCGCCTGATGAACAATCTGCCCGACTTTGCGCGGCGACACCGGACGATACGAGGCCGTGACTGTCTCGATGACCGGCGGCGTGTCGTAGAGCAGCTCGCGCCGAAGCTGCCGCCGCGCTCGCGGGTCAGCCAGCTCGCCGCCGAGCGCGCCCAACTGCTCCAGGTTAGACGCAGTCAGGAAGCGCGTCGGGCCGTCTCGCTCGACAGTCGGCTGACCGAGCAGCGAAGGCGCAGGCTGCGCGGCGTCCGGCGTGGATACCGGCGGCAGCGGCCATTCGTCGCCCTCATCCGCGCTGACTTTCGACGCGGCTTCGATCTTATCGGCAGGAGATACCCGCACGCGCAGCGCGCCCCACGGCTGTGGATACTGCGCTGAGGCTCCCGGCTCGACTTCGTGCAGATGGTAGGCGTCGATCATCCAGCCGAGCCAGCCGCGCGCCTGCATTTCGCCGCTCCCGGCATCGCGGCTGACCTGTCCGCTGACGATCAGCAGGTCTTCAGCGCGAGTCGCGGCGACGTAGAGCAGGCGGCGGCGTTCGGCGTCTTCGCGGCGCTTCCGCAGGTTGTCGGCGGCGGCGAAGCTCGACGGGGCGGCGATCTTATTTTTCTGGGCGTCAAAGACCTTGCACGTCAGGCCGTAGACCGGATCGTTGAGCAGCAGGCCGCTGTCACTGCCGCCCCGCTCGCGCGATGAATCGGCCAGAATGACGACCGGAAATTCCAGCCCCTTGCTCTTATGCACCGACATCAGCGTGACCGCGCCGGTCGTGTCAATCACGGCTTCGCCTTCGCGGGCCTCGTAGGCACTCAGGTCGTCGAGATACTGCGAGAACGCGCCGAGCGTCGTTTTGCCGCTGCCCTGCGCCTTGTCGAGCAGCTTCTCGACGTTGCCGCGCCGCCGCGCGCCGTCCGGCATTCCGGTCAGCGCGGCCAGATAGCCGGTTCGCGCCAGCGCCTCGCGCAGCAGTTCGGCGATGGTGACGCGCCCGGCCAGACGGCTCAGTTCAGTGAACTGCTCGTAAGCGAACGCCACGATCTCGGCTTCATCGCTGATGCCGGGAACAGCCGCCCCATTCTGCAATTCGGTCGCGGCGGCTTCCAGCCCGTCGTAGAGCCGTTCATCCGGGCCGACCGCGTCGGCCATCCGCCGCAGCGCCAGCAGCGCGTCATCGCTCAGGCTGAACATCGGCGAGCGCAGCACCGCCGCCAGCGCCAGATTATCGGACAGGTTGTAGAGCGCGCGCAGCAGGTGAATTAAGTCCCAGACTTCCTGCCGGTCGTAGTAGCCACGTCCGGCGACGGTCACATAAGGGACGCCTGCCGCCTTGAGCGCATCCTCGTAAAGCGTGACGTTGCTCAACGCCTGAAACAGCAGCGCCACGTCGCCGTAGCCGACCGGACGCGCCGCGCCGCCGCGCTTATCGTGGATCAGCCGTCCCTCGTCCTCGACCAGGGCGCGAATCCGTCCCGCCAGCGCCGCCGCTTCAGCGCGGCGATAATCTTCGGCGTCGCGCTGCTCGCCCTCGTCGGTCTTTTCGACCAGCATAAATTCGAGCGGCGCATCGTCGGTCGGCGGCAGGTCGCGGGCGGCGTCCATCGGCGCGCCCAACTCGATCTCGTAAGCGCGAGTCGGGCTGCTCGCGCTGCGCACCAGCACCTGCGCGAACAGCGCATTGAAGCCATCGACCAGCGAACGATGCGCGCGGAACGAGCGCGACAGGCCGATTTCGACGCCGAGGCCGCTCAGTTGCAGGCGCACCCGCTCGAACACGCTGACGTCCGCGCCGCGAAAGGCGTAGATCGACTGGCGCGCGTCGCCGACAACGAACAGCCCGCCCGGCTGCGCCGGGTCCGCCAGCGCGCGAATGATGTCCCACTGCGCCGCATTCGTATCCTGAAATTCATCGACGAGGACGTGTTTGAACTCGACGCCCTGATAGCGCGCCCGCACCGCCGGATTCTGAAGCAGATCGCGCGTCCGCATTTCGAGATCGTCGAAGTCCAACTGCGCGGCGGCGGCTTTGGCGGCGCGATAGGTCGCCTGCACCCGCCGCGCCAGCGAGACCCACAGCGGCAGATAAGCCGCCGCGCGCCGGTCGAGGTCGCCGGGCGGCTCGCCCACCAGCGAGAGCAGTTCGTCGGCGCGACCACGAAGCAGACGGAGCGCGTCTTTGGCTTCGGTCAGCCCGTCCCTGCCGCCCCACGCGCCCGCCGAGCCGACGTTCACCTTGATCGCTTCCTTGAGTTCCCACAGGGCCGCCAGCCGCGCCTCAAGCTCGGCGTCCGCTGCGAACAGCCGCGTGATCTGATCGAGCGCGGCCCGCCAGACATCGGCCAGCCTGTCACCGGCGGGCAGTTGCTCAGGCGCGATCCAGCGACAGGCCGCGCGAAAATCGGCATCGTCGAGCAGCGTTTGAACGGCGACCGCCGCCGACTCGCGCCAGCGCGCCTGCCAGACGGCGAACGGATCGTCCGGCAAACGGGCGAGCGTCAGCGCGGCAAGCCCGTCCAGCGCCGCGCGGACGGCCTGCGCGCTGTACTCGGCGAACAGCGCAACGGCGGGATCGTCCTCGGCGACCAGCGCCCGCAGCGCGTCGTCAATAGCGTTATCACGCAGGATGTGGGCATCGGTGTCTTCGAGGACGGTGAATTCGGGATCGATCCCCGCTTCGGCAGCATTCGCGCGCAGCAGCGCCGCGCACAGGGCATGGATCGTGTCGATGCGCGCGCCGTCCATCGCGGTGGCTCGCGCCGACCAGCGCTCGATCTCATCCTCGGTCGTCGCGGCGGCCAATCGCGCTTCGAGCGCCTGACGGACGCGGTCGCGCATCTCCCGCGCTGCCTTCTGCGTGAAGGTGATAGCAACCAGCGCGTTCAGCTCCCAGTCAGGATGCGCGTCGAGCAGCGCCAGATAGCGGCTGACCAGCACCGACGTCTTGCCGCTGCCCGCTCCGGCCACGACGATCACGTTGCGGTCGAGGGTCTGGATAGCGCGCGCTTGATCGGGAGTGAGGTTCATTCAGCTACCGCATCACCTGCCGGAAGCTGAAAGCCCTCCGGCAAAGGAAATGAAGCCAGCTAAAGCTGGCTGGGAAAACAAGAGGTAAATTGAGATAAACAAAACCAGTAACGCGACGCAGGAAGTCAGCCACGCGCGCAAAAACTGTGTTTTGAGTCCCCTTCAGGGGACTTCTTTTCACTTGCCGGACGGCTTTCAGCCTCCGGCAAGAAGGCAACACCGATGTCAATACCACTACGCTATTCATCGCCTCATCTGTCCGGCTTGCTGCGGTGGACGCTGCTGACGCGGCAGAGGTGATGGAACTCGCAGTAGCGGGCGCAGCGTCCGTCCTCGAGCTTGTTGGCGTGGACGCTGAAATCGCCCTCTCGCCCGCGCTTGAGATAGCGGCTGAGATGCCCGCGCGCGTCGTCAATTTCGGCATCATCGGGGCGCAGTTCGCCGAGCAGCGCTGCCCTGCCGCTGCCGCCGATCTGCCAGAAAACGCCGCGCGAGACCGTCACGCTGTCATCGGCGAGCAGCTGCTCCGCCGCCAGCACGTAAATCATCATCTGGAAATTACGCCCGCGCTTCAGCTCGGCCCGGTCGATCTTGGCGCTGCCGGTCTTATAGTCGATCACAACCGCCTGATCGCCGCGCCGGTCAATCCGGTCAATCTTGCCGCGCACGCGCAGTTTCTCATCGCCGAGGTCGAGCATCAGTGGGTCGCCCGCGCCGCCGAAGTACAGTTCCAGTCGGTAGGGTTCGCGGGCGTCCTCGCCTCTGAGCGGCCCGGAACCGTCGAAGTCCTCGCGCACCAGCGTCTCCATCCGTCGCAGCAGCACCGTCTGCTCCTGATCCCAGAGCGCGGACGGGCGAAAACCGAGGACATCCGGCGCTTTCGCGCAGACACGGGCCGCGATCTCGCGCAGCAGGCCAAGCGCGATCTCGGCGTTTTCCGGCGCGATGGCGACGTTATTCTCGCCGATTTTACGGTAGGTCTGCTCAAGAATAGTGTGGAACAGCGTCCCCATTTGCAGGGCGTCCATGCCATCTTCCGGGTCGCGGATCGATTCCAGCCTGAGGACGTGCCGCGCAAAGTAGCGGAAGCCGCAGAGACCGTAATCGTTGAGTTTACTGGCGCTCCAGGTCTGCGCCGGACTCAGCGCTTCGGCGACATAAGCGATCATGTCCGCATCCTTGAGCCGACCGCTGTACCGGTCGTGCGGGTCGCGGCGCGACAGGCGCCGCGTCTCGATCAGCCGCCCGCGCTGGACGCGGCCCCAGAAATCACGCCGCTGATCGTCAGCCATCAGCCAGCCGATCAGTCCCTCGGCCTCACTTTGCCGCCGTGCCAGACTGTCGGCGGCGGCCAGCGCGGCCTCGGTCAGCGAAGCGACCTGCGCTGGAGCGACGACCGCGCCGAGCGCGACACGATTCAGACGGATAATCTCGGCGCTGTCGTAGAACAGGTCAGTCACCGCCCGCCAGAGATGGCTCGGCGGCAGCGGCGCGCCGCCGTCCACCGTCGAGCGCGTCAGCGTCAGTGTCTCGCGCGGCAGGCTGATGAGTTCATAGAACAGGCCGTCGTCGTCACTGCGCTCGGCGCTGGTTTGCAGCGGCACGCCCGCGTCCGCAAACGCGCGGCGCTCGCTGTCGAGGTAGAGCGGGTCTTCGCCGGGGCGCGCCGGGAATGTGCCTTCCGACAGGCCGGGGATAAAAACGTGCCGATGCGGCAGGCCGCGCGCGTCTGTCACCGACGTGACCAGCACCCGCCCGCTCCGCGACGGCGCGCGCTGGGCCGCCGCGCCGCGCACAATCGCCTTGAGATCGACCAGAAAAGCTGACCAGCTCAGGCGCGTATCGAGATTCAGGCTGGAGAACAGCCCTTCCATCGACACCAGCGCGCGAAGCTGACGCTTGAACTCGGCCAGCGCTGACAGATCGCGCTCAACCACGCCTTGCAGCGCGGGCTTACGCAGGCTGGAGATCATCTGCACATGGGCGGTATCCGCCGCCATCGCGCCCTCGTCATCATCCGGGTCGGGGCCAATCAGCGTTTCCAGCCATTTGACGTGAAAGGCGACCGAACCATCGGGCGGCGCGGCCAGCCGGTCGAAGAAGTCGCTCAGGTGACGTTCGAGGTAATCGGCCTGTTCGTCAGTCAGCGGCGGCGCAGAGTCGGTTTCTTCGTCAGCGTTGGCAGGCACGCGCGCCGCCAGCCGAATGGCGTCCAGCCACGCAGCGCGGCCCGCTGTCACTCGCTGCAAGCGGCTGACCCGTTCGAGCAGATCGACCCACGGCCCATTCAGGCCGGGGACGTCAAAATAGGGCGAGCGCAGCACGTCGAGCAGCTCGCGGCGGCGGAACTCCGACAGCGGCAGGTCGAGCAGGTTGAGCAGCGCTGTCACTGCCGGGTTTTCAGCCAGCGTGTCGCTCGATTGCAGGGCCAGCAGCGGCAGCAGGCCGTAGCCACGCGCGGCAGCGGCCAGATACGGCGCGTAAGTCGTCCAGTCGCGCACGGCGATCAGAATATCATCGGGCGGGCAGCCACCGAGCAGCAACTCTTTGACCTGACGCAGCAGCGCGGCGGACTCGGCAGCGACATCCGGCGCTTCGACCAGCGTGACGCTCGCCCCGGCCTCGGTCGGCTGCGCGCCGTGGCGGAACAGGCTGCCAGTCAGCGACCGGAGCGGCGCAGGCCGGGCATCGCGGCGCGCCCCGGCAGAAACCTCACGCAGGCCGGGGCCGAAGGCCTCATGCAGACGCTGGCGGGCGCGCTCGAAGCGACGGCCAATCGTCCGCTCGCGTCCGGGAACGGTCGTCAGCGTTATGAACATCTCGCCGCTCTGCGCCGCCAGATGTTCAAGCAAACGCGCCTGCACAGTCGTGAACTGATCGTAGCCATCGACGAGGATCAGATCGACGTCGGCGGCAAACTGCGACCGCCCCTCCAGCAGGTCGAGCGCCAGCCAGCCCTGCCCGTCGCGGTCATTCAACTCATGCGCAATCAGCGTGTCTTGATAAGCGCGGTAAATCTGCGCCAGCTCGACGTCTTTGGTTCGTGTCGCCTGCGCCGCGAAGGCATCGGGCGTGATGCCGTTGGTCTTTAACTCGTCGATGAAGCGCCCGACGACGCGAACGAAGCCGCGCGTCGCGGCGATTTCGCCGAACAGGTCGAGCGCGCCGCTGCTGGCCTGCTGCTCGATAATGGCGCGGAGCAGCCGGAAGCGCGCGCCTTCGTCGAGACAGCGCTGCGGCAGGCCCGCGCGTTCGAGCAGCCGCGCGTAGAGCGAATAAAAGTTGAAAAAATCGACGTTAAAAATCGCCTTCGGCGCGCGGCTGCCCGTGACCATACGCTGGCGAAAGGCGTGAATCTGCCGGTCGGTCGCCAGCAGCGTCCAGACGCGGGCGAACGGTCGGGCGGCGAGCGTGTCGCTCAGCCGCTGGAGCGCAGACTCCGTCTTGCCCGCGCCAACCGGAGCGAGCAGCAGCGTGGCATTAGTCGTCATAGAGCAGGCGGACGACGGCGGTCGCTTTGGCCGCGTCGATACGGTCTTTCGCCAGATAGTTGTCGCCGAGACTGGCGACCAGCGCGGGCAAGGTTGAAACCGGCACGACCGGTTCGCGCGTCGTCACCTGCGCGCCCGGCGTGGCAAAGACGATCACGCCGTAAACCGGCACGTCGCCGAGCCGTCGCGCGGTCAGGTAGGCGCGCAGCTTCTGCACGTCGTCGACAGCCTGCCGCGTCGGGTTAATCCCGGCAGGCATCCACTGGCGCCTGCCGTCCTGTTTGAGCCAGTTGGGGCCGTCGTTGGCGAGAACATCTCGAGTCGCCAGAATCCGAAACACCAGCACGCCCGGCGGGCCGATCAGCACGGCGTCGATGTAGCCGAGGCCGCGTTTGCTGACGTTACGGATGAAGTGATAGCGGGCATCGAGGTAGCGCGTCAGATAACGCCCGGTGACATCGGCCAGATTGTTGTCGGCCTTGAGCGTGAAGGCGCGGACGATCAGCCCTGCCGCCACGGCCAGCAGCGCCAGCCCGAACAGCAGCACCAGCCCGCGAATCAGGTTGAAGAACGCCTCGGCCTGCGAGCCGGGCGCGGCCAGATGAATCACAAACAGTGCCACGCCGACAACCAGCACGAAAATGCCCGCCGCGATCAGGATAAAGGCGATGGTGAGATACTGGCGCTGCCGCCGGGCCAGCGAGCGCGTCGGGGCGACATTGTGCATCAAGGCGACCTCGCAGGTCAGGACTCACTCTAAGCTTCTGAGTGATGAGTGTAATACAAAAGTTCGACACAAACATCGACTCTGTGTCATTTGGACTCAACGCTCAGGGTTTCTACTCGTCGGATTTCGGGTCTTTGGATACGGGCCGTCCGGCGCGCGCGGTGCTGTCGCCTTTGGCCTGTTTGTGAGAGAGGCGCGGCGGCCTGCGCGACATACCCTTGCGGGCGCGCGGCGCGGCGTCCGGGTTGGCGGCAGGTAAAACGATGGGCGGCGTGACAATCGGCGTTGGGGGCGCAGGCGGTTCTGGCGGCGGCGGGGGCGGCGCTTGAGTGCGATGCAGCGCGATCATTTCTTCCAGAAGCTGCTTCAGCTCCTTGAGCTTGGGCAGCGGCTTATAGATCAGCGTGTCCGCCTGCGCTTTCTCGATAGTCCGCTGATAAAGCGGCGGCGACAGCTTGTAAGCGGTGGTCAGAACGATGGCGATATCCTTGAGCGCCGGGCTTTCACGCAGGCGCTTGCCGACGTCGTCTCCCTGGATCAGACCGGGCAAACGAATGTCAAGAAATGCCAGTTCCGGCAGCTCGCCGGAATACTTACCGCGGTCGACGTCCTCGATCCACGCCAGCGCTTCTTCCCCATCCACGAATGCCGTGCCGTCGATGCCCCATATTTCGAACATTGAGAGCAGAACTGCGTAAATATCTGGCTCGTCTTCCACCACCATCCATGTGGACAAGGCCCGCACTCCGTCAGATCTGGGTTTCGAGTTCGCGCTCAAGGAACAATGCTCTAATGATATGATTCTTACTAAATTTAAGCAAACTACCAACGCAATACCTGCCTTAAATGCTTTGACAACTCGAATGTCCGCGCACTACAATGCATAAGGCCGCATAATAGCGCACAATAACGCGCGGGGGCGCAGCAATGATTGACCCGGATGCCAGCAGCCTCGACCTGCCCGAACAGCGGCGCGAACAGATCCTGAACCGTCTGCGTCAGGACGGAAAAGTGATTGCTGCCGAACTGTGCAGCGCCTTCAAGGTGTCCGAAGACACCATCCGCCGCGACCTGCGCGCGCTGGACGACGCCGGACTGCTCAAGCGCGTTCATGGCGGCGCGCTGCCGCTCACACCAGCCCCCGACTACCGCGAACGGCAAACGCAGTTTCAACCTGAGAAACGCGCGCTTGCGCGGACAGCGGCGGCGCTCGTGAAAGCAGGTCAGGTGGTGATCTTCGGCGCGGGGACGACCAATCTGGAAGTCGCGCAGCACCTCGCGCCCTCTCTGCGCGCAACGGCCATCGCGGTCAGCCCACAGACGGCGCTGGCGCTGGCGAATTACCCCAACCTTGACGTGATCCTGATCGGCGGCCTGCTCGACAAGCGCGATCTGGTCGTCGGCGCTTCAGCCGCAGTCGAGCAGCTTCGCCAGTTTCACGCCGACCTGTGTTTCCTCGGCATTTGCAGCCTGCATCCCGAAGCCGGTTTCACCGTCAACAACTACGATGAAGGGATGCTCGACCGCGCGATGCTCGCGCAGTCGGGCGACGTGATCGCCGTGACGCTGGCGCAAAAGCTCGGCACGATTGCGGCCTACAGCGTCGCGCCGCTGAGCGAGATTACGCGCATTGTCACCGAAGCCAGCGTCAGCGAGCCAACGCTTGAGCCGTACCGCGCGCTCGGCATCGAGGTGATTCGAGCCAGCTAGCCTTTTCAGACAGGACAGGTTTCGTGATGACCGCTTTATCTCAGCCCTCGACTGGCCGCTCGCGCTTTGCGGTGGTGGTCATGTTCTTCATCAACGGCGCGATCTTCGCCAACTGGGCCGCGCGCGTCCCCGACATCCAGCAGCGATTCGCCCTGACTGATGGCGCGCTCGGCCTGCTGCTGCTCGGCATCGCCGTCGGCGTGCTGACGGCGCTCTCGGTCGTCGGCGGGCTGATCCAGCGCGCTGGCAGCAAGCGCGTCACACTGTTCGGCGCGGTCGCGCTGGCGCTGATCCTGCCGCTGCTGGCGCTGATGCCGCATCCAGCCATGCTCTGGGTGGCGCTGGTGGCGTTCGGCATGGCAATGAGCGCGATGGACATGGCGATGAACACCCAGGCCGTCGAGATCGAGCAGCGGCGGCAGAAGCCCACCATGTCGTCATTTCATGCCGCCTACAGTATTGGCGGCGTCAGCGGCGCGGCTTTTGGCGCAGCGATGGCGAGCCTGCCCCAGTCGTTGTTCGGTCATTTCGCCATCGTCGGCGTGGGCGCGCTCGTGCTGGTCGCGCTGAACACCGGCGCGCTGGTCGAGACGACGCCTGAACCGCTCATCGAGGAACGCCGGTCGATCTTCAGCCTGCCGCCGCGCGTCATCTGGCCGCTCGGCCTGATCGCCTTCTGCGCGGGCCTCGGCGAAGGCTCAATGTCGGACTGGAGCGCGGTTTACCTGCGAAATGTCGTCGGCACGGCAGCGGGAACTGCCGCGCTCGGTTTTGCCGCCTTCTCGCTGCTGATGACGACCGGACGGCTGTTCGGCGACCGCGTGACCGGCCATTTCGAGCCGTCGTCTATCGTGCGCGGCGGCGCAGTGCTGGCCGGAGCGGGGCTGCTGCTGGCGATTCTGGTTCCACAGACGCCGTTCGTGCTGGTCGGCTTCGCAGCCGTTGGCGCGGGACTGTCGATCACTATTCCGCTGGCCTTCAGCGCAGCGGGCAATACGCCGGGCGTGCCAGCAGGCATCGGCATCGCAGGCGTAGCGACGATGGGTTACGCCGCTTTTCTGGCGGGGCCGCCGTTCGTCGGCCTGCTGGCCGACGCCACCTCGCTCCGCGTCTCGCTGTTCGTCGTGGCGCTGCTGATCTGCTCGCTCTTTATCAGCGCGAAAGCCGTCCGCATCCAGCGCGCGACACCGGGATAGGGCGCGATCACGGCCATCAACAGACCTCAATGCAACATCCCGTTCCTGACGGAGACTCGTCGCGTATACTAAGAGTCGACAGACGCATGATCGGGAGCGTTCGATGCGGTGGTTAATTGCCGAAGATGAAGGCGATATTCGCCTGCTGATTGCCACACTGTGCCGCGTGTGGGGCCACGAGCCAATCGTGTTTGAAAACGGCCAGAAGGTCTGGGACTGGCTCGACACCCTCGAGGCGGGCAGCAGCGGCGATCCGCTGCCTGATCTGGTGCTGATGGACATTCGGATGCCCGGCAAACGCGGCAACGAAATTGCCCGGCGAATGCGGACGATCCCGACGCTCGAACACAAACCGATTGTGCTGATGACAGCGTTTGCCCTCAACGATGGCGAACGCGGCTCGATGATCGAGGCCGACGGCGTCGATCATATCATCGGCAAGCCGCTGCCGGACTTCGAGGAACTGCGCGCGCTGCTGGTCAACCTCTCGCAGGGGAAATAGCCCCTTCGCTCTTTACCGGTCGTGAGGTCGGCAGGTGCGGACAATCGCACCCTTACGGGAGACGACGGTTAGCGGGTGACGAGCGCGATCACGAAGCCGTCGTACCCCTTGCTGCCGACCGTCTGAACTGCCGATGCGCTCACGCGCTCCTCAGCCTTGAGCGCTTCAATGAAACGGCGCACGCCCTGCACCGAGGCATCGGGGCTGTCGGCGTCGATGACTGCGCCGTTACGAACGACGTTGTCAACGACAATCAGGCTGCCGGGATGTGTTAGCTTCAGCGCCCAGTTGAAATACGCCGTGTTGCCCGGCTTGTCGGCGTCGATAAAGACGAAATCGAACGGGCCGAGTCCTTCCGCCGCGATCTGCGCCAGCGAGTCCAGCGCGCGACCGAGCCGAATCTCGACGATGTTCGACAGACCCGCGCGGGCGATATTGCTCCGGGCAACAGCGGCGTGCTTCGGGTCGATCTCCAGCGTCACCAGCCTGCCATCTGCCGGGAGCGTCCGCGCCAGCCAGATCGCGCTGTAGCCCCCCAGCGTGCCGATTTCCAGAATCGAGCGCGCGTCGATAGACCGGGCCAGAATCGATAGGAACTGGGCCTGATTGGGCGCGAGCCAGATCGACGGCAGCCCTGCGTCCTCAGACGCTTTGAGCGCCGCATCGAGCGCGTCATCGGGCGGCATGAGCGCATCCATAAAGTAACGGTCAACAGCGGCCCACTGATCTTGTGACATGATCGCTCCTAATTTCTGATCCCCGCTATACTATAATGGGACTCAACAGCAACCGCACCGTTTGAAAGGCGCGCATGAGCACCAACCCATCTCCCGATCCTCAGGAACTCGGCGGCGTCCTCAGCCGCATCAACCGCTTTGGCAGCGCGACCGAGCAGATGTTCAGCCGCCTGTACCGGGGCATCGGCCATCGCGCCCGTCAGGCCGAAGACCTCAACCTGAGCGCGCGCGAGATGCAGGAACAGCTTCAGCAGCGCGATGCCGAAATTGAGCGTCTGAGCGGCATCCTCGCCGGGCTGGATGAAGGCATCATCATGCAGGACACCGAGGGGCGAATCGTCGTCGTCAATACGGCGGCGCGCGAACTGCTCGGCAGTCAGAAATCGTTCTGGGAAACCGAGTTGGGGACGCTGTTCAACGCTCATAAAGACCTCGTCGCGCTCGATGCCGAGCTGCTGCCGGTCGGTGAACCGACGCGCGTACAGATCAACGGGCGGATTCTCGGCGCGCAGTTGGCCGCTGTCGCGGACAGTCAGGGCGGACGCATCGGCACGATCATGGTGCTGCGCGACGTCACCCGCGACGCGCTGGCCGACCGGCTCAAGGATCAGTTCATCACCGCCATTTCGCACGAGCTGCGCACGCCGATGGCGGTCATCAAGGGCATGAGCGAAGTGCTCATCAACCAGCCGAGCGGCATCAAGCCCAACCGCCGCCTGCTCGAAAGCCTGAGCCGCAACGTCGATGTGCTTGACCGGATGATCGTCGAACTGCTTGACATGTCGGAGCTAGGCACGGACGCCTTCGTGCTGCGTCAGGATGAACTGAACCTCGAAGACCTGATCTGGCACGTCGTTCGCGGCATGGACCCGGAAATTCACCACGCCAGCCATAAAGTGCTGGTGATGATGAAGGCGCTGACTGCGCTTCATGTCACGGGCGACGATCAACGTCTGCGCTGGGCGCTCGGCCACCTGATTCAGAACTCCGTCCGCTATTCGGAAGAGGGATCGCGGATTTACGTCACGGCAGAAAATCCCGACAACGTCCACGTCGCCATTCAGGTCATCGACATGGGCGTTGGGATCAGCGAGAAAGACCTGCCGCACATTTTCGACCGCTTCTATCGCGGCGAAGCCCGCACGTCGGGCGGAAAACTGCTCGATCCACGCGGCCTCGGTCAGGGGCTGTTCATTGCCCGCACTGTCACCGAAGCTCACGGCGGCTATCTGAGTGTCCGCAGCACGCAGGGAGAAGGCAGCATGTTCACGATGGTGCTGCCTCTGAGCGCCAGCTAGCCCCGGCACGCCCCGCCCTGTCCGCCCGAAAGCAGGCCGAGCAGGGCGTTCAGCGTGCTCGAATCGACCGCCTATCTACGCCCCATTCGTATTCCGTTCAGTGAACAGCAGCAGCGCGGCTCAAGACCGAGTTCGCCCATCCTCTTTTCTCGGTTCTTTCAGTACCCGCTGCTGGCCGCCGTCGTGACCGTCGCCGTCGGCTCAACGGCTGAGGGCGTCGGCGGCGCGGCAAGATAAGCGTCGAGCGCGTTCAGGATTTCCGCCCGCGCATCCGGCGTGAAGGTCGCCTGCTGAGTCGCGTTGAGGTTGCCCCCCGTGGTGGCGATATACTGGCGCACGCCGTTGACATTCAGCACTGAAACGAAATCAGGCGTCGCGCCTTCAGCCAGCATCAGCCGCACCATCTGGCGAACGAGATGCGAATCGAGCGTGGCGACCAACTGCGGATCGAGCGCACCGAGAATTTCGATTTCGTCTGGCGTCGGGATATCCGGCGCATAGTTCAGGTAGCCTGCGGGCAACTGTTTCAGCACGTCGAACTCGGCGGCATCATCGTCAGCCGCGGGGGCTTCCCAGGTGCCATCGGTATTCAACTGGTTATCGAGCGGCACTTCTGCCGAGAAGCCTGCCGGGATAGCAATTCGATCCTTGCCGACGAGCGCCTTGCCGTCGAGGACGCCGCATTCCATCGCGGCGTTATCCCCGGTGGTCGTAAAGACCGCCGTCGAGCCGAGGCTGATGGCCGCGCCGTTGACGCGCAGATCGACGGTGATGTTCTGCGGCCCCTGAATGACCAGCGCCGACGGCGGCGCGTCGTTACATTTGGTCTGGCCGATGCCGGTGGTGAAGTAGACGGCCTGCATCGGCTTCAGGTCGCTGCCCTGCTCGACGCCGGTTTTCAGGCTGACATCGCCGAGCAGCAGGAAGGTCACGGCCTGACCGGGAAGCGTATCGGGCAGGCTAGCCTGCACCTTGAGGACGGCGATGCCCCACTGCGAAGTCGTCGGGTCGAGCGGCGCAGTCGTGATGCTTTGCAGCGCGCTCAGGTCAGCGCGGTCGTTAGGCCGGGAAAACTGGGGCGCGAGCGCGCTGCTGAAGAAGGTGGCGGTGACGTTGTTGAAGCCATAACAGGCGCTGTTGCGCTGAAGATCGGCGCAGCTTGTGTCAAGCGACTTGAGCGCCTGCGTGACAAACGGCGCGCACGCGGCCTGTGCCGCCGCGCTGGTGGCAATCGTGAAGCTCAGGACGGCAAACACAGCCAGTATCAGGAGACGTCGCATGATTCCACCTCGTATGGATGATCGAGCGAAATTATAGAGAGGAGCCTTCAGGGCGCAAGCGGCGGCGCGCCGCCCGTTAGGCGCGCCGCCGACGCCAGGGATGCTCCGGCAGGTAGAAGTAATCGAGGCTGGCGCGCATATCGTCAACCGACTCCATTTCGAGCGTGATCGTCGGCGGCGCGGGCAGGCTGCGAAAACGGTCGAGGACGGCATGATAATCAATCACGCCGTCGGGCGACTTGAAGCCGCCATGGACATCCTGCTGACCATCGTTATTGTTCATGTGGCTGTGAACCAGCAGCGGGCCGAGCGCCTTGAGCCAGCCTTCGAGCGGTATTTCGGAGTAAAGCGCGGCATGACCAACATCGAGGCAGGCGCGTAAGGCCGGATGATCGACCGCGCGCAGCACGTCGCCGATCAGGTCGGGATCGTATTCCCACATATTCTCGACCGCCAGTGTCACCCCCTGCGCCAGCGCTTCATCGCCGATTCCGCCCCAGAAATCGACATTATTCTGCTGCCACGTATGGCGATAGCGCTCACTATGGATCGCCGCGATGAAGTTGGCGTGAAAGACGAGCGTCTCGACGCCGAGCATCCCGGCGATGCGAATCACCTGACGGTAGCGTTCCGCAGTGACCCGGTTAATCTGCCGGTCGGGGCTGCCGGGAGCCATATCCATGAACGGGCCATGCATGGCGATCATGCCCGGAATGGGCCGCAGCAGCCTGCGCGTGCGCTCAACGGCGGCCTGCCAGTCACCGTCGAGCAGGTCAGGGTCGGAGAATGCCATCAGCTCGATCCCCAGGCCGTGCGCGACGGCCAGCTCGATGCACGCCGCCATGTTGCTGGATTTAGCGCTGAGAAGAACCCGGTCAGCCACGGTCGCTATCCTGAGTCGTCGGTCGAAAGCGGCAGGTTTTTGCAGTCTACACCCGTTGCCCGCTGCCGACAACGGATTCAGCCGCGCAGGAGCCGGGTGGAACTTCGTACAGGAGTAGATTACTCTTGATAGCATCCTGCCCATTCCTGAAGGAAACACACTGCTGATGCCGTATTTCATCTTCCTGCGCGACTGCGACGATTTCCAGATCGATCTGCCGACATTTCGCCGCCACCTGCGGGCGCGCTGGCCGAGGGTCGATTTCGAGAACCAGATGCCCGATGACTTTGCCGACACGCTCAGTTGGTGGGCGTCGAGCGGCGAACTGCGCGCCTGGGGCGGGCTGACGCGGGACTTGCGCGGCGTCTGGCTCGAAGATGTGCCGGAGTCGTTCGCCACGTTTGCGATCTGGTTCGCCGGACTCATGCCGCCGACCTGTCGGCTGTTCCTGTTTCATGACAGCGACGGGCGCGAGATCGCGCTGCCGCCAGGCTCAACCGAGTCGCAGCTCGTCGCCGCGATCAAGGCCTGGACGTGACGCCCCCGGCGGGAAAGGGAAGGAAGCTGTGGCGGGGGATTTCGAGCGCGGGCATGAGGCAACATGCCCTTACAAAACCCGCTTCGTCTTTCTCCCCTCTCCCACGTCACGAACGAGCAGGTAACGAAAGCGTA
>CAZZAO010000101.1:0-21139 GCA_964652205.1 uncultured Anaerolineaceae bacterium | reverse complement strand
CAAACCCTCATGACCTTTTATAGCCTGAGCTGCGATTTTGATGCAATTGCCCTGCGATATCCGTGCCATGAGGGGATAATCACAGGGATTGACGGCCTGTAACAAAAACAGCCGAGACTTCCAGTTTTTCCAACCCTCTGGCAGCGCTGTGCTTGAATATCCGTAAGTTAACGAAAGCAAAGCGTAAGTCAACGAAAAGTCAGTTGTCACTGTTGATTGATGACTTTCACTGGACGGAAACCATATTGTCTCCCTTACCTCAAGTGAGGTAATATTGCAGATGATATTCAGGCAGGCGGTAAGATTGAGGAGTCGACTCGCGTCAAAGTAACGCCTCACCGATCTGCTGCTTCGACTGAACGCTTCCGTCAGATCACCGCTTTTGAAAGGATTGACCCTCGTGGCAAATGTAGCAATTCATGGCTTCGGGCGCATTGGCCGTACCGCTCTGCGCATCGCCCTGCAGAATAACCTGTTCGTCCCGGTTTCGATCTCCGACATCCGCGACGCCAGAACCTTCGCGCAGTTATTCGCGGTTGACAGCAACTATGGCCGCTGGCACGAGCCGGTCACAGCCACCGAGGACAGCATCACCGTCGGCGGGCGCAAGATTCCCTACTTCAACAGCCTGAACGCGCTGCCCGACTGGGCCGCGCTTGACGTCGATCTGGTCATCGACTGCACCGGGCGCGCCACGACGCGCGCAGGCGCGCAGGCCCACATCGACCGGGGCGCAAAGCGCGTCCTGATTAGCGGCCCCGGCAAGACGACCTCGGACGTTGACGCCTGGCTGCTGCCCGGCATCAATCTCGACAGCTACGATCCCGCCGCGCACCGGATCGTCAGCATGGCGAGCTGCACCACCAACAGCCTCGCGCCGGTCGTCAAGGTGCTGGTCGAAAACTGGGGCATTGAGTCAGCCTTCTTCTCGACGATTCATGCCTACACCAACAGCCAGTCGCTGACCGATCAGCCGATGAAGGATGTCCGCGACTCGTGGGCAGCGGCGGAGAACATCATCCCGTCGTCGTCAGGCGCGGCCAAAGCGCTGCTCGCCATCTGGCCGAACCTCAAGATCACCGGCAAGGCGTACCGCGTGCCGACCCGTACCGGCAGCATCGCCGAAGTCAACGCTGTTCTGGGCAAGCCTGCCACCGCCGACGAAATCCGCGACGCCTTCCGCAAGGCGGCGGCGAGCGGCCCGCTCAAGGGCGTCATGGACGTGCTCGAAGACGAATGGGCGTCGTCACGGATCGTCGGCGACTCGCACTCAGCGCTGATCGACCTGCCGCTGATTAACGTCATCAACGGCAATCTGGCCTCGGTCGCCTCGTGGTACGACAACGAATGGGGCTTCACCAGCAGTCTGGTGCAGTTGGCCGCGCGCATCATCAACGCGCAGCAGCCTGTCCCGGCCAGATAAGTACCGAGTACCGAGAATAATCTAACCAAACGCGCGATCTGAAGATCGCGCGTTTGATTTCCCTCTGAAAAACCGCTGCGCCAGCTTACCCGTCCATCAGATAGTGACGAGTACGGCATTTATGGGTATCGTCAATCGCAACGAAGGTTCAGGAGTGTCAGCAGCAGCGCAGAGGACAGCAGCATGACCATGATCGAGCAAGTGTCGGACTACAGGGCGCAGATTGAAGCGTGGCGCGCGGAGATGGAAGCGCAGATGCGCGCGCCGGGGCCGGGGGGCTGGCTGGCGCTGGTCGGGATGTATCCGCTCAAGACCGGCGAGAACACGGTCGGCAGCGCGCCGGACAGCGACATCCTGCTGCCGGAAGGGGCCGCGCCGGAACGCCTCGGCATCATCGACTTCGACGGCACACACGGCACGCTCCACGTCACCACGGATGAAACGGTCTACGTCGATGAAGTCGAAACCCGCAACGTCGCCCTGCGGAATTATTATGAGCCGGGCGGCATGTCGGTCGTGCGCGTGCGCGACGTCCGCTTCGGCATCCTGCAATGGGCCAGCGACCCCTACAACGTCCGCGTCTGGGATGCTCACGCGCCCAAACGGCTCAACTTCAAGGGCCGCGAGTGGTACGCCATCGACCCTGCTTACCGCATCAAGGGCATTTTCGCGCCCTATCAGTGCAAGGTTGGCATGAAGGTGCAGCATACTGGCGGCGGTGAGCAGATGCTCGTCGGCATCGGCTTTGTCGAGTTCGAGCTGAACGGTCAGCAGTTTCACTTCGAGGCGGCTGCCGCAGAGAAGGGGCCGGACTACGTCTGGATTCTGATGCGCGACGGCACGAGCGGCAGGCAGACTTACGGCGCGGGCCGCTTCCTGATGGCGAAGCTCGACGCTGACTACAACGTTGACCTCGACTTCAACCGGCTCTATCAGCCGCCATGTGCTTTCAGCGTCTACACCACCTGCCCGATGCCGCCACGCGCGAACACCATTCCGTTCCCGCTCGAAGTCGGCGAGCATAACCCGGCCAGCGGCTCCTATTGAGAATCGTGCCAGGAAGCACACCGGCTGAGGTCAGGCCCTCAGCCGGTGCGCGCTGCCAGGGCGTCTAGCGCTTGAGCCTGCTCCGCTCCTGCGCGACAGCTTCCTGAGCGAGTGCCGGATCGGCGACCACCGCGCCGCCGCGCACAGTCGCGCCGACGACCAGCGCGCCGCTGACCAGCACCAGATTCTTGATGATGTACTGCCCTTCGAGCGTCGGCGAGATCGGGAAAACCTGCCAGGTTTCCTTCGGGAACAGGGCCAGCGGCAGCAGCGTGCCGACCATTTGCAGCAGCAGCAGCGCGATGATCGCGCGCATGAATCGGCCCGTGATGAGGCCGAGGCCGATGACGCACTCCCAGGCGGCCAGCACCGGCAGCGAGAGACTCGGCTTGACCAGCCCGAAGCTGATGGTTTCAATCGTTCGCGCCGCCAGATCCTGCGCCGGGGAAAGGCCGGGGAAGAACTTGAGCGCGCCGAACCAGAAAAAGACAATCCCCAGGCTGACGCGCAGCAGCGTGATGCCATGCTGCGCCATCCAGATCGTGATCCGTGTGTCGATCTGGAGAAAATTATGTTCCACGTCGAGCGGGTTACGAGCGTCCACAGGGTTTTACCTCTCCATTTATTGGAGCTTATTGGAGCTTCCCTGTAGTATACGCCATATCGTGAAATTTGTCACGATACGTTCACAGCGTCGTCTAGCGCATCCAACCGCCGGGGAGCATTGCCACTGCCGCGTAGATCAGCAGCAGCGAGACGACGACGGCAATCAGGCCATTACGGGCAAAAACAGTCGCGTCGCCCTTGCGCCAGCGCATCGCCATCCCGGCAACCGCCACCGCGATCAGCGCCACGACCGTGTGACCGATGCGATAACCGGGCAGCCCCGCGCCCGCCGCGCCCGACCAGACCAGATAAATCAGGCCAAGCAGCACCTGAATCCCCAGATCGGCGGAATAGGCACGCAGCAGCAGAGCATCGAGCTTCGACGCTGGCATGGCCTTCGCCCAGACGAGCGCGAAGCGGATGATCGTCACCAGCGCGATCACGATGACGATCCAGCGATTGATCGAGTGCAGCATCAGGACAATACCCATGATTTTCCCCTCTCGAAAGTAAGTAGATGCCCACTCACAGGTTATACCTTGCGCGATTTACACCCGCCAGCTATCGGGAACCAGATGGCCCCATGGTCTGGCCGTCGTCAGGGTTAATGACTGAGGCGGTCACGATGGCGACCCTGCCTTCAGGCACGCCATCATGGTGGCTCTCGTTACGCGGCCAGACTGCTTAGAGGGCAGCTTCAGCATCTTACGAGACCCTCTCCAGCCAAATCCTCTGGTATACTATTCAGGTAACAAAAGCACAGAAGGGGTCACGATGGATTTCTCGCAATTCGACACCCGCCATTACCCGACCGTCTCCGCGCAGGAAGGGTACGGCGAATGGGCTGCGACCTACGAATCGGTCGTCCTCGACGTGATGGATCTCCGCCTGCTCAAGCGTATCCAGACGGTCAATTGGGCGCAGGTGGGCGCAGCGGCGGACCTGGCCTGCGGAACCGGACGGATCGGCGTCTGGCTCAGGCAGCAGGGCGTCGGCACGCTCGACGGCGTTGACCTGACGCCAGCGATGCTCGAACAGGCGCGGGCGAAGGCCATTTACCGCGAGTTATCCCTGAGCGATCTTCGCCAGACGCCGCTGCGCGCTGCCGCCTATGATCTGGTCACGGTCGGGTTGGCGGACGAGCATCTGCCCGATCTGCGCCCGCTCTATCTGGAGACCGCGCGGATCGCGCGTCCCGGCGGGCATTTCGTACTGGTCGGCTATCATCCGTTCTTCTCGATGCTGGGGATGCCGACCCATTACAACCGGGCATCGGGCGAGTCAGTCGCGGTCGAAACTTACGTCCACCTGTTCAGCGACCACGTTCGCGCGGCCTCGGCGGCAGGTTGGACGCTGCGCGAATTACACGAAGGGCTGATCGACGATGAATTTCTCGTCCAGAAGCCGAAGTGGGATCAGAACCGCAATCGGCCCTTCAGCTTCGCGGTCGTCTGGGAGAAATAACCTTCATCCCCAGCGCGCGTGAGCCAGATCAGGAGCGCAGGCTGCTAGTCGAGTGGAAACAGATCGTCGAGGTGGACAAGCTGGCCGGTACGCATCGACTGGTTGGCGGCGATCCCGACCAGAATCGAGGCCGCGCCGTCGATATGCGAGGCCGCGCGTTTGAGCGGGTCTGGCGGCGGATCGGGCGCGAACAACTGCTCCAGCAGGACGCCGTCTGCGCCGCCGTGGCCGCTGTCGCCGAACGCTACCGGGACATCATAGCCGCTGCCGAACATCGGGTAGACGCGAATGGCCGCCTGCCTGAACGCGCCGGTACTGGCGGGCGCAAGTCCGGCGGGCGCGCTGGCCGCGTCGAAGCGCACCGACTCATCAACTTCCAGCTCAACGCGCCCCTGTGTCCCCGTGACGGCGACGCGCAGCCCTTCCCACGGCGAATAGGCGATCAGCGAGTACGACAGCAGCGCGCCGTTACGATAGCGCGCCGCGACGCACATCGTATCCTCGATGCTGACCGGCTCGCCGAAAACGTTGCGGTCACGGATGTAGCTGCTCTCGGCTTCGGCATCGAGGTACAGGCCGCGCAGATCGTCGGCGCGGTCGAGGTACAGCGCGAACGGGTCAGTCCGGGCTTCCGGCACGCCGGTATAGCGGCTGTAAGGGTAACGCTCGCCGCGCGCTTCGGCGTTGTCACGGCCATAAAAGAGCAGGCCGCCGAGCGCGGTCACGCTCTCAGCGCGGGAGCCGATCCACCAGTTGACGAGGTCGAAATGATGGGTGGCTTTATGCACCAGCAGGCCGCCGCTGTTCTGCTTTTCCCGATGCCAGCGGCGGAAGTAATCCGCGCCGTGGGAGGTATCGAGCAGCCACGAAAAATCGACCGCCAGCGGACGCCCGACGACGCCCGATGCGATCAACTCGCGGAAACGGCTGTAAGCGGGCGTGTAGCGATAATTGAAGGCGACGCGCAGCGCCTGACCGGTGCGCCCGATGGCCTCGAAAATGGCGTGCAGCTTCTCGACATCGACCGTCATCGGCTTCTCAGTGATGACGTTGCAGCCCCGGTTCATGGCGCGGACAATGTAATCGTGATGCGTCCGATCCATTGTCGTGACGATGACGGTGTCCGGCTTCGTCTCGGCGATCATCCGCTCAAAGTCAGCGGCAGCGTAGGTCGGGATCGGCGCGATGCCCGCTTTCGCTAACTGGCCGTTATACCAGTTCATCCGAGTCTGACTCAGGTCAGACAGGCCGACCAGCGCGTTCGTCGCGGCATAGGTCGAGGTCAACGCCTCGATATACATCCCCGCCCGCGAGCCAGTCCCGACCAGCGCATAGCGTTTGCGTCCGCTCATCTCGATCCGCCTATCGGGCGACGGCGAAATTAAAGGCCATTGTCCCCAGCACGGGCATCAGCCGCACCCACAACGGCAGCATCATTTCGAGCGCGCGGGCGCTGGTGATGTCGCCGAGGTCGATCACCTGCCGCCAGCCGAACTGACCTTTGAGAAAGTCAGCCACGGTCGCTCTGGCCTGCGCGTCATTGCCGCCGATGAAGACGGCATGATCGCCGGGAACCAGCGCCGGATTGACCATGACCGAGGCGTTCATGGTATTGAGCGCTTTGACGACCCTGAGCCGGGGGAAGGCGCGCTGAAGCTGCTCGCCGACCGAGTCGGTGTTGCAGACGGTCAACCGCAGCGTTCCGGTCGAATAGTCGAGCGGATTCGAGATGTCAATCAGGATTTTATCGGCCAGATTGTCCGCGCCTGCCAGCGTCAGCGCGTCAAGCGAGATCGCGCCGCTGGTGCAGTTAAACAGCAGCTCTCCGTGCGCGGCAGCAGCAGCAAATGTGCCAAGCCGGAGCTGCGGATGCTGCTGGAGCCAATCCGCGAATGAGACGCCACGCCAGTCGGCTCTGGTTCGAGCGCGGGACGCCTGCGGATCGCGCGTGCCGACCATGACGTCGTGGCCGAGTTCAGCCAGCTTCGCAGCGATGGTTTGGCCGACACCGCCCGTGCCGAGGATGCCTGTTTTCATATCGTTTCTCCCTCACCCTGGCCTCTCTCCCGGCGAGAGCGAGGAAAGAGCGCTGCTGAAGGGCATGATCGAGGTTGCAGAAAAGTTTCACCCATCCCCAAACCTGTGGGTCTGAAAGTTGTCTATATTATCGGCTATGGAGCATTGCAGGAACCTGAAACTAATAAAAAAGCTGAAAAGACGCTACAGGGGAAAGGCGCGGTCGAGGCGACAAAAGCACCGCGCCGAGCGGATGGCCCCGGCGCGGCGCGAGTGGCTGTATGAGATATTAGACGCGGGCATGAGGCATCAGGCCCCGACGAAATTCCGCATCTGCGCCTCTTTCTCCGCTCGCCTGAAGGACAGAAGCCACAGGCCGCGCCGGGTTGGCGGGTGAAGGTTTAGAACGCGGCCAGTTCGGCGAAGGTTTCGCGCAGCGCCGGGTAAACGCCGCGAAAGACCGGATAAAGCCGATTGTAGACGGCGACACCTGCGGCATCTGGCGTGATGCGGTCAATGCGGTGGACGATCTGGGCGCAGGCAGACGGCACATCGGGATAGGCGCCCGCGCCCACCGACGCCAGAATCGCCGCGCCGAGCGCCGCACCCTCGGTCGTGTTGACCGTTTCCAGCGGGACGCCCATGATGTCGGCCAGCAGTTGACTCCAGACCGGGCTGTTGATCGCCCCGCCGCTGACGACAATCGAGGTCGGGTTGACTCCCTGCGTCTTGAGGAGTTCGAGGTTATCACGCATCCCGAAGGCCACGCCTTCCATGACCGCGCGCACCAGGTGGCCGAGGCCGTGGCGCAGCGTCAGGCCGACGAAGCCGCCGCGCGCCAGCGGGTCAGGGTGGGGATTGCGCTCGCCCGTCAGGTAGGGCGCGAACAACAGCCCTTCCGCGCCGCGCGACACGCCCGCCGCCAGATCGCTCAGCGCCGCGTAGCTCGACGACGGCGCGAGCGCGTCGCGCAGCCAGCGCAGGCCGCCGGACGCGCTCAACATCACGCCCATGTGAAACCAGGTGGTCGGCGTCGGGCCGCAGAAGGTGTGCAGCCGACCGTGCGGCTCCGGCGCGTAGCGGTCGCTGATGGCGTAGACCACGCCCGATGTCCCCATCGACATGCTGACCTGCCCCATCGAGACGATGCCGCTGCCGACGCCGCCTGCGGGCTGGTCGCCTGCGCCGCCGACAATCGGCGTGCCGACGCGCAGGCCGGTCGCCGACGCGCCCTCAGCGCTGACGGTCGCGCTGACCGCCTGCGACTCGAACAACTCCGGCAGAATGGCACGGTCGATCTCGCAGGCCGCCAGCACTTCATCTGACCAGCGGCGGTGAGCGACATCCAGGCAGGCGAAGCCGGAGCCGTCAGCCACGTCAGAGGCATAGACGCCGCTCAGTTGATAGCGAAGGTAGTCTTTCGGCAGCAGGACGTGCGCGATTCGGGCGTAGATTTCCGGCTCATTTTCATGTACCCAGAGCAGCTTGGGCGCGGTGAATCCCGGCAGCATCCGCGTCCCGACGAGCTGGCAGAGCCGCTCCAGCCCGACGCGCTCGGTGATCTCGGCACACTGCGCGCTGCTGCGTCCGTCGTTCCAGAGAATCGCCGGTCGGAGCGAGTTACCGTCGGCGTCGAGCGAGGTCAGGCCGTGCATCTGCCCGGTCAGGCCGATGGCGGCGATGTCGTCCGCCGAAACTGACTTGAGCACCTCGCGGATCGCGCGGCTGCTGGCATCCCACCAGTCGGCAGGCTCCTGCTCTGACCACAACGGGCGCGGCGTCGAGAGACGGTGTGGGTAGCTCTGGCTGGCAATAACGTTCCCCTGCGCGTCGATAATCAGCGCCTTCGAGGCAGTCGTGCTGACGTCGATGCCCATAAAATAAGTCGGCATGAAGGTGGCTCCTACAAAGCAGTAACCGACCGAATCAAGGATCACACTGCGGTTTCGCGCACAGTTTAACAGAGGGAGCGGAACCGTAACAGGAAAATCGAGCTGTTTGTGGACAGGCGGCAAAAACTCAGGAAACCCGTTTGTAACGTATCGAACAGCCTTCCGGTGTGTTTTCTCTATCGGGGCAGTGAAAGTGACAGACTACAGATTGCAAAACTGTCGAATCTCTGTGAGAATGCCTGACCTGCCTGGCAGCCCAGACGCCTTTCGGTTACTTTTGGCAAAATTACCTTCATATCGGCCTACCGTCCGAAGTCCCAATCAGAGGATAACTGCAGAGTGACTGTCCACAACGCCGCGCAAAACGCGCAACCCCGACCGCGCAATCTCCCCTGGCAAAAAGCCGTTAAAGACTATCAGGAATCCGACATACGCCGCAGCATCATCCAGATGTGGACGAGCATCGTCCCCTTCTTCCTGCTCTGGTACGCTGGCTATCGCTTTCTGACCATTTCCTATGCCCTCACGCTGGTCTGCTGCTTCTTCGGCGGGCTGTTCGCCTTTCGCACCTTCATCATTCTCCATGACTGCGGCCACGGCTCGTTCTTCAAGTCGAAACGCTGGAACGACACGGTTGGCGTATTCTGCGGCATCATCACCCTGACGCCCTATTTCGCCTGGCGTCACTCGCACGCCATTCACCATGCCACATCCGGCGATCTCGACCGGCGCGGCGTCGGCGATGTCTGGACGCTGACCTACGATGAATATATGACCAACCCGCTGTGGAAAAGGGCGCTCTATCGCCTGTACCGCAACCCGTTCGTCATCTTCTTCATCGGCCCGCCCATCGACTTTATCGTTCTCCAGCGCCTGCCGACGGTCAACGTCTCCGATAAGCCGCGCGAGAAGTACAGCGTGGTTATCACCAACCTGGCGCTGCTCGGCATTCTGCTGGGGATGGGCTTCACCATCGGCTTCAAGGAATACCTGCTGGTCGAACTCCCGATCATCTGGTTCGCCTCGTGCTTCGGCGTCTACATGTTCTATGTCCAGCACCAGTACGAGAATGTCTACTGGGAACGCCACGAGGAATGGGATTACGCCAGGTCGGCGCTCTATGGCAGCTCGTACTTCAAGCTGCCGCCGGTTCTCCAGTGGTTCACCGGCAACATCGGCTTCCATCACGTCCACCACCTCAGCCCGAAGATTCCGAACTACAACCTTCAGGCGTGCCACGAAGAAAATGAAGTCTTCGATCAGGTTGTGCCGATGACGATTCGCTCCAGCTTCAAGTCGATGCATATTCGGCTGTGGGACGAAGACCGGCATAAGATGATCGGCTACCACAAGGAAACTGACGCGGCGGCTGAGTCGCCGGACGAATCGAGCGCGGGCAGCCTGCTCCCCAAGCTGGGCGGCGAGCCAAGCCTGACCTGAACCCGCGCCATCGACGAATCAAGAACGGCTCCGCTGGACAGTCCAGCGGAGCCGTTTTGTTAGCGAGTCGGGCCGAAAAAGAGCGTGGCTCTGCTGAGGGCCAGGTTACACCGATAACCTGAAGGACTTCCTCAACCTTCTTCCCCGGTAGCTCGTCATCAGGCCTTACTGAAAACTGACGTTAACTACATCCCCTCGACCCAGGCCATCGCCTTGTGCGCCAGCCGGTCGAGCGCCTCGACGCTCATGGCGAGATGCTCCTCTTTCGTGTCCTCGATCTTGTTATGCGAAATCCCGTAGAGGCTCTGCGTGAACATCATCACCGTCGGCACGCCCGCGCGGGCAACTTCCGCCGCGTCGTGGAGCGGGCCGCTCGGCAAGCGATGAGCCGTCCCGGTGACTTCGCGCACCGCTTCCTCGCACAGATCGAGCAGGTGCGGGTCAAACGGGATCGGCTGAATTTCCCACAGCTTGCTCCACTCGACCTGACACTTTTCTTCGCGCGCGAAACGCTCGCTGGCGTCCTTCGCTTCCTGAAGCATCTGCGCCAGCGCCCCGGCTTCCATGTGCCGCTGATCGAGCGTCATGTCACACTGCGCGACCACCGAGGTGACGATGCCGGGATAGGTCTTGACGCTGCCGACCGTACAGACGCCGCCGTGCCGCTTAGCAATTTCGCGGATTTCCAGTTCCAGCTTTGCGGCGCAGGCCAGCGCGTCCCGGCGTTTGTCCATTGGCGTCGAGCCGGAGTGCGCCGCCTGACCGATGAAGCGAATCGAGTGCCGCTCGACGCCAAACGTGCCGACGACGACGCCGAGCGCTTCATCGCGGCTTTCCAGCACCGGCCCCTGCTCGATATGCAGCTCCAGATAGGCTTTCGCGTTCTTGAGCTGCGCGTGGGCGTCGAGCGCGGTTTCCAGACTGACGCCGAACTTACCGACCGCTTCCGGCAGGCCGATGCCGTCCTTATCCTTAAGGTTGATGAGCGCGCCGGGGTCCATCGTCCCGGACGCGGCGCTGGAACCGAACAGACTGCGTCCGAAGCGCGCGCCTTCCTCATCGGCCCAGTCAACCAGCCGAATCGTGACCGGCGGCGTCCCTTCCTCGGCGAGATGGCGCACCACTTCCAAGCCGGCCAGCACGTTCAGACAGCCGTCGAGCCAGCCGCCGTTCGGCACGCTGTCCATGTGACCGCCGATCAGCAATTCCTTATCGGACGTTCCCTTGAGGGTCGCCCAGACGTTGCCGCCTTCGTCCGTTTCAATTTCAAGCGGCAGCGCTTCCATTTTGGCGCGAATCCAGGCGCGGGCAGTTTTCCAGGTGTCCGTCCAGGCCACGCGCTGCGCGCCGTCGTCGTCGCCCGTCAGCGCGCGCAGTTCCTTGAGTTCGTCAATCGTCCGTTGAGGGTTGAGCATGGTCTTTCTCCCCGTCTGCGTCTGAAACGATGTGCGCTCAAGCATACCGCGCCGCTGGAGTTCCGCCTAGCGGCTGACAGGCTCCCTGGTCGACAAACTCGTTTTTGTCCGCTATTCTCGCCCTGTCCACTGCCACCCTGCAAGGCAAGCCGAGTATGACTGTTTTGCGCCGTCTGGAAGGCTGGTTGAGCAACCCGCTCTATCTGGCTGCAACCGTCGCCAGTTTAGTGCCGATTGTCCTGATTCTTTTTTACGTCCAAACCTATCGTCTCTCGGTTCCCTATGACGACGAATGGGACCTGAATGGAGATGTGGCAGTTGCGACTGCTGACGGCAGCCTGACCCTTCAGCGTCTCATTCCGGTGAACGGCGGGCATCGCACCCTGTTCACCAATCTGGCGACCGCCATCCTGACCGCTGTCGGGCGCTGGAATCTGGAAACGCAGGGCTGGCTGACAGCGCTGATCGTTCTGGTCACTTACGGCTTACTGCTGCTGCTGTTCAGGCGCACGGAACGCAGCGCGCTGTTTCTGGTGCTGGTTCCGTTCTCGCTGCTGCTGTTCGCGGTTTATCGCCGCTATAACTGGTGGTCAGTCCGCCAATCGCACTGGTCGCTGGTTAATACGTTTGTCATCGCCATCGTGCTAGTGGTGAGCCGCGAGCGCCTGACCGGGCGCGCCTTCGCGCTGGCGCTGGTGCTGGGCTGGTGCGCGACGTTCACCTCAGCGGCAGGGATGGTCGTCTGGCCGCTGATCGTCGTGGTGCTCTGGCTGCTGGGCCAGCGAGACTGGCGCTATTATTTACTCTGGATCGTTTCGGGCGCGATCAGCATCGGTCTGTATCTCCACGACAGCGGCATGATCTCCGGGATCGCGTCCAATTCCGTCCCCACGGGCGACCCGGTTTTACAGGCCAAACTGCCGCTCGTGCGCGACATGCTCGAATTTCTGCTGAAGTATCTCGGCAACGGCATTTTCTCGACGGTCACTTATGCCGATACGGCGATGCGCGTCGGGCTGCTGGCGCTCGTGCTTTATCTGGCCCAACTGCTGATTTTGTGGCGGCTTCGGCACGCCTGGAAACCGATAGTAATCTGGACAGCGCTAGCGGTCTTTTCGCTGCTTTCCGGCCTGCTGATCGGTCTGGGGCGGGTGACGATTGCCGGAGCAGATCGCGCGTTCACGGTGCAGTATATCGCGGCAGCGGGGCTGTTCTGGCTGGCGCTGGTCGCGCTGACCGTCATCAGCGCGCAGCGGCTGCGGCAGAGTAACCGCCGCGCCGCGCGCTGGATCGTCGCCCTCGACGTCATCATAGCGTTTGTGTTTCTGAGCTTCTATCTCTATTCGAGCGCGGCGGCGCTCGGCGATGACGCGCAGGAATGGAAGCGCAGTCTGGTCATGGCCCCTGAATCGCGGCTTCGGCCTGAAGAACAGTGCGTGCTCAATTACCCATTTTCGCGCGTCTCGTCCTGCTTAGGCGGCATCACCAACCACGTCCCCAAAGACCTGATTTATCTGGATGAAATATCGGAACGCCGACTGACGATCTTCGCTTCAATTCAGCCCCAATCGCTGCTGCCCTCGACCTTCACGCCGGACAGCAAAATCCTGCTGGCAAGCACCGACGCCTGGCTGAACATTCACACGCGCGATCAACTGCTGGCGGGCAGCGATGACTCTCAGATCACGCACCTCGTCAGCAATGCCAGCACGCTGGAATCCACGTCAGGCGCAGCCAGACCGCTGACCCATGTGCTGTCGGACGCGCTGCCCGCCAGCGTTCAGGCATTCATGGATTGGGCGACTCACTCGCCACAGGTCTGGGTGCTGCAAATCCCCGAAGTGGGGGCGCAGACCGAGCCTTTCATGACAGCCCTCAGGCAGCAGGGTTACTACGAAATCTATCGACGCACCTTTGACTCGCCGGATGTCCCCAGAGAATTCATCCTGACTGGCTACGTCCATCTGTCAGAAACGCCCAGACCACTTTACCGTTTTGGCACGCAGGTCGCCCTTCAGCAGTGGAGCGTGGCCGGGAGTGTTGACGTTCAGCGCTGCGAAAGCGTCACGCTGCAATCGATCTGGTCGGTCGAGAGCGCGGTTTCACGCAGCTATCGTCTGGCAATCGTGCTGGCGGGCAGCGACGGCGTCGGCGTCGCGCGTACCGATGGCGTCCCTTCGGCAACGCGGATGCCGCTGTGGCAGCCCAACCAGCTTAATCTGGATCGGCACGCCGTCAGCGTCCCCTGCGACCTGCCATCGGGAGATTATTCGCTGCTGGTGGGGATGGACGATCTGGACAGCCATCAAGCGCTGCCGATCACCACGGCTGAGGGTGGCTCGGTCGGCAACCTGCTCTATCTGACGACCCTCCATGTGCAGTAAGCGCGCTCAGTCCCCGGTCGGCGCGACTGTTTCGATCTGCCCGGCCTCGACTTCCCAGATCGCCGCGCGCTGAAGAAATTCCGGCGTGAAGATGTCCAGCTCGGTCGTCGTCAGCAGGGTCTGTGTCGTCCCATCGATCCGTTCGAGCAGAAAAGCGCGGCGATGGGCGTCCAACTCGGCCACGACTTCATCGAGCAGCAGCAGCGGCCACTCGCCGATGCGGTCGCGCATCCAGTTTAGCTCGGCCAGCTTGAGCGCCATGACCGCCGTGCGCGCCTGTCCCCGGCTGCCGTACAGCCCAACGTCGTGGTCGTTGATGAACAGCCGCAGCTCATCGCGGTGCGGGCCGGTGATGGTCGCGCCCCGATGGATCGACAGCTTCTGTTCGGCCTGCAAATGGGCTGTCAACTGCGGCGCGATCTGCCCGGCGTCCAACTCGCGGTGCAGGTCGAGGCCGAGCGCGTCGAACGACCGCTGACCGCTGCCCTCGACGGTCGGCACGAAGCTCGGCTGATAGCGCAGCGTCAGCGTCTCACGCTTCCCGGTCAAATCCTCATGGGCGCGCTGGGCGCTGATCTCCAGTTCGCGCAGGAAACGCTGCCGTCCGGCAATAATCACGCTTCCGGCAGCGACCAGCTTTTCGTCCCAGAAACCTAACTCGCTCGGACTGGCCTGCCGCTCGGCGATCCGCCGGAGCAGGGCGTTCCGCTGCGGCAGCACCTTCTCGTAACGGTCGAGCGCCTGAAGATAGGCCGCGTCAACCTGACCGAGGGTGTTGTCCATGAAGCGGCGGCGGTCAGCAGGCGAGCCTTCGACCAGCGTTAAGTCCTGCGGCAGGAACAGCACCGCGTTGACCAGCCCGACGATGTCCATGACACGCTTTTCGACGCCGTTAAGTTTAATCACCTTGCGCAAGCGTTGATGGCCGTCGACGGTGCGCTCGATCAGCAGCGTAATTTCGAGCCGACTGAGCGCGCTGTGGCGCGAGACGACGTCGGCGGTCAGCCGCGCGTAGGGGAGCGGGTCATCCTGCGTGCGCCAGTGAATGAGCTGGCGGTCGGTGGTGGTATAAGGTGAGCGCGCGGCGGCGAGGTAATAAATGGCTTCGAGCAGGCTGGTTTTGCCCTGCGCGTTCTCGCCGTGGAGAACAATCGGGCTTTGCGCCGGAAGCGATAGCTCCAGCCGCGCGTAATTGCGGAAATTGGTGAGCGACAGATGCTCGATATGCATGAGCGTCCTGAGGGGAAAACAGAGCGTAATTTCCCGGTTATTATAGCAGATCAGGCCGCTTTTCTGAAGCGTCAGACGGCCTATCGCAGGGCAAACGCATCAAATTTGATCGGAGTTTCAAGAAAGCTCCTATCGCCTTATCCAGGGTCAACGATAACGTAGGGGCGACCCGGCGGGTCGCCCCTACAAACCCTCATGGCCCTTTATAGCCTGAGTTGTGATTTAGACGCGATTGCCCTGGGTCTATCGAAGGCGCGCTGATAGAATGCCCTGTCGCATGCCTCTAGCGCGCTTTATGTCTGAAGTGAGCGGTAGAAATCAGGGATTATCGGGAGCGGCAAGCTGAGTTTAGAGCCGAAGGCCCGGCCACTGGAGCAGCGCGCTCCGGCGGCAAGGCAGAGTTTCCAGACAGGTTGGGAGCAAATTCTAAAGCAGCGCGTAACCGAGCGCGCTGGCAGCGATCAGCAGCACGCTGTAAATAATCTCCTGACGCCCGATCAATCTGGGAGCCAGCGACCGGCGAAAACGTGAGAGGCCACGAGCGGCGCGGGCCAGCAAGATGCCCACGACGATGGCCGCGCTCCACGGCAGCAGCCCCACGACGGTCAGACCCCCGACCACGACCAGCGCCGCGATATGAACCGCCAGCGTAACGCGCCGCTGATCGGGTTTACCGCGTTCCAGCCGCAGGCGGTCGCGGACGTACAGAATCGTGGTGATGGCCCGCGCTGACAGCAGCACCCAGAGCGCCAGCGCTGGAACCAGCGTCCACCCGCCCGCCAGCACAATCATCGAGCTGGAGACCGCCAAAGCCAGCACGCCGGTGACTTCAGCCAGCGCGCTGCGGTTGCGCCCCATCGCATCGTAAACGGCCTGAATCCCGGCGAAGGGCAGCGCCAGCAGCAGCACGCTCTGAAAAGGGTGCTGGCTGACTATCGCTGCCAGGGCAAAGGCGATGAGGCCGACGGCCAGATAGCCAGACGCGAATCTCTCGGCCAGCCGCGTCCGTGGGACACGCCGACGATTGAGGTGATCCCTAACCGCGATTCTGAGCGGCTGATGGACGAGAAACAGAGCGGTAGTGGCAAGGCCAAGCAGCAGGCCCGCCCACGAAGGCGCGACCAGCAGGCCAAGCACGACGGCCTCGAACAGGAAGCCCCAGCCCCCATGTTCAATCGGTAAGGCGACGGCGCGCACTCGCCGCCAACGCTCGGCCCGCTCAGCCTCACGCCGGGCCTGAGACCGAGCGCTGCCGGCGGTTATCAACTCTGATCTTTCGGCACTCATGGCTCCAACTTAATCTCGGCACGGGCCTGACACGGCTCCGAAAGCCGCTGCCCGCTATTCAATCTCAGCAGCATCCGGTTGACCGGCGCGTTCCCGACTATGGCGGATTCAGGGGTTTATCTTGCGGCCAATCAGGATTTTCCATTCTTCTGGCCCGCGCTGAAACTACTCCCGCTGACCAGAGACAAAAGCGGCCCGGCAGAAGCGATATTACAGGGCAGCCCCAGCCTGACGCCTAAGATTAGCCCGCAGCGCAGATTACTACATATGAAGAATGTCACTAATTTCGATGCAGGCCGAGCCTTGACGGTCGTCTTGACGCTCTTATTCTGGTTAGCTCGCCTCTATGGAGTTGAGTAGGAAAGGGAACACGCCTTCTGGCAGAAACCGCGCCGTCTGCCGAGCGGGAAGTCGGTCAATCAGGCGTGTGGCTTTTTAAGGCGTCGTGGTCGGGCGCGAAGTCGCTGCGGCAGCCGTCCGCTCCGCCGTTGGGGTGACGGCAATCTGCGGCCCCAGCGTTGCTGTCGGCCCCTGAGTCGGCTGCGCGGGGGTCGTTCCAGTGACCGTTGGCGTCGCTTCGATAGTCGGCGTCACCGTCGGCACATTGAGTTCCTTACGCAGATTATCGACCGAGAAGAAATCGGCGCAGGTGAAGGCCGTGCGCGGCCCCCATCCGGCTGTCCCGCCGGCAAGCTGCACCTGAAGCCATTGACTGCTCGAATCCTGCGCGGTGATGATCGCCTGCGTCCCGACCGGCAGCGTGCCGACGACCTGATACTGCTCCGACGGCCCGGCGCGCAGCGGCACGGCGGCTGAGGTCGGCGCGCAGGTCGGATCGACCATATCGACGGTCACGGCCTGCTGCACGGTGCTGCCATCAGCATCCTGCCCGAAGAGAGTCAGCGTCAACGGGTTTTGCGCGATTCCGGCCACGCTGTTCAGGCTGCCTTTGGCCGGATACGAGGGATCAATCGGCGTGGTCGTGAAGCTTTCCAGCCCGGTAATACGGATCAGCGCCGCGCCGGGGACATCCCACGAAATCGACAGCGATTGAACGACGTTGCGGACCAGCTTCGGCGGATTGACGGTAAACAGGTCGATCCGCATCGGTCGAGTGACGTGGATCGTCTGGCTGGCGATCACCGGCGCGCCCTGCCCCGCTGCCGCCAGCGCCACAACGACGTCGCCGTCCAGCTCGTTGGTGTTGACGGTGTAGCTGGTCGGCTCGCCGCCGCCATCATCGACGAAAACCGGCGTCTGGTTGACCGTGATCGTCAGTTGGCTGGCATTCTCCGCCGACCAGGCGACCACCAGCGGCTCGCCCTGCGCGATCTGGGTGCTGTTGACGGTGAAACTGTTGATGACCGGCGGCTCGACGTGGCTGAGGATGCTCCAGCCGATGACCGCGACGACGATGATGCCGATCACAGCGGCGACGGCTCCTGCCAGCGCCAGCGGCGTCCAGCGCGGCAGCGACGGCGGCACAACGACGTAACCGCGCTCGGCGGCCATGAAATGGGCCGCGTCGGCGGACTGCACCAGCACGTCGAAGGCATACTCGCGGTCAGCGCCATAAACCGCCGACTTACGCGGGGAGACATCCCCGCTGACGACCAGCCGCTGACCGGGCGCAAGCGTGATCTGCTGCGCTGGCTCGAAGTCGAACTGGAGCGCATTATTTTTGTCACGGGCGCTCAGGGTGAGCGCGAGCGGGGCGCTGCCCTGATTGTGCAGGTGGACGCGGAAATGACCCTCGGCGCTGACGTGATGCGGCTGGAGCGCCATGCCAAAACCGCCGAAAGGCAGGACGTGTAAATCGAGGTCGGCCTTGAGCGGCGCCGAGGTGTCGCGGCCGGGTCGCACGGTGACGAAAACCGGGTAATTGCCGGGGGCGCTGTCGCTGCGGCGCGCTGGCTTGAAGCTGATGACGACCTGCGCGCTGTCGTTCGGCTGGACGCGCACCGTCGCCCGGTCGATGCGTACCCAGTCGGCAGGCAGGCCGGTGACTTCAACCAGATAGGTTTCGACCTCGTCGGCAGTGTTGCTGATCGTCCGCTCGGCGCTGATGTGCGCGCCGGGCGGGACGCCCTGATCGGGCGCTTTGAGGTCAATACGAAAGGCGGGCGCTTCCAGCTCGATCCGCTGGGTCGTCTCTTCGGGGACGACCATGGGCCGCGTCGGCGAGTCATCGAGGTAGCGGTAGATCAGGCGCAGGTCGCCGATCTGGATTTCTTCGCCGCCGTTAAGCGGCTGGCGCTGGCTGTTTTCCAGACGCACGCCATCGACGAACGTCCCGTTGGCCGACTCCATGTCGGCAATCGTGACCTGCGTGCCATCGTAGGCAAGGTTGAAGTGGTAGCGCGAAATGTTCTCGGACTCGAGCGCAATGGTGCTGCCGCTCGAACGCCCGACCGTGATATTGGGTTCGGTCAGGGGGAAGGTGTGGAACTCCCCGTCCGGCCAGAAGACGTCGAGACGTCCGTAAGCCACGCGCCGTCAACTCCTGCTGTCTGTCCTGTCAGCAGGATTGTAGCCTGAGGGCGACGCATTGAGCAATATACGCCGGGAGAGCGTAGGGCAGCGAAATTTGACGCGGCTATGTTAGTATTATTGATACACTCGGCCCTGAGAAAAATTAGCGAGTTACAGTCAGAATAGAAAATAAGCAGTAGAAGACCGGTGCCACGATACTGAGGGCGCGCTATGCCACAATCACCACCTCAACTCGCCTGTGTGGTCATCAGCCTCGCCGGGCAGGAGACAGTCGTCGATGCAGTTCGTTCATTGCTCGCTCAGGATGAGCCAATTGAAGTGGTGGTTGTTAATTCCAACGGCAACGATCCAACGATGGCCTTACGCGCGGCGGGCTTCAACGGGCAGATCATTAGCCTTGAAGAACGGCTATTTGCCGGTGGCGCGCGAAACCTGGGGATTGCCGCCACGAGCGCCCCTTATGTCTCATTTCTGGCCGCTGACTGCACCGCCGAGCCGGGGTGGGCCAGTGGCCGACTCGACCGGCATAAGGCGGGGGCGCTGGCGGTGTCGTGCGCAGTAACGAATGCCCATCCAGGCAGCATCATCGCCTGGACATCGCATATTATGCTTCATGCGCGGCGGATGCCGGGTATCCCCATCAAGGCGCATCTGGATTACGGCATTTCCTATGCGCGCACGCTGTTTGACCGGTACGGCCTGTTCCGCGACGATATGCGAACAGGTGAAGATACCGACTACAATCGGCGGCTGGCTCATGTAGTGACGGTGGTCTGGGCCTCGGAAGTGCGCTGCGCACACCAGACACCAACGACGCTGCCCGCGTTGATCCGCGATCAGTTCGGACGCGGTCGACGGCGAGTGCAGGCGCAGCGACAAATGAAGGCACATGCGCCTGCCCGGCTGACCGGAATCCGCTCGCTCAACGTCATCCGCCATTTTCGGTGGGCGTGGATCGCAGCAGACAACTGGCGCGACCGCCGCTACGTGCTGGCCGCGTTAATTTTCGCCCCGCCCGGATGGTTAGCCTATAACCTGGGCGTACTGCTGTCAAACTGGATGCCCACCGAAACGACAGCGGCAGCCTCTAGCGGCAAGCGGAGTAGACCTCGCCTGCTGGCGCTGCTTCAGTTTCATAATGAGATGCGCTATCTTCCCGGCTATTTCGAGAATGTCGCGCCCCAGGTCGATGGTATTATCGCGCTCGACGACGGCTCAACCGACGGTTCAGGCGACTTCGTCGCGGAGCAGCCATCCGTACTGGAACTGATTCGCCTGCCGCCGCGCGAGCCTCACGTCTGGAATGAACCAGAGAATCGCCGCCTTTTGCTCGAAGCCGCTGGCCGTCACGCGCCTGACTGGCTGTTAGCCG
Organism: uncultured Anaerolineaceae bacterium; assembly: GCA_964652205.1. Lineage (GTDB taxonomy): Bacteria > Chloroflexota > Anaerolineae > Aggregatilineales > Phototrophicaceae > ZC4RG36. The sequence goes on along the minus strand of CAZZAO010000101.1, from coordinate 1,070 downwards.
TCGATGCCGATGAGCGGCTGGAGCGCCAGTTCAGAGATCGGGCAAAGCAGGCGATGGAACGCGCGGCGAAAAAAGGCTTCCCCGCCTATCGTGTCCGGCTGCGAGAGTTATGGGATCACCCGGCGCAGTATCGTGTCGATGGCATCTGGGGCCGCAAGTTCCGCAGCCGCCTGTTTCGCTGGCGCGCCGATTTTGGACTGGACACCAGAGCGCTGCACGGCGAGTGGATACCGCGCCCCAAACGCTTCCACCGACGTTACCCGAAGATCGAGCTGGCGATCTATCACCTCAAGATGGTCAATCGGGCAGATCGGGTTCGGCGGCAGCAGTTTTATCAAATCCTCGATCCACAGCGCCAGTGGCAGCAGCGCGGTTACGATTACCTGACCGATGAGCGCGGCCTGAGGCTGGAACAGATTACGCCCGGCAGAGAATATGAGTCTTTCGAGGGGCTGTCTGAAAAGTACAAACCGGACACCTAGCGCCGGGAGATTCTTACATCGTTCCGGCAAGCTCCTGACGAGGCGCTCATACGCCGGTAATTCTGGCGTAAGGAAATCAGGGTACATTAGTGCCAGACATTGAAGGAGAAGGCCATGACTGACAAAGTGATCAAGTCCGACGTGGAATGGCGCGAGCTGCTGACGCCGATGCAGTACGCCGTGACCCGGCAGGCCGCGACCGAGCGACCTTTTACCGGCGAGTATGTTCACAACAAGGCGCAGGGAACCTATAACTGCGTTGCCTGCGGACAGCCGCTGTTCTCGTCCGACACCAAGTTCGAGTCCAACTGCGGCTGGCCGAGCTTCTGGGACGTTGCGCAAAGCGACCACATCGAGCTGCGCGAAGATACGAGCCACGGGATGCGGCGCGTCGAGGCGCTGTGCAGCCGCTGCGGATCGCACCTCGGCCACGTCTTCGAGGACGGCCCACGCGATAAGACCGGCCTGCGCTACTGCATCAACTCCGCATCACTGTCGTTCGACAAGCAGGACGAGGCGAAGTAGCCGGGTCGGTATTTGATAGATGCGGGAAACTATCGACCCTCACCCCGGCCCCTCTCCCGGTGG
>CAZZAO010000100.1:0-21457 GCA_964652205.1 uncultured Anaerolineaceae bacterium | reverse complement strand
CCCCCTCTCCGCTTGCGGGGACGAAGCGTGCCGAGCGTTCTTGGCTCGGCAGGAGCCGGAGGCCGCGTAGGACAGGGGGAGGGGTTGGATAAGCAGCATGATCCCTTAAGTTGGCGTCTATGAGGCGCGATTTTTCGCGCCCGCGCTTTCCGCCCTGTATCTCAATCCGACCATAAAAACGATTGATACCTCTTTCTCCCCTCTCCCACCGGGAGACGAAGTGGTTTGGGCCTCGCTCGTGCTGCGCAGCGGCATCTCGACCCGCAGGGCGAGCGGGCCTAACCAGGGGTCGGGGGTGAGGGCGGCTCTACGTCGTCGCCGCGACCTTGTCCTCGGTCGATTCGCCTTCGGTCAGGTCGCCGGGATGATAATCTTCCAGAATTGACCCGCCGATGAACTCGCGCAGCAGTGAGGTATCGGGGATCAGCGACTGCTGGAGGACCGTCATCGGCTGCACCCAGCGCAGGAACGAGAGCAGGCGGTTGGCCTCGATGTGCGGCGGCGTCCCCGGCTCGACCTGAAGCAGCAGCGGCTCGGCCAGCGTCCGCAGCGCTGCCAGCTCATAAACCAGCGATGAATTGAACATCACGTCGGCGTTTTCCTGAAACGGGAAAATATTGCGTTTCTCGCCGCGCCGGACGCTCGACCAGCGCGAGAGTGTGTCGGTCGCGCTGAAGCCGCGCGTCGCCGCGTCGCGGACGATACGCCGCAGCAGACGAACGTCGGTTGTCGGGATGCGGTTGTGCAGGTCCATGTTGAGCGTCGTCAGCGCCGAGGCGTAGATGCGATAGACTGTCTCGCGCGGAATTTCCGGCACCAGCGCCGGATTCAGGCCGTGGATGCCTTCGATGACGATGACCTGATTGCTCTCCAGTTTCGCCATCAGGCCGGGGACGCTCTTGCCGAGGCGGAAATCGAAGCGCGGCAGTTGAATTTCTTCGCCATGAATCAACTGCGTCAGGTGCGTGTTGAACAGCGGCAGGTTGACCGCGCCGAGCGCGTCGAAATCGAACGCCCCCGTTGGATCGCGCGGCGTCAGGTCGCGGTCGACGAAGTAGTTATCCATCTCGATGGTATAAGGCCGCAGGCCATAGGCCAGCAGTTGAATCGACAGCCGCTTGGAGAAGGTCGTCTTGCCGGATGAGGACGGCCCGGAGATCAGCACCAGCCGCGCCCCGACCGAGTCATGTCGCGCGGCAATTTCGGCGGCGATTCCGGCGATTCGCTGCTCGTGCAGCGCCTCGGCGACCAGCACCAGTTCCTGCATCTTATCGACGCGAGCGAAGCGGTTGAGCCGTCCGATGTCCTCGATGCCGAGCCGCGCCAGCCAGTTCTCCGCCTCAGCGAAGACCTTGCCGACTTTCGACTCCGGCTTCAACACGTCGAGCACCTGGGGATGCTCCTTGCGCGGGTACTGCAAAATGAAGCCGTCGTCGGTTTCGATCAGCCGGAAGATATTCAGGTAACGGGTGGACGGCGTCATATAGCCGTAAAAATAGTCCGAGCGCCCGCGCAGCGTATAGAGCGTCAGCACGTTGCGCTGGCGCTGTTCCAGCAGGCGCAGCTTATCGTCGGCATTGCGCGCGGCGAACAGGGCCGCCGCCTCGTCGAGCGGGACAAGCTGTTTGTCGATAGAGGCGTCTGTCTCGACGATCTCGCGCATATGCGTATCGAGTCGTCCCAGTTCTTCGCTCGTGAAGCGCGCGTGGTTGACCAGCCGGCAGTAGAAGCCGCCTTCCGGCACTGAATAGCCGACACTCACCTTGACGTCCGGCCATAACTCGTCCACGGCTGTCGTCAGCAGCATCACCAGCGAGCGGCGGTAGATGCGCCCGCCGTCGCTGCTCGATAGCAGCACCGGCTCAAGCGTGGCGTCACGCTGGACGGTGTACGCCAGCTCGCGCAGGCGGCCATCGAGGATTCCGCCCATCATCGCGCTGTCGAAGCGCTGCGGCAGGTAGCGCTCCGCCTGCTGGAGAAACGACTCAATCGTTGTGCCGACTGGCCCTTCAAGCACCAGTCCTTCCCTGAAAGTGACATGGACGTTGTCGCGGACGCTGGAGACATTGATGGAATGATCTAAAAATTCTTCGGTCATCGCAGGCTGCTTTCTCACGGACGAGAGGGGCGATTATATCATACGCCTGTCAGGCTAAAAGTCATGCGGTTTGTGGCTGACGGGTGGAGTCTCGCTATGAGTGTTCTGCCAGTCCAATGCTATAATCCGACCTTCACACCCGGAGCGAACCCGATGCCACAACCCTACGAAAAATACCTCAAAGAAATCCTGATCGACGAGCAGCAGCTTCAGGCGCGCGTGACCGAGTTGGGCGCGCAGATTTCCGACGATTACAGGGTCGGGCAGGATTTGCTGCTGATCTGCATCCTCAAAGGCGGCGTCATGTTCCTCAGCGACCTGATGCGCCATATCACCATCCCTCATGAGATCGACTTCCTATCGGTGTCGAGCTATGGACGTGGGGCGCGCGCCTCGTCAGGCAACGTCCGTATCGACATGGACTTGAAATCGCAGGTCACGGGCCGCCATGTGCTGATCGTCGAGGACATCGTTGACAGCGGCCATACGCTGCGTTTCGTCATTGACGTCCTGCGCGCGCGCAAGCCCGCCAGCCTCAGGCTGGTCACGCTGATCGACAAGCCGACGCGGCGCACTGTTCCCATCGACGTCGATTACACCGGCTTCCGCATCGAGGATAAGTTCGTCTTTGGCTATGGCCTCGACCTCGACGAGAAGTTTCGCAACCTGCCATTTATCGGGGTCGTCGCCCCGGAATCGCTCGAAAATGCCTGACGTTTCGCCGCGTCTGCCCTCGCGCCCGCTGCGCTGGCCGGATGCGGTGCTTGAACTCCGCGACCTGATCGCCGACGTCGAGTCGCCAGCCTATCTGGTCGGCGGCGTCGTCCGTGATGCGCTGCTCGGTCGCCCGACCAGAGACATCGACATCATCACTGAACAGGGAATCGGGCTGGCGCGGTTGATCGCCAACCGGATGAACGGCGACTTCTTCCCGCTCGATTCCGAGCGCGACGTTGGCCGCGCGCTGGTCGATACGCCGGAAGGCCGCTTGCAGATCGACGTCGCCCATTTCCGCGCCGACTCGCTCGAAGCTGACCTGGCCGACCGCGATTTCCGACTCAATGCGATGGCCGCTGACCTGCATGGCGATCTGAGCCTGCTGATCGACCCGCTCGGCGGTGAGCAGGATGCCATTGACCATCTGATTCGGCGCTGCAATCCGGCCTCGATCAGCCGCGACCCGATCCGCGCGCTTCGCGCCGTCCGCCAGAGCGTAAAGCTTGCGGCCCGCATCGAGGCCGAGACGAAGGCCGACCTTCGCGCCGCAGCGCCGCATCTGTACGACACCTCGCCGGAACGGGTGCGCGACGAGTTCATGAAAATTCTCGGACTCGATAAGGTGTCGCAAGCGCTGACTGTCGCCGATACGCTCGGCCTGCTGGCCGTGATCGTCCCCGAAACCGTCGCGCTGCACGACCTGAAGCAGCCCGCGCCGCATGTTTTCGATGGCTGGCGACATACGCTGGCTGTGGTCGAAAACCTGATTGGTATCTTTCACGTTCTCAGTCCGGGGCGGAGCGATCAGGCAGCGGCGCAGTTCAGCTTCGGCATGACGGCAGTCGCGCTCGACCGTTTCAGCCCGCAGCTGCGGTTGCATCTCGACCGAACCTATCCTGAAGGGCGCACGCATCGCGCCCTGTTATGCCTGGCTGCGCTGTTGCATGACACGGGCAAGCCGCTGGTTGCTGCGGTCGATGCCAGCGGGCAGCCGCACTTCCCGCATCATGAAGATCACAGCGCTGCCATCGCGCAGCAGCGGGCGCTCGCGCTGCGCCTGAGCAACGCCGAGCGGCAGCGGCTGGTGACGATCACGCAGAATCACATGCGACCTCTTTGGCTCGATGACGTCTCGCCGCTGTCGGTGCATCGCTTCTGGCGCGCGACCGGAGATGCGGGCGTGGATGTCTGCCTGCTGGCGTTAGCCGACTACCTCGGCACTTTCGGCATGACGCTGCCGCAGGATGCCTGGGTGCGCTATCTGGAGCGAATCCGCGCGCTGCTCGAAGCCTATTTCGATCATTACGATACGCTCGTACAGCCGCCTGTCCTGATCGACGGCGGCGGCCTCATCAGCACGCTTGGCCTCAAACCGGGGCCGATCATCGGCGTGCTGCTCGACCTGATCCGCGAAGGGCAGGTCGTCGGGGCGATCACCAGCGCTGACGACGCGCTGCGCGCCGCCCGCGACTATCTCGCCCAGGCCTGACTGCTAGCTCTTGACGCTGCCGAGCGTCAGGCCGCTGATGAGGTAGCGCGACTGTGAGACGAACAGCAGCAGTACCGGAATTGTCACGATGGTCGCGCCCGCCGCGTAGACGCCCCAGTTCGTCTGGAAGGTGTTGACGAGCTGATTGAAGCCGAGCGGCCAGGTGTAGGACGTCGCCGACTTGAGGATGATGTTGGCGACGATGAATTCTGACCACGCCGACAGGAAGTTGAACAGGAAAACAATCGACAGCGCGGGTGTCGACAGCGGCAGAATCATGCGGATGAAGGCTTCCATCCGGCTGGCTCCATCGACCATCGCCGCTTCTTCGAGGTCGGGTGGAATCGTGTCGTAGTAGCCTTTCAGAATCCAGATGCTGAAAGGAACCGCCGTCACGATGTAGGCCAGCACCAGGCCGAGTACCTGATCGGTCAGGCGAAGCTGCGCGACGATGACGAAGATCGGGATCGCCAGCATCGCCGCCGGAATCATCTGCGTCGTCAGCAGGAAAATCAGCATCGGCTGCCGACCGGGGAAGCGCCACCGGCTGAAAGCGTAGGCGCTGGTGGCGGCGATGATGACGCCGACCACCGATACGGTCAGCGTCACCGAGAGGCTGTTCCATAGCCAGAGCACGAAATTCCGCTCATTGAACAGATCGGCGTAGCTTTGCAGGGTCGCGCCAATCGGAATCAGGCTCAGGTCGCGCGTCAGCAGCGTATTCGACGGGCGGAGTGAAATACTGATGATCCGCAGCGCCGGATAGACCGAGAAGACGGAGTAGATCACCAGAATACCGTGAATCGGTTTCCAGATCAGCAGGCCGATCAGCGCCGCGCCAAACAGGTAGAGGGTGTCCATCCCGTTGAGCAGCATCAGCGCGAGGCCGATGAGGACGGCGACCAGCGCGATCCAGCTGCGGAAGGTCATCTGCGCTATCAGTTCGGCGGGCGAGGCGGGCAGTGGCTTCTTCATGGATTCCATCATACTCATGCTGCGTAGACCTCCCTCAGCCCGCCGCTCACCTTCATCCACAGGATGACGAATAGAATCAGGATCAGAAAGATGACGAGCGAAAAGGCAGCGGCGAAGGCGTACTGCTGCGTGGCCGCTTCGCCGAAGGCGGCGTTGTAGAGTGCCGTCACCAGAATGTTGGTGCTTTCCTGCGGCCCGCCCCCTGTCACCAGATAGATGACGTTAAACTGGTTGAATGTCCAGATGACATCGAGCGTGATGGCCGGGACAGCAATCGGGCGCAGCAGCGGAATGGTGATGTGAAGGAAGCGCTGCCACAGACCCGCGCCATCCATCTGCGCCGCCTCATAATAGTCGGGCGAGATGCTTTGCAGGCCGCCGAGCAGCGTCACCATATAGAACGGGATGCCGAGCCAGATATTGACGAACAGCACGGCGACGAACGCCCAACCGGGATCACTGAGCCAGTTGACGGGCTGCAAGCCGAGCGCGATCAACAGGGTGTTGACGAAGCCATACTGAGCGTGAAATTCGGTTTTCCAGGTCAGGGCGACGATCACCTGCGGCATCGCCCACGGAATGACGATCAGGGTGCGATACAGCCCCTTGAGCTTGATCTTCTGGTTGAGCAGCAGCGCTAGCCCCAGACCGCCGGCGATGTGGAAAACGACGTTCGCCAGCGTCCAGATGGCGGTACGTCCGAGCAGCACCGGGAACGTTGAGTTGGGCGTTCGCAGCAGCGATCCCCAACCCGTCACCGCGCCGGTCTTGTCGGTCTGGACAAAAACATGCGTAAAATTTTTGATGGCGTAATCGAGGCCGTACTGATGGAACCCTTCCGGGCAGGGCCTGATCGAGGTCGGGCTGTAGCAGCTAAAGGTCGCCAGCCGCAGATCGGAAAAAGACAGCAAAACGTTGAACAAAAACGGATCAACGACAACCATGAGCATCGCTCCGACCGCGGGCGAGAGCAGCGCGTAGGGCAGGGCGTACCGTGACTTGAGCACGCGCTTGAAAAAGTGATAGACGATGAACTGTAGGATGAGCGCGCCGCCGATGAAGGCAAGGATGGCCGGGCCGATCTGCCCCAGCGTCTTGCCGATCACTTCGGGCGTCAGGCCGCTGAATTCCACTGTACGCCTCCATATAAGGATCGGGTGGGGCCATCAGTGGCCCCACCCGATCCCCTGTTTTGCTGTATTGCTGACTTCAGAGCGTTAAGAGGCGCTGGTGGCTTCTGCCGCCGGGGCAAGATTCGCAACGCAGGCATCGGCGGCGGTCTGCGAGGCATTGGCCGCGTCCTGCGCCGTCATCGTGTCGCTTTCAACGGCCTCAAGATTCGGCTTGAGCGAGTCCCACATGCAGCGCAGCGAGGTGTTGGCGGGCATCCCAATGCCGGTCGCCAGCGCCGCCGCTGAGGCTGAGAGGATCGGATCGCTGGTGATCTGCGGCAGGTCAGCGCCGCTGGTGACAGAGGGCAGACGGCTCAGCGCGACCGTTGAAGCGATGACCGCGTCCTTGTCGGTTTCCAGCCATGTCAGCCAGGAAAGGATCGCAGCTTCCTTCGCGCCTGTCGTGGTCACGGGGATGCTGACGAACTTGCCGGACGTATACGGCGTCGGGCGGTTGCCGTTCGGCAGCTTCGGCCAGGGGGCGATGCCGAGATTGTCCTTGCCGAGCGCGGGCGACTGGGCCGTGTCGAGATAGGTCGCAATCTGCCAGTCCCCATTGATAATCATGGCGACGTCACCCGTCTTGAACAGGCCGTCAGCGCAGTCGTAGTTGCATTCCTGCGGCACGACCTGATCTTTGTACTTCAGGTCATGGACGAACTGGAAGGCATCGACCCACGGCTGAGTGTTCAGGGTCAGATTGCCCTGATCGTCGTAGACCTTGCCGCCGAACCCGCCGACGAATGGCAGGAACCAGAAGGCTTCATTGAGGTTGTAGGCGAAGCCCTGAACATCCGGGTGCGCCTGATGAACCGCCTTGGCGGTCGTAATCAGCTCGTCCCAGGTGTCGGGAGCCTTATCGACATAGGTCTTGTTGTACATCAGCATCAGGTGGTTGCCGCTGCTGACGGGGATGCCGTAGGTCTTGCCGCCAAGCTGGCCCGCCGCCAGCGTGCCATTGAAGATCGACAGGTCGAACTTGTCGTCGAGCGGCTGGATGATGCCTGCGTCAACGTAGACGCCAATCGGGTCGTTCGGCCCCATAAACATATCCGGCAGGCCGCTGCCCGCCAGCCCCGCCGTCAGCAGGTCGTTACGCTGCTTTTCGGTGGCGACATTGGTGATGGTCAGGGTTGAGCCGGGGGCATTGGCCTCAGCCCACTGGTCGAACAGGCCGCTGAAGACCTTATTGATCGAATCGTCTTCGCTCGACCACATCGTTAGATCGACTTTTTCCAGCGGGGCTGCCGCCGCAGTCGCGTCCTGCGCCAGCGCAAGACTGAAACTGCCGAGCGCCAGCAGCGCGACGACAAACAGAATCAACAATACTCTGGCTCGCTTCATGAGGGGGAATGTCCTTTCAATGTAAACACGTAAACGCAGAAATCCATCAGCCGCAAGAGATTTGCGCTATGTAACAGACATTATAAAGCAAATAACGCCGCAAGCCACTAACACGGTTCAGTTATTATGCCTAAAGATAGCAGCGAAATAGACCACGCGCAGCCAGATGTGTAGTTTATCAGGGGATTTGAGGTGACAAACGGCAGGCAGCCGTCATTGAATCCAGCGGTCGGTAGGGGGGCTGACCGGGATCGGCTCCCAGCCCTGACGGGCGACCTGCGCGCACAGCCCCATCACCCAGTCAGTGACGAAGTCGTACAATTGCTCGGTCATGAGCACGTCGTGGTAAAGTTGGCTTGCCAGCGCCGTCGAAGCTTCAAGCAGGCGGCGCACGCGCCGCGCCTCACCCTCGTCGGCGCTGGGGTGCTGGCGGCCCAGGTAGGAAACCGCCGCTTCAGCGTCAAGCAGGTGATAGCGGTCGAGCGCGTCGGGCGGCGTGAGCGGGCTGAGGTCGAGCAGGTAGTCGTCTTGAAGCCGACGGAGCGCCTGATCGCGCACATCGAAGTGATGCTCGCGCAGCGCCAGCAGCCGCTGGTGTAAATCTTCGGCGACGTCGCGCAGCAGTTCGATCTCCGGCGGCTCGTGAGCGAGTTGTTCTTCGACGAAGGTCTCGAATGAATGGGTCGCTCCTTCAGACAGGCAGCGCTCAAACAGCGACATCGCTTGCAAACGGATCGGATTCGCTTCGAGCGAGGCGAGATAGTCGGCCAGTTCGGGCGATTCGCGCATTATTCGGTGTCCTCAGCCGGGCAAAGACGCCTCAGGTAGTCCCAGGAATAGATGCCGGTGCGATGACCGTCGTCCCATGTCGGTTGCAGCGCGTAATTGCCGACCATATCCAGCCTGTCTATGGCATACGACTGCTTCGGCTTAAGTTGAAGGATATTGTCCGGGTCGTGGTCGCGGCCCATGTTGGCATGACCGCCGCGACATTCGACGCACGGACAGGCTTCGCGCAGATGAGCCAGCGGATATTTGCAGGTCGTCCCATCGCTCCAGCTAATTTCCAGATAGCCCTCGGCGCGGTAGAGGTTGATGGCTTTCGGTTTGACAGCGTTCATTTTCCGGCGCGCGTGCGCTCCTGTGCCTGTGCGATCCAATTTTCGCGGCGAATCCGTTCACCGCTGACGCGCCCCTCAAGCTTCTCGGCCAGTTCGTCCGGGTCGAGTTCGGCCAACTGGACAAAAGTGGTGATGCCGACCTGCCGCAGCGCGTGCTCGAACGTCGGGCCAATCCCCTTGATCTCGGTCAGCGGGTCCGGCTCGTCAGAGTCCTGTGCCTGAGATGCGGTGCGGACAGCCGGACGCGCGCTGTCAGTGGCGGGCGTTCTGGCTGGCTCCGGCGCGGGCGGCATCGCCCATTCCTCGACCAGTTTCGCTGCGCCCTGCCAGTCGATGTTCTGGCGCGAGAGCCACCAGCCCGCCAGCAGACCCAGAATGAAGAACTGAAGCCGAACGCGCATGGCAACCCTCACTTCAAGACTATAACGCCCCCCAGCGCCATCCTGTTCCCATTTTAACACAGCGCCTTCGAGAACGGCGTAAGCAATGTGCGCGCAAACCCGCCGCTGCGAGACAACCTTGCATCTCATGTTCCGTCTGTTACAATCGGCTACCGCTTGTAGAGAGTGCGCGGGCCTCAGGCGTGTTTTCGGGTCGTTCCCGGCCCCTGTTAGCAGAATGCGGAGTATCGGTATGCGGTTTCGCCTGTTTGCTTGTCTCCTGGCCTTCGTCGCCTTTCTCACCGCGTGCCAGGCCGCTCCGCCGACTGTGATGGTGCTGGTCGTCACCAGCACGCCCAATCCTGTGACCACAACTGACGTTCTCATCAGCGGCGCGCAGTCGGCCCTGACGCCGACCGCTGTCCCTGTCACCAGCACGCCGCAGGCCACGCCGACGACCGATCCATTTGCCACGCCGACCATCGGTCAGATTCAGGTCGCCGAGCAGCCGTTCGAGCACGGGCGTATGTTCTGGATTCAGCCGCGCTCGGAAATCTGGGTGCTGGTCTCCGCTGACGACCAGCAGACGCACGGCACGTGGTCGATCTATAAGGACACTTTTCAGGAAGGTGAGCCGGAAACTGATCCGAGCATCGTCCCGCCGCAGGCCGACAAATATCAGCCCGCGCGCGGCATCGGCAAGCTGTGGCGCGACAATGCGGACGTGCGTCAGGCGCTCGGCTGGGCAACCACGCCGACCGAGTTCGGCTATGTGAGCGAGTATGAGTATCATCCCGGTGGCTCGGTCAGCGCGCAGGGCGTCTATACGCCGGGGCCGGGCTATCATGTCCTCTTTAGCCTGTATAAGATTCCTTACCGCTTAAACGAGGCCGATAAGACCTGGCAGTTGGAGCGCAGTGATGACTCGCAGTCATCCTGACCGATGCTCTGAAATCGACGGAGTGTGATGAGCAAACTGCGGCGCTGGCAGCTTGATGCCCGACAGCCCTACACCCTCACCCTGGCCGCAGACGCCCGGCTGAGTTCCACCGATTACGCCGACGATCAGGTATGGGAACTTTCGCCGGGCGTTCTTGATTCCCCGGCGCTGGCGCTCCAGACCCAGTACGGCGGTCGGGCCAACCTCGCCAGTCTTGTCCCGATGTGGCAGATCGACAACCGTTCCGTTTATCAGGCGCAGGCCTATGCCCGTCCGCCCATGGTGACGGCCTTCGCCCCCGGTTATCTCCAGCTTCAGGCCGCGCTGACGCCGTCGCTGGCCCTGCTGGCCGAATACTGGGCGATGGAATCGCACGCTGTCGGCGGGCAGTTCACGCTGGCGAACACCGGCAAGGAGCCGTTGGCGCTCCGGCTCGATCTGATTGCGCAGGTCATCGTCAGTGATGCCGAGCAGAAGCTGACCTATCGTCCGCTCGGCGGCGGCGGCACGGCGCTGTCCTTCGGGCTGGTCGGCAGCGTCAACCCGATCCTGCTGCTGGAGCGCGGCGAGGCCAGCGCTGAAAGCCTCAAACTGAGCGCGCCGATTGAAGCCGCTCCCGGAAGCAAAACGACGATCCGCTGGGTTCACGCGGCGGTTCCCGGCGGGCTGAAAAGCCTGTCGCTGGCGCAAAAATGGATGAGCGTGTCGTGGGCCAGCGCCATCAAAGCCATTGCTCGTGCCGCCGAAGCTATCCCGCATATCGAAACCGGCAGCGATCTGCTCGATGCGACGCTGGCCGCCTCGTACCGCGAGCTGCTTCAGGGCTTCATTCGCCCGACTTCCAGCCTGCCCTACGCCTCGCTGGTGGCGACGCGCCAGCCGGAGCGCGGCTACAGTCCAGCCGGGAGCGGGGTTGACCATATCCGCGCGTGGAACGGGCAGTCGCCGATGCTGACCTATCTGGCCGGGCTGGCGGTCGCTGCGGTCGACGTCCGGCTGGCGGAAGGGCTGCTGCTCAACAATCTGGCGGTGCAGCAGGACGACGGTTGGATCGACGCTCGACCGGGGCTGGCCGGTCAGCGACAGGGGACGCTCTGCCCGCCGATTCTGGCCCGTTACGCCTGGGGGCTGTACCAGTACAACGAAGATCGTGACTTTCTCGCCGCTGTCTACCCCGGTCTGATCCGTTTCTTGGGCCGCTGGCTGATGCCCGACCTCGACTGCGACGGCGACGGCCTGCCGGAATGGCAGTCGGAAGCGCAGACTGGCTATCCCTATCAGCCGACCTTCGCGCGCGGCCTGACCTACGGTCAGCAGGCCGATATCCGCATGGTCGAGTCGCCGGATTTAGCCGCTTATCTGCTGTCCGAGGCGATCAGCCTGCGCGAGATGGCCTATGTGCTCGACCGAGGCGACGATGCCGCTACCTTCGACAGCCGAGTGACCGCGCTGCGCGATCAGCTTGACGGCCTGTGGCGCGAGCGTCATTACGCCTATCGTGACCGCGACACGCACCTGACGACCGGCGGCGTGACCATCCTGAAAGACGGTCGCGGCGGCGACATCCACGAACTCAACCAGACGCTGTCCCCGCCGAATCGTCTGATCGTCCACGTCAACGGCGGCCTCGACCGCGCGCCCGCGCTGACGCTCCACCTCGACGGCGCGGACGCCGATGGCGCGCTGATCCATGAAGCGGCCTCGGCGGGCGATTTCGCCTGGTCGCATGGCCGAGGCGCCTACACCAGCCGCGCGATTTTCGCGCGCGTTGACCGGCTCTCGCTCGAAGGCGTAGTGCGCGTCTATCGCGTCAGCGCAGCGTCCCTTGATACCACCCGCCTTGACATCAACGCGCTGCTGCCAATCTGGTCAACCGGAGTCGCGCCCGAACAGCTTGAGCCGCTGATTGCCCTGCTGACCGACCCGGAACATTTCTGGCGTCCGACCGGCGTTACCATGACGTCAGCGCAGGATTCTGATTTCGACGCGACCAACGCTCATGGCGGCGGCGGCGTCTGGCCCTTCTGGCTGACATTGATCGGCGAGGGGCTGATCGAGGCCGGGCGCACTGACCTCGCCACAACCCTGGTAGAGCGGCTGCTGCGGGCGCAGGTTTCGACGCTCTCAGCGCAGAAAGCCTTCAGCGAGTTTTACCACAGCGATCAGCCGGTCGGCCTGGGCCAGCGCGGCAACCTGTCCGGCATTGCCCCGCTGCACCTGCTGCTGCGCGTGCTTGGCGTCCGCATCATTTCAGCCTCGAAAGTCTGGGTCGGCGGGCCGTTTAGCTGGGGCGCGCCAGTCACCGTCACCCAGGGCGGCGTCAGCGTGCGCCGGTCGTCCGAACAGACTGTCATTCGCTTTCCGACCGGGACAACGCGCGAGCTGCCCGCCGACGCGCCCTTTCAGGCGATTATTGACCCCCAGGCGCCGCCGTCCAAAACGCCGCCTGCTGCCCGACCTTCGGAGCCGACCAACCCGTTCGACGAGCCGTCCTGAGTGGACGATGATTGACGTTGAATGAATAACGCGAGCTTGATCCAGGCTTACCAGCATTTGCTTCGCGCCACAGGCGATGGTGTCCTGATTGCCAACAGGCGGCTTTGCCTGGAGACGATCAACCCGGCGGCAGCGGCAATGCTCGGGATGACGCTTGAACAGCTCCTCGGTCAGAACGCTGAGAGGGCTTTTGCCGATCATCCGACGCTGGCCGCGCTCTTTGCCAGCGCCGACGATGAAAGCGCTGAAATCCGCCTGCCGCGGCGGCGTCTGGCGATTGGCCTCGCCACGACGCTGAACGATGGACATCGGTTGGTCATGTTGCAGGATATGACCGAACGGCACGAGCTAGACTCGCGCCGCGAATCGCTCATCAGCACGGTCGCCCATGACCTGCGTAACCCTATCGCGGCCATCGGCGGCTTTGCCGATCTGGTCGGGCGTTCCGGCGACCTGAACGGGCAGCAGCAGCACTTCCTCACCCGCGTTCGCCAGACGACCAGCAAGCTCTACGATATCGCTGGCTCGCTGGTTGATCTGGCCTGGATCGAGGCGGGGATGCCGCTGGCGCGTGTCCCGGTTGACCTCGCGCCGCTGATTGAACAGGGGCTGGCGCAGCTTGACTCGCTGGCCGTCGAGCGGCGGATGAGCTTCATGCTCTCGATTCAAGACCCGATGCCGCCGCTGATGGGCGACCCGGATCGGCTGCGGCTGGTCTTTTTCCACCTGATTCAGAACGCGCTGCTCTATTCCGATCTGGATCGGATTGTCGCCATTCACGCCTGGGGCAACGCCGAAGCCGCCTATTTTAGCGTGGCGGATCGCGGCTTTGGCATCGCTGAGGATGAACTGGCGCTCATCTTCGACCGGCTCTATCGCTCGCGCGACGAACGGGTGCGCGACCTGCCGGGCGGTGGCCTCGGCCTGACCATCGCCAGAATCATCGCCAATCGCCACGGCGGCGAAGTCTGGGCTAGCAGCATCCTCGATCAAGGCAGCACCTTCACCGTGACGCTCCCGGCCAATCACGCCTGAAGTCTGCGCGCTAAAGTTGGTGATTTCGCCCCGGCAAAGTACAATCAGGGCATTGATCCTGCTGGAAAATGGGTGGATGTCGCGCATGTATAATTCCAACGTCTCCTCACCGCTCGGCAAAGCCTGGGCGCTGCACCGCAACGGCCAGAACGATCAGGCGCTCAGCGAGTTCGATAAGCTGCTCTCGGCGAATGCTGACGATCTCGACGCGCTTTATGGCAGCGGTCTGGCGCAGGCCGCGCTCGGCAAGGACGAGGCCGCGCGCCGGTCGTTCGAGAAGGCCATCGACCTCGTCGGTCGGGGGCTGGAAACGGAACCGGGCAGTGACCGCCTGATGATGATGCGCCGTATGTGCCAGCAGCGGATCGATGAACTTCATCTTGCGCCCGCTCAATAGGCGGGCAGCAAGAGGGGCATGAATACTCGTGAACGGCTCGAACGGACGATGGCCGGTGAAGCGACTGACCGCGTGCCGGTGGCGCTCTGGCGTCATTTCCCCGGAGACGACCAGCGTGCCGCCGACTTCGCTCGCTCGGCGGTAGACGATCAGCGCGCCTACCACTGGGATTTCGTCAACCTTGTGCCGTCGAGTACGTTTTCGACGACCGACTACGGCCTGCAGGACGAGTGGCAGGGCGCGCTCGACGGCGCGCGGACGATCACCAAACGCGCCGTGACTCGCTCGCTCGACTGGACAAACCTGCGTACTCTTGACCCTTCGCGGGGCGGCATTGGCCGACAGATCGAATCCATCCGGCTGGTCTGCGAGGCGCTCGGCGAGGACGTTCCCGTGATCCAGACGATCTACAGCCCGCTGGCGCAGGCGCAGGATATTGCTGGCCCTGAAACGCTGACCCATCATCTGCGGACGCAACCCGACCGGCTGCGGAGCGGATTGAATGTCATCACCGAAAGCACGCTGCGCGCCATCGACGCCATGCGGCGGCTGCCCCTGGCCGGGATTTTCTACGTCGTCCGCCACGCCAATTTCAACACGCTGTCCGAGGCGGAATACCGGGAATTTGGCATGGCCTATGACCTGAAGGTGCTGGAATCGCTGCCGGAACGCTGGTGGCTCAATGTCCTGCACCTTGTTGGCGACGCGCCGATGTTCCGGGCGCTGGCGGCTTATCCGGTCGAGGTCATCAACTGGCATGACCGGGCTGGCGAGCCGGATTTAACCCAGGGCAAGCTGATGTTCGGCGGCGCGGTCTGCGGCGGCATCCACGCCTGGGATCACCTGCATCAGGGGACGCCGTCAAGCGTCCGTGATGCCGCCCGCGACGCGATGGCACAGACCAATGGCCGCCGTCTGATCCTCTCGGCTGGCCGCGCTGTGCCTGTGACAACCCCTTTATCCAACCTTCGCGCTTTGCGCGCCGCCGTCGAACCGGCAGGGTGAACCATGCCTCTCCGCGTGATCGCAGGCACAGCCAGAGGCCGCCACCTGAAACTGGTTCCGGGGGACAACACGCGCCCGATCATGGATCGGGTCAAGGAATCGCTGTTCAATATCATCGGCTATGACATCCTCGACAGCGTCTTTCTCGACCTGTTCGCCGGGACGGGCAGCGTCGGCATCGAAGCTCTGAGCCGGGGCGCGGCGCGGGCCACCTTCATCGACCTCGACGGGGCAGCTATCAGGACGATTCAGGAAAACCTCAGGCTGACCCGCTTCACCGAGCGCGCCACTGTCCGTCGGGCCGACGCGCTGGAGCTGCTGAAAAGCCGCCCCCCCGACGACTTCGACTATCTCTATGTCGCGCCGCCACAGTACAAGGGATTGTGGCTGCAAACGCTTCAGGCGCTCGATAATAACCCGGCCTGGATTCCGGCGGGCGTCTCGGTCATCGCGCAGATTGACCCGAAAGAGCGCGTGCCGTTCGCTTTCAGGCATCTGGCGCTGCACGACGAGCGCAAGTATGGTAAAACACTACTGCTGTTCTTCATCGGCGTAAGCGAACTGACGGGAAAGGACGTCGCTGGCAGCCCCTAAGCATCATGAGCGACTGGCAAAATCTGGAAAACATCGCCAACGAGCTGATTAAGGTTTATGACATCCGCAGCGCGCCGGTGCCGGTCGAAAGCATGTTACAACACCCGTTGGCTGACATGTGGGACGAGATCGACATCAGCAAGCTGTCGGGCAGCTTCATCAATGTCAAGGATTACTATTCGCCGCGTATGTCGCTGGCGCGGCTGCTGGCGCGTCATGTCATCAGCAGCCCGTGGGGGAAAGATCGGAATCTGACGGCGATCCGCCAGAATGAAGAAGCCATGCGCGCCTTCGCGCGGATGCTGATGATGCCCTCGCAGATGGTGATGGCGCTCAGTCCGGCCTCGCGCACGCCGGAACGCCTGAGCATCCATTTCGAGGTTCCGCTCGACGACGCCGAGACTCGGCTACGCGACCTGAATCTTTAGCGCCGGTCGGCTCAAGCCGCTGCCGAAATCCCGCTCACCCTTCTATCGGGCGCACTTTTTCGCGCTCACGAATCGAAAATCCCCGCTCAAAATGGGGACATTAGAGTAAGCAGGCAGCCGAGGTTTCCCTCGGCTGTTTTCGTTACGGCACGTCGTTGTCGTTGACCATGTCCTGAATCAGCGGGTTGCCCAGAATCTGGCACTGTTCGGCGCTGACGGCCTCGTTGACCTGACCTTCAGGGGCGTTCGGGTTGTAGTAGTTGTAAACCGAGCGCGCGACTTCGGAGATCAGCGGGAACGACTCGCTGGAGTCAACCCACGTCGGGTTGTGGACGATGACCACCAGCGCGAAATCGCCGCCGGGCGTGAAGATGATTCCCGCGTCGCCGTGAGTGTCGTCGATCCAGCCATGCTTGTGCGCGATCCGCGTGTTGGTCGGGACGCCGCCCTCGAACATCGCGCCGATCTTGTTGTAGCTCATGATGTGCAGCATCATCTTACATTCGCGCGGCGTGTACTCGCTGGCGAAATCGGGCGAGAGCAGCGGGCCGCTGTCGGCGTAGGCGCATTGATACATGCTGCCGAGCAGTTGGCCGAGGTCGGACACCGTCGCCTGATTGTACAGATCCGGCTCGGCGCTTTTCTGGTCGGCATCCGTCACAGGCGCGGACACCGGCTCCGGCGTGATGCGCGGATCGGGGCCGTAGGGCGCGGCGATGAAGGTATCCTCGAGGCCGAGTCGCTGCATGAAGCGGGTGACGTAGCGCGCGCCCGCCCACGGGTCGCCGTCGCCGATGATGCCGAGCAGCTTGTTGGTCGAGCCGTTGTCGCTGCAAATCAGCGACTCAGCGATAATGTTAGCTTCCTCGCCGTCTGGCGGGCCGTTGAGTTTGCTGAACAGCGCCGCGAGAATGGCGATCTTGTTCAGGCTCATGCCGCTGAAGGCGATTCGGTTATCGAAGGTCAGCGCCTGCCCGGTCTTGAGGTCCATCAGGAACAGCGCGCCGAGTCGGCTGCTGCCGGGGACGAACTGCTTGTCGAGCAGAAGCTGCCAGACCTGATCGCCGAGCGACTTGAACGCCGGACTGAGCGGAACCGCCGTCCCGCCGAGCAGCCCGCTCGACTCGATCATCGACGGCGTCGGCGTCAGCGTCGGCAGGAAAAATGTCATCTGGCTGATGTCGTTCAGGCTGTTGAGGTCGCCGGTCACGTCGAGCAAATCTCTGGCGATCCAGCCATAGCCGTTCGGCGATGCGCTATCTTTGACTTGCAGCCACGGAAGCTGCGTGTGCGCCGCGCTGATCTCGAATTGATCGCCTTCGTGGGCGAGGCCGATGGCCGGGTAATCGACGCCGGGGCCGTAGCGCACGTTGATTTCGCCGAGCGCGACGCCGACCACCGCTGCCGACAGAGTTGGCGCTTCAACCGCCTCTGTTACGGGGGCGGGGGGCGTCGGTGATACGGGCAGCGTGGCAGCCGCATCAGCCGGTGTCATCGACGGCGCGGCGAGTGTCGCGCTGCCATCGACCTGCGCTTTCGAGAACTCAACCTGATTGATGTCGCCGCGTATCGTGACCAGATCGGCAAAGACCCAGCCCAGCGGCTGCAAGCTGTCCTCGTCGGCGATCAGAACCCACGGGTAAAACTCGCTCCGTCCGATGACGGCGTAGCGCGTTCCCGACGTGATATGGCCGACCAGTTCGGCGTTGACGTCCGGTGTGGCGCGCAGGTTAGCTTCCCCGATGGCTTCGGCGGTCACGTCCGTTGATTGAAAAGCGGCGGCAGGAAGGGCAAAGAAGGCGATGAGCAGTCCGGCAAAAATAAGAAAGGCGAAGGCTCGATTCATCATCCTGGAAGGACACCGCGACGGATCGCAGCATCGCTACTTCTCCCGGCTAAACGTCCAGAGAAAACGACCGCCGCATTATAGCACACGCTCGCGGCCCGGTCAGGCATATCCCGACACGGACACTATCGGCGCGGGCAGGCAGATCGGATTGACTCCGACCGGAAGGCCAGTTTGCGCCCGAATCTCGGAACTCAAGCCTTGACATGAATCTACGCTCTGCTAGAATGTCCATCACTCCACGCCGAAGTGGCGGAATTGGCAGACGCGCTACGTTCAGGGCGTAGTTCTCGCAAGGGAGTGTGGGTTCGACTCCCACCTTCGGCACAAAAACCCGGGCAGATCGTCCGGGTTTTTCGTTTCCTGACGCCTGTGGTAGACTCGATTTTGGATCGGACGGGCGGGATGCAGATGGCCGAAGTTAAAGCGAAACGCGACAAACCGAAGCGCACAGGGCAGTTGTCGGGGACGCAGGTCATGTTCGCTGCGATTCTGGCGATTGGCCTGCTGCTGGCGATTAATTTCAGCAGCCGTATCGCCGCCGGTCAGCCGCTTCAGGACGCCTACGATAAGGTCAACGTCGAAGTCAATCAGCTTCGCAAGGAACAGGCTGACCTGATTCGCCAGCACGATTACGTCCAGAGCGATGCCTACGTCAGCCAGTGGGCGCGCAGCGAGGGCAAGATGGTGCGTGACGGCGAAATCCTCGTCATCCCTGTCCCTGCTTCAGGGGCCGGCGTCCAGGCCACGCCGCAGGCTGTGCCGGATATCCTCGTCCAGACGACGCCGCCCGAACCTCAGGGTTGGCAGCTCTGGTGGTCGCTGTTCTTCGACAGCGCCCCGCCGCACATTCTCCAGTAGCTTACTCGGCCAGCGCGGGCGGGGGCGAACCGGCGTAATCGCGGATGGTGGCCGTCGCGCCACCTGCGACCTGAAGCGTTTGCCCCGGCGCTGCTGCTGCCAGCTTGACGACGCCGATGCCGACGCTGGAGCCGTCCGCCGTGACGACGCTGCTCGTCACCGTCCCGACCGTGCGCCCCTCGGCGCTCAGGTTGGCGGGGGCCGTCACCGGCGCGTCGAGCGTCAGCCGCACCATGATCCGCGCCAGACGGTTGCGGCTCTCCATCCGCGCGATGATCTCTTGCCCGGTGTAACAGCCCTTGTGGAAACTGACTTCATCCCACAGCCCGACTTCGAGCGGGATATAGTCCTGACTTAGCTCG
The DNA here is from genome assembly GCA_964652205.1 of uncultured Anaerolineaceae bacterium. Lineage (GTDB taxonomy): Bacteria > Chloroflexota > Anaerolineae > Aggregatilineales > Phototrophicaceae > ZC4RG36. The sequence continues at coordinate 2,197 of CAZZAO010000100.1, read as the reverse complement.
CGGCCCACGCCGGGGCGTCCGGCGCGAATGCGGAGCATGTTATAAGCCAGCGATCCGGCAGGCGTGGCGACCGCTGCCAGCGCTTCCCATGCCGCGTCAAAATCGGCGGCGGCGATCATCACCGTCCAGTGGCTGCCGCTGATCGGCTTATTGCGCGCCAGAAACGCCGGGATGCCGCCGATGAGCGCCTCGCGCGAGCGCATCGGCTCGATTGCCGCTGCGCCGGGAACCAGCGTCTCAATCGCGGCGTCAGCCTGTGGCCCGTGGACATCAAGCTGCTCTGTCGCGGCGGTCAGGTCGCTGATCTGAGCTTCATCGTTGAAGAAAATGCTGCGCTGGAGATAGTGGAGCAGGGCGGGGCCACGCCCCGGCTCGGTGATGACCAGCGCCCGCTCGCCCCGGTTGTAGACCGTCGCCCGGTCGATGATCCGCGCCGTCGGCGAGGTAAAAAGCGTCGGCGCGCCTTCGCCCTCGGCCAGCGCAGTCAGGTTGTTGGTCGAGATACGGTGCATGATCTCCAGTCGGTCGCGTCCTGTCAGTTCCAGCCGACCTTCATGCGAGCGCAGCATCACGACCGCGCCCTGAGTCGCGGCGGCGTATTCGGCGTTCAGGTTGCCGAAATCGAGCGGGATATTGTCCGGGGCCAGTTTCGCCCCGTACCGCGTCAGAACGATCTGATGAGTCATTGTGGGTTTCGGTTCGCCAGAGCAGCTTTACTGCGGCTCGCGGGCAGCTAACGTTTCCAGAAGCGATTGGGGAAGTTTGGCATGGTCTTTGGGCGTCCATGTCCAGCCAGCCGGCGGCTCGAAGCGCTGATCGGCGCGATAGGCATACTGCATCACCACCTGCTCGCCCGAAGCGACTGGCACAGAATCGAGCTTGACTGGCGGCAGGAACGCGCCTTTCGGCGGCCCGCCGACGATCAGCCGGTCGAGTGTGACCGGAATGCCGAGTTCGGTTTCGATAGCGCGTAAGGCGGCCTCGTGCGGCTGCTCTCCCAACTCGGTGATCGCCGTCGGGAAATGCGGCGCAGCGCGGCGTGTCAGCACGTCGTCGCCATCCATGACGATGCCCACTCCCGCGTAGCTGATCGTGACCGGGTTTGGCTTGTCGGCAGCGCGGACCATGTCAGCCGCCTGTCGGCTGCGCTCGGCGCGGATAATCGCCTCAAGCTCCTGCGCCGCGCCGATCTTGTCGTCGTTCAGGATCAGGTACTTACAGGCGGGCGCGTAGGCCAGTTCTTCCGGCACGCGCATCAGCCGCTTGCTGATTTCGGCCTCGCTGTCGCCGCGCAGACGCATCCGCACGATCAACGATTCGATGGACGGCGGCTGAATGAAGACCTGTACAACATTGTCAGGAAAGACCGCGCTGACGGCCTGCGCGCCGCGATACTCGATGTCGGCGATCAGGTCGATGCCATCGGCAATCGCGTCCTCGACGGTTGCGCGCGGGATGCCGTAAAACTGCCCGTGAACTTCCTGCCATTCCAGCAGCTCACCGGCAGCGATCATCCGCCGGAATTCGTCATGGCTCAGGTAAAGATGTTCCCGCCCCTGCATCTCGCCCGCGCGGATAGCCCGCGTCGTCGCTGTCGGGAGCTGGTGGACGCCCTCGATACGGGCTTTGGCGACGTTCATCAGTGTGTTTTTTCCCGCGCCTGCCGGGGCGACCAGGATAAACAACAATCCCAGGCGTGCCTGTGATCTCGTCACCGTAAGAATCCTTGTTCTCTCGATACGTTAATCGGTAACTATAGCAGTCTCAGGCCGCTTGAGCCAGAGCCACTTGCGACCATAAATCAGCAGGGACACAGCCCTGGCTGGCCTGTGTCCCTGACGAAGATGCGCTGCGGACAGCGCCGCTTACTCGTTGACCGTGATTTCGGTGACGTACCAGCCGTCGTGCCAGCCGAAAGTCGCCTGAGCGTCCGGCTCGCTCTTGGTGGTCAGCCGGAAGCGCAGATTCAGGTAGCCATAGCCGGTGTGCGTGCTGCCGTCGCTGTTTAGCCCTGCGTAGGCGGTCAGGTTGTGCTTTCTGAACTGCCAGCTTGTCAACTGCGAGCCGCCAACGATGGTCGGATCATCCATCGTCGTCGGGCCGAAGGCGTCACTCAGATGGTCTTGCGTCCAGGTGAAACCGCCGTCATTCGAGACTTCCACTTTTGCCAGCGTCGAGGTCGAGACAGCGGGCGTGC
>CAZZAO010000099.1:0-21618 GCA_964652205.1 uncultured Anaerolineaceae bacterium | reverse complement strand
CGTGATATTATCGCCGATGGCGAGGACGCGCAGGAACACCTCGTCCGCGCCAACGCGCGTCTGGTTATCAGCGTGGCGAAGAAGTACATTGGCCGTGGCGTGCCGTTCCTCGACCTGATTCAGGAAGGTAACATCGGCCTGATCCGCGCGACCAACAAGTTCGAGTATCAGCGCGGACACAAATTCAGCACTTACGCGACCTGGTGGATTCGTCAGGCCGTCAGCCGCGCTGTCGCCGATCAGGGCCGCACGATCCGTGTCCCGGTTCACATGGGCGACCAGCTCAACCGGATGCGGCGCGTGCAGCTCCAGTTGACGCAGGAGCTGGGCCGCGAGCCGACGATGGACGAGCTGGCGACCGGCATGGAGACGACTCCCGACAAGGTCGAGAACCTGCTCGAAATCGCCCGCCGTCCGGTCAGCCTCGAGACGCCCATCGACGAGGAAGGCGATTCGACCTTTGGCGATTTCGTCGAGGACGTGACCAGCCCTGCGCCTGCCGAGGAAGTGGCGACCCATCTGCTGCACGAGCAGTTGGCGGCTGCGCTCGACCGCCTGCCGGTGCGTGAGGCGCAGATTTTGCGTCTGCGCTACGGTCTGGAAGATGGCCGCGTCTACACGCTCGAAGAAGTCGGTCAGGAAATCGGCGTGACGCGCGAGCGCGTCCGCCAGTTGGAAGCGCAGGCGCTCAACCGGTTGCGCCAGTCGTCGGCTCACGTTATCCTCAGAGACTATCTCTACGAGGAGTAACCGGGCTTGCAAGCAAAGGGGTCGAGAGGGCCGCTGCTCTGGCCGCTGGCGTTGATCGTCGTCGGCGTCCTGATCCTGCTGCATAACTTTCTGCTGCTGGGCGAGTTCAACCTCATTGCCTTATGGCCGCTGCTGCTGGTGGTCGCTGGCGCGCAAATTCTGCTGCGCGGTGACCTGCTGCCTGCGGGGGATGCGCGGACGTTCGCCATCACCCGCGGCAGCGTCGAGGCCGCTACGCTGGAAATCAGCGCGGGTGAAATCGACGTGCGGATCGCCAACCTTCAGCGCGAAGGCCGGTTGATCGCCGGGCAGTTCGCGTCTGAATCCCGCCCTGAGCTTCAGGTCAACGATACCCATGCTCATCTGCGGCTCGACCGCGCGGCGACGCCGTGGATGTCGTTCGCTGAATGGGAGATGGGCCTTTCGCCTGACCTGCCGTGGGAAGTTTTCGTCAGCACCAGTCTGGGGCAGGCGCAGGTTGACCTCTCGAATGTCATCGTTCAGGAAGCGCTGATTGCGACTGGCATCGGCGAAATTCGCCTGACTGCGCCGCGTGAAGCGTTCACTCCGCTGCGTCTGCGCTCGTCGCTGGCTGATATTCACGTCGCCACGCCCAACGGCGCAGCCACACAGATCAGCGTCACCGGCCCGCGCACCTTCCGCGTCCACGCCGACGACTCCCGCTACGAAACCATCGCGCCCGGTCTGTATCGCGCCCGCGATGCCGTTCACGGCGCTGCTCTGGTGGAAATCGAAGTCCACGGGACGTTCGGGGACGCCTATCTGTCCTGATCCATGAGGTTGCTTGATGTCGACAACCCTGAGCTTTCTGATCCGCGATGGCCTGGAAAGCGATATTGCCGCCTGTCTCCAGCTTGAGCACGACTCAGAAACCGAATACGTCTGGCAGATGAACCTGTTCGAGGAAGTCGGCCAGTGGCAGGCAACCTTCCGCACCGAGCGGCTGCCGCGCGCGATGACGGTTCGCTACGCCGTTGATGAGCGCCGCCTTCGTCTGGCGACCGCGCCCGGCCAATGTTTTCTGGTGGCCGCCGACCGCGAGAGTGGCGGCGTCATGGGCTATCTGACCATGCACAGCCAGCACCCGCACCGCATTGCCCTGATTCAGGACCTGGTCGTTTCGCATCCCTATCGCGGTCGGCACATCGGCACGCGCCTGCTCAATGTCGCCCGCGGTTGGGCGCGAGAGCATGAGTTATATCGTCTGACCATTGAGACGCAGACCAAGAATTATCCCGGTATCGCCTTTTGCCAGCAGGCCGGTTTTGGTTTCTGTGGATTCAATGATCGTTACTTTCAGAATGAAGATATCGCGGTATTCTTCAGCCAGTCGCTGCGTTAAAAGGCTGACGTGCCGTGTTACTGGAACAGACTCTCAAGGTCCTGCTCGACCTGACGAATGAGACGCTGGCGGCGGCGATTGTCGTCATGTCGGCGTCGCTGCTGCTCTATAACCTCACCCGCAACCTGCGTGACCGCGTGGCGCGAACGTCCGGTATCCTGCTGTTCTGCGTCACCTTCACTTACCTCTGCGACACTCTGATTTTGCTCGACCCGACGCCCGGAACCTATGCGTCTGTGCTTCGTTTGCAGTGGGTCGGCATCGCCTTTATGCCCGCTGCCATGTTCCATCTTTCCGATGCGCTGCTGGCGACGACCGGCCTGCCGTCGCGTGGACGCCGCCGCCGCGTGGTTCGGCTTCTTTACATCCTCAGCGCCATCTTCCTTATTTTTGCTGCCTTCGGCGACGGGCTGATTCAGCCGGTCGCGGTCGGTAACGTCGTCAGCCTGCGGGCGAGGCCGTTGTTTTTCGTCTATGCCGCCTATTTTCTGGTCGCAGCGATTGTCTCGTTCAACTTCGTCTCACGGGCGCGGCAGCGCTGCCTGACGCGCGACACGCGCCGCCGGATGGCCTATCTGCAATTTGCGCTGCTCACGCCTGCCGTCGGCATCTTTCCGTTTTCGGTCATCCTCGGCCCCGGCCAGGAATTTTCGCTGCTCGGTCTGGTGCTGGTCAGCCTCGCCAACGTCGTCGTCATCCTGATGCTGCTGTTTCTGGCTTACCCGCTCTCGTTCTTCGGCTCGCGCGTCCCGGATCGCGTCGTCAAGGTCGAGCTGCTGCGGTTCCTCATGCGCGGCCCGGCGACCGGAATGCTGGCGCTGGCGACTATCATCTTTTTCACACCCGCTTCGACGCGCGTCTTTGGCATCAAGGGGCAGAGCTTCCTGCCCTTTGCCGTCGTCACTGTCGTGCTGTTGTGGCAGTGGTTTACCGCGCTGGCACTGCCGATTCTGGAGCGCCGCCTGGTCTACGACAGTGATGACTATGACCAGCTAGCCCGTTTACAGCAGGTCAGTGAACGCCTCTTGACGCCGACTGACCTGATTCAGCTTCTCGAAGCGATTCTCGCCGCCACCTGCGATTATCTGCGCGTCAGCACGGCTTACGTCGCCACGCTCGACGACGCGCCGGAACTGGTCGCAGCGGTCGGCCCGGCGCGTCCGAGCGCCGCGCTGATTCAGGATGACTCCGCCGCGCTGGCCGAACTGCTCGAACACGACCCTGACGCCGACCCGCCAGCGCGCTCATGGCACTCCTACTGGATCGCGCCGCTGCACAGCCGCCGCGCGGGGGAGCGGAGCGGTCATGACCTGCTGCTCGGCTTCCTCGGCATTCAGGCCCGTGCCGCCGATATCGATCTGAAACCTGACGAAGTGACGATGCTGCGCAATTTCATCCGCCGCGCCGAGCAGGCCCTCGACGACCTTGCCCTTCAGAACGAGATTAACGCCGCACTCGAAGGGCTGCTGCCGCAGCTCAGTCTGACGCGCATCAGTACCGCCGACGTCGAGTTTAAGCCCGGTCGCGCGCTGCCCGCCGCTGAGTCGGAAGCTGTCCCCGACCGCGAGCAGTTCAGCGAACAGGTCAAGGCGGCGCTCAAGCATTACTGGGGCGGCCCCGGCCTGACCAGCAGCCGCCTGCTCGATCTGGCCGTTGTCCAGCGCGTGCTGGCCGACAACGAGAACAACCCGGCCCGCGCGCTCCGTGACGTGCTGCTCAAGGCCATCGAGAATCAGCGCCCGACCAGCGAGCGCAGGCTCGATAACCCCGAATGGGTCATCTACAATATCCTCGACCTGCGCTTCATTCAGAAAATTAAGGCGCGTGACACCGCTCGACGCCTGCACATGAGCGAGCCTGATCTGTACCGCAAGCAGCGCTACGCTATCGAGGCGGTGGCCGATACGCTGCTTGAAATGGAGCACGCCAGCGGCACTGATGCCGCGCCCACCGATGGGCGCGGCGCGTCAGTCAGTGCCGCCAGCGAGCCGTTGAAGCGCGCTGCCGTCGATTAACCTCTTTCAATCCCTGTCTGAGCGTTTGGCGCGATAAACCCCCGCTTTCGTCTCAAAATGAGTAGATCATATGTTCTTATTTACCCTTTGCGTTTTGCCAGTCGAATGCTATACTGGATGCGAGTTTAACCGCCTTAATGTCCTGATTTCTGGCCGCGACAGCTCAATTTATTATCAGGTTTGAGGGGAATGATGACCACTAACTTACAGCGGCACGAGCATACGCCGCCGCCCCCGCCCGATGAAAGCTACTGGTCAGCGCTGCTCAGTGAAGGCGAATTTGCCGGGACGAGTATCGTCGATGACCATGAGCCGGTCAGCCGCCGAAATGGCAAAGCTGACCTGCTCGGTTTTGAAATCGCCAGCAGCGAACTGCCGGACGCAGTGCCGAGCGCCGAAAATGCCGCTGACTGGGATGAGATGCAGCGTGTGATGGACAACGATGAGGTCGTCGATCTGGCGGTGATCGGTTTCAACCGCGGCGGCCTGCTGGTCGAATGGCAGACGCTGCGCGGCTTCGTCCCGGCCAGCCAGTTGATCGATTTTCCCGTCACGCCGAATACTTTCGTCCGCCGGAACGCGCTGATGGCGCGGGTCGGGCAGACGCTTCAGCTTCGCGTCATCGAATTGAACGTCGAGCAGAATCGTCTGATCCTGTCGGAGCGGGCGGCGGAAGCGCAGCCGGGAGAGCGCGCCGACATCTTGCTGCGGCTGCGCGCGGGGGATACAGTGCGCGGTCAGGTGACTAACCTGTGTGATTTCGGCGCGTTCATCGACCTCGGCGGCCTCGAAGGGCTGATCCACATCAGCGAGTTAAGCTGGGGCCGTGTCGGCCATCCGGCTGACCTGCTCAGTCGCGGCGACGATATCGAAGCCTACGTGCTCGAAGTGAACCGCGACGCCGGTCGCATCGCCCTCAGCCTCAAGCGCATGTATCCCGATCCGTGGGAGACGGTCAACAGCCGCTACCACATCGGCGAAATTATCGAAGGCACGATTACCAACGTCGTCGAGTTTGGCGCGTTCGCCCGCATCGAGGAAGGGCTTGAGGGGCTGATTCACGTCTCTGAGCTGGCCGAAGGCCACTTCCTGCATCCACGCAACGTCGTCATCGAAGGGCAGCAGATTCAGGCGCGTATCCTCAGTATCGATGGTCAGAATCGACGGCTTGGCCTGAGCTTACGCATGAATCTCTGAGTGAATCGTTCGCCGCGCGTGTCGGAAAGACCAGCGCTCGCTGGTCTTTTCTGTTGACCTCACTATGCCCTCTTCCGAACCGTGCTATCATCTGTCCTGTGACTGTATCATGTCGGAATGAGGTTTGATTCGTCAGTGGCTCACCAAAAACCAACCGCGAGCAGCAAGCCCGCGTCTGGCTCTACCCCCAGAACTGGCAAAGCGGCAGCCGGAACCGGCAGGCCGAGCGCCGCGAAAAAAGCCGCCGATCCTAAAGCGGCGCCGACGAAACGCGCGTCGCGCTACGACGCGGCCCATGACCTTGAGCGTTATACCGTCAAGCCGGAGTTCTGGGATCGAATCCTCGACAGCCTGCCGCCGTGGGGCGACGAGATCGCCGCGATTCTGCTGATCGTCTTTGGGATCGTCTCGTTCCTGTCGCTGCTGCGCGTCTCGTCCAACGCGACGATTTCAACGGCCTGGTCGAACGCGCTGACCAGTCTGTTCGGCTGGGGCAGCGTGGTCATCTCGATAGCGATTTTCGCGCTCGGCATCATCGTGCTGCTGCCCAAGCTTGGCTTCGTCGTCCGCTTTCCCCGGCGACGCATCCTCGCGCTGGAATTTGCTTTCCTTTCATTGCTGGCGCTGCTCCATCTTTTGAGCGGACAGGCCGAGCTGCGAGCGCTGGCGCGGGCGGGCGCGGGCGGGGGGCAGATCGGCTGGGCGCTGAGTGCGGTCGTTGTCTCGCTGTTCGGCAGCGTGGCGGCTGTCGTGTTCTACGCGGTGATTTTCGCCTTCAGCGTCCTGATCGTGGCGGGGGTGCGACCGGAGCGCATCAAGCTCGCGCTGGCATGGCTCCATACGCGCCTCGGCGCTGTGGGCGCGAAGCTGACGCAAGAAGCTGATGCGGCCCGCACCAGGCGCGCCGCGCTGGAAGTTGCTCCGCCGGACACGCTCGGCACGGCGCTCAGGAATCTGTCGCAGCCCTATTCGCAGCGCGCGCCGACCATGACCATCCTGCGTATTCGCGCCGACCGCGAGCTGCTGCCGCCGTCGCTCCGTAACAATCCCTACCTGCCCGACGACGAAGACGAAGATGAGGAAATCGAGTCGACTGAAGAGTCGCTGGAGCCGCTCAACAGCTTTAACGCCATCGGCACAATCAAGGGCAAAAAGTCCAGAACCGGCGTGATGGTCGTCGAGCGGCCTGACGGTCGGCTCAAGCGCTATTTCACTGTCGATAGCCTCAAGGAGCCGAAAGCCAGCGGACGGCGCAATCCTGACCTGCCGCCGATTGACCTGCTGCGCGACGTGGCGCTGAACCTGCCCGACGAAGAGGAAATCAACCGTAATGTTGTGCTGATCGAGAACACGCTGCTCGAATTTGACATTGACGTGGATGTGGTTGACGTGAAAGTAGGGCCGACGGTGACGCAGTATGCCGTTCAGCCCTTCCGCGAGCAGGTCGATGAAGAAGGCGCGGAGACGACCGTCAGCCGGACGCGCGTCAACAAAATTGCCTCGCTGGCGAGCGATCTCGCGCTGGCGCTGTCGGCGCGGCGGCTGCGGATCGAAGCGCCGGTTCCGGGGCATACCTACATCGGCATCGAAGTCCCGAATCGTCAGCCGAGCGTCGTCGCCATGCGCTCGGTCTATGAGAGCAAGGCTCATGTCGATCTGGCGCAGAAGTCGCGTTCGCCGCTGGTGATCCCGCTCGGTCGTGATGTCGCGGGCGCGCCGGTTTCCGTCGATCTGACGACGATGCCGCATCTGCTGATCGCCGGGACGACAGGCTCCGGTAAATCGGTCTGTATGGCCGCGATTGCCTCGGCGCTGGTGCTGGCGAATACGCCGGAGACGCTCAAGCTGGTCATGCTCGACCCCAAGATGGTCGAGTTGAGCCGCTTCAACGGCCTGCCGCATCTGCTCGGCCCGGTCGAAACCGATCAGGAGCGCATTATCGGCGTGCTGCGCTGGCTGACGCGCGAGATGGATCGACGCTATAAGGTGCTGGAAGAGAACGCTGCCCGCAATATCGACAGCTATAATTCAAAGCTCGGTCGGCGGCGCAAGGATGACCAGATGCCGTACATGGTCGTCATGATCGACGAGGTCGGCGACCTGATGATGGCGCACCCGGACGAAACCGAAAAGACCATTACGCGGCTGGCGCAGATGGCCCGCGCGGTCGGTATTCACCTGATCGTCGCCACGCAGCGACCGAGTGTTGACGTCATCACCGGCCTGATTAAAGCCAACTTCCCGTCACGGATGTCGTTCGCCGTCGCCTCTGGAACCGACTCGCGCGTCATCCTCGACACGGTTGGCGCGGAGAATCTGATGGGCAAGGGCGATTTGCTGTTCGCCCCGGCGGATGCGATGGCTCCGAAGCGCCTGCAAGGCTGTTACGTCTCTGATGACGAAGTCCGCGCGATTGTCGAATTCTGGAAGCAGTGGAAAGTGGGCAGCCCTGCGCCTGTGCCGCTGCCAACGCCAGCGGCTGCCGACGCCGACGACACTGCGCCAGTGGCCGAACCGATACCGGCAGCGGCTGCGCCAGAACCGACCGTCAGCCCGTGGGAGCGGTCATTGACGCGCCGTGAGGTGCTGTCGGAAACTGACCCGATGCTCGAACAGGCGATCTCGCTGGTTGTTGCCGAAGGTGAAGCATCCGCCTCGCTGATTCAGCGGCGGCTCGGCCTCGGCTATCCACGCGCGGCCCGCATCATCGACCTGCTCTATGAACTGGGCATTGTCGGCGAGATCAAGCAGGGCGGGCGCAGCCGTGAAGTCCTGATCCCGCCGGGTACTGATCCATTCAAGGAACTGCTCGAAAAGCGGATGAAGGGCGGAGACGCGCCCTCACCCTGAGTCCCTCTCGCATAGGGTGAGGGACTTCAAAGCGACTGTAGTTGTCTGGAGCTTAAATGAGTTTTTATGGGCAGACGTTGGCGGCTTTACGATGCCACGCGCTCGACCATTTCCGGCGCGTCGACTGCCGCGTGATTGACCATCGTCGAGACAACATACTCGTCCATCGCCGTCGGGTCGTAGGCTTTCATCAGCGGCATCAGCACTTCGGTCGGCTGCTCGCCTTTTTCCAGCCAGATACCGTAGTCTTCTGGCTTGAGGATGACCGGCATCCGGTTGTGCAGCGGCGCGACCAGCGCATTCGCCTCGGTCGTCAGAATCGTACACGTCCGCAGCTCGTCGCCTTCCGGGCTGTGCCAGATTTCCCACAGTCCGGCGAAGGCGAACAGCCCGCCATGACGCAGATGGATGAAGTGCGGCGTCTTGCTCTTGCCTTCCTTCTGCCACTCGTAAAAGCCATTGGCGGGGATCAGACAGCGACGGCGCTTGAAGGCCGAGCGGAACGACGGCTTCTGGTAGGCTTCCTCAGAGCGGGCGTTAATCAGCTTCGCCCCGATCTTGATGTCCTTCGACCACGACGGAACCAGCCCCCAGCGGAAATAGGTCAGCGTCTGCGGGTCGTCGTTGCTGATGACGGCGACCGGCTGAGTCGGCGCGATGTTGTAGCGCGGCTCGAGATTCGACGGCGCGCTGGTCAGGCTGAACTGTTGAGCGATATCCTCAGGGTTGGCTGTCAGCGTAAAGCGTCCACACATGACGTTAGCTCCTTTGCGCCTATTTCTTCTTGCTGCTGATGTCCGGCCCGCGCCCAAGCTCGGCGACCTGACGCATCACGCCGAGCAGCGCCAGCCCCAGGCCGAGCAGGTCGCCGGTTTCGATCCGCGCGGCGCGCCCGCTGCCGGAGACATCTTCCTGAGCGGCGCGGGTGTACATGTACGCGCCGACCAGTCCCAGCACAATTCCGGCGATTGCGCCGATGGCATAGGACTCGGTACGCCACGAAGCCGGGTTATTCCTGGTCGCGCGGTTTGGGGAGAGCAGTTGGGACATGCTTAACCTCGTTAGGCGGGATGGGGGGCCGGTCAAATGCGCCGAAGACTTGCTTTTCAAGCGGGGCCAGCTTCACGCTGACGTCGATGGCTTTATGGGCGACCGTATCGGCTGCCGAGTCAAAGCGCGTGCTGACTCTGTCAGATAGCGTCACCAGCCGACCGAGCAGCCCCGCCGTGCCAGTGTGGACGCGGTTCATAGCCAGCGCCGCGACCGTCAGGGCGAGCGCCAGCGGCAGCAGACAGAGCGCCAGCGGGCAGAGCAGGAGCAGCGTGACCAGAAAATCGGACACCGCTTTGACCTGGATGAAGCGCGGCAGCAGCATCACGATCACCAGCGCGACGACCAGCAGCGCCGCGCCGCCCGCGAGCGGTAGCAGGATTTGAAGCTGCGTCTCGCGCCGATGCTGTTTGAGCGCGTCGGCCTGCGTTTCTACCCGATGAACCTGCGCCATCGCGCCCCCTGGTGCGTTCGACTCAATAGCCCAATTATACCTGATTGTTGGGCGATAGGGAAGGTTTTCTCAATGGAGATCGTAACACTTTCGCCGAATCCTCATTCGGCAGGTTTATGCATCAAAGGCTTCCGAGGTTAACTCGCGATTGATGGCGATCCCCGCCATTGCGCCCTGTGTGACTGCCAGCGTGATCTGTCGCGGCAGTTGCGCCATGTCCCCGGCGGCGTAGACGCCAGCGACGCTGGTGCGCCCCACCGCGTCGACCGCCAGCACGCCTGAGTCTTGAACCGCGCAGCCCAACTGCGCGGCGATGTCCGCGTGCTGGGTGGTCATCGGTCGCACAAAGACAGCGCGGCGCGCAATCGGACTGCCGTCGGTCAGAATCAGCCGGTCAAGCTGCGCGCCGTTTCCTTCGGCGCGCGCTATCGGCGTCTCGACGATGCGGATACTGTGGCGCAGCAAGCGGGCGCGGTCAGCTTCGTCGAAATCTGCCGGGCCGTTTGTCAGGATCATCAGATCGTCAGTCAGGGCGTGCAGCAGCTTCGCCAGATGGAGCGCGTCCTGACCATTGGCAAGAATGCCAATCGGTTGATCGCGCTGTTCCCAGCCGTCGCAGTAAGGGCAGTGAAACACGCTCGTTCCCCAGAAACGCTCCAGTCCCGGAATCGGCGGTAGCTGGTCGCGCATCCCGGTTGCCAGCAGCAGTTTCCGCGTTTCATAACGGCTGCCATCGGCTAAATCGACGGCGAAACGGCCCGCAGTGGGGCGCGCTGCCACCGCTTCGGCGTTGAGGAGTCTGATGGTTTCATACGGTCGAAGCTGCTCGCGGCCCAGTTGCAGCAGTTCCAGCGGTGAGCTTCCATCACGGGTAAAAAAGCCGTGCGAAGCGTGAGAAAATCGGTTGGCAGGCTTGCCGCCATCCAGCACCAGCACCTGATGCCTGAAACGACCGAGATACAGCGCGGCTGTCAGCCCTGCCGCGCCCCCGCCTATAATCACGACATCTAGCATGTTTGTCCCTTATTGATGTCCAGTATCATCTGGAGCAGGCTGGAGCGATCTATCTTACTGGCGGCGGCCAAACCTGGTTCGCCCGACGAGTTATCCGCTTTTGAGTCTGGTTCTGATGCCACAAGGCGTTAAACTTAGACTCTCGCTAGTTTAATCGTATGCTTTGATCCACAACACGCATTTCGCTCGTCAGATGTTCAATGGATAAAACAATGGACATGCAGCCCCATCCTCAGGTCACGCTCTCGCCCGAAGTCGCCGATGCGCTCGCCGATGGTCGCGCTGTCGTCGCGCTCGAATCGACGCTCATCACGCACGGCCTGCCCTATCCGATCAACGTCGAGACGGCGCTTGCCATGGAAGCCGCCGTGCGCGAGTCGGGCGCAGTTCCGGCGACGATTGCCGTGCTTAAGGGCGTCATCACGGTCGGCATCAGCTCGACCGAGATCGAGCGACTCGGCGCGCTGCCGAGCGGCAGCGTCCGCAAGTGCAGCCGCCGTGACCTGCCGATTGCGCTTGGTCTGGGCGAGGATGGCGCGACCACCGTCGCCGGGACGATGATCGCCGCGCAGATGGCCGGGATTCGCGTCTTTGCGACCGGTGGCATCGGCGGCGTTCATCGCGGCCATCCGTTCGATGTTTCCGCCGACCTGATCGAACTGGGGCGCACGTCCGTGGCTGTCATCTGCGGCGGCGCGAAATCGATCCTCGACCTGCCGCTGACGCTTGAAGTGCTGGAGACGCAGGGTGTGCCGGTCATCGGTTACGGGACGGATACGCTGCCGTCGTTCTACTCGCGTAGCAGCGGCCTGCCGATTGATGCCCGCGTCGATACGCCGGAGCAGGCGGCGCAGGTCATCGCCGCGTCGGGTCGGCTCGGCCTGTCACAGGGCCTGTTGTTCACCGTCCCGGTTCCAGCAGCCGACGAGCTGCCCGCCGCTGTCGCCGAGGACGCGATTCGCCGCGCTACTGAGGATGCCGACGCGCAGGGCATTCACGGCAAGGCGCTCACGCCGTTTGTGCTCGGTCGCGTGCTGGAATTGACTGAGGGGGAGTCGCGCCGCGCCAATGTCGCGCTGCTGGTCAACAATGCGCGGGTCGGCGGGCAGATCGCCGTCGCCCTCGAAGCGATCAGCACGCCGAGCGCCAGCGCCGATATGATCGACTAGGGCGGGTGATCTGTTCGGCTGCCTGGAGAAGCATTCTTTGCGCTTCTCTAAGCAGTTGCGCTCAATCCCTCGTGCGCCTCATCCCTCTCCCGCCAGGGGACGGAGTGGTTAGGGTCTCGCTCGTGCCGCGCAGCGACATCTCGACCCGCACGGCGAGCGAGCCTAACCACGAGTTGGGGGTGAGGGCAGGTTTACGGCGCGGTCTGGCCCTGTTTTTCCCAGCTATAAAAGACCAGGTCTTGCGCGACTGTCGCCCCGCCGACCCGGTGAATCTGAGCTAAGGTTTGCGCGCGGTGGTCAGTCGAGTGATTGACCATGTGCTGAAGCGCCTGCCAGACGGGCATGTGGCGGACAGCGTCGCCGTTGATGCTGCGATATTCTAGCTCGACGCCGAGTGTCGCCTCGTCCAACCGGTCGAGATAGGCGATCATGTCCTGCTCGATGAGGTTCCACTCGGCGCGAATCACCGCGCGCAGCGGGTAATCCGCTGGATCGAGAAACGTGGACGGCGAGATGCCGATCAGCCGCTTTTGCCACAGCGACTCAGCCCCCATCGTATGGACAATCTGGTGCTGAACCGAGCCGAGCGAGTAATCTGACGGCTCATTGAACTGGCTGTCCGTCAGCGCCAGCACACACGTCCACACCCGCGCGTTGGCCCAGCGGTTGTACTCGAACAGACTGCGATAGGTTTCGACGTTCATTGCCATGCTCCCCTGTAGCCTAAAGTGCTGAATGCTGACTAAAAGTGGAACCGGGAATCGGAAAGACCGGCATCCGGTTGTAGGGACACGGTTTTTCGTGTCCGCAGGCAAAATGCGCGACAGTCCTGAGCGACCCGACAGGCCAATCGGCAGGAATTAGTTCGCCTTCCTCACGCCTCACGCCGTTTTGACTTTCCAGATGTCGATGCCGCTGTCGCAGCCGATGACCAGCGTCGTCCCGTCGGCGCTGATCCGCGCCATGTCCGGCGTGCGTCGGCATGACCGGAACGCGCCGAGGTCGAGGCGCTGACCGGTGGCGGTGTTCCAGGCGACCACAACCGGCTGACTGGCGACATGGACGCCAAGGATCACATCTGCCGCCTTGCTGAGGGTGATGAACGAGATATACGCGCCGTCGAGCGTCGCCACAGGCTTGTCCTGCCCGGTTGTGAAGTCGAGCAGGTGGAGTTCCTGCGAGTAGGGGTCGCGCCAGGCGAAATGGGTTGCGCTGGCGTCCAGCCCGCCGAAGACCGTCGGTACGCCGACGTCCGCCGAGGCCGTGACATCGCCGGTACGTAAATCCCACAGCTTAACCGTGCCGCTGGCGGTCGTCGTGATTGCGCGCGGCGGCGCGACCCGACCGACCCGCGCATACGAGTCGGCGTCGTTCTCCGGCCCGGAGTCGAGCCGCGTCACAGCGCCGCTCACTGCCCCGCTGGTCGGGTCGAAGGGGATGTGGGCGACGTAGCTGTGCTGGCCGGGGTCGAACGGCGTAGCCTCAACCCAGAGCGCGTCGGCGTTCCCGTCAAACCAGGCTTTCAGCGGGGTATCTGGCGACTTGGGGAAGGGCAGCGCCAGCGTCCGCTGCTCGTCGAGCAGCCGCACCGCCAGCACGTAGCTCGCCCCGTCCGAGGCGATGGCGACCAATCGACTCCCGCTGGCGTTGAAGGCGGTGTCGAGGATCGTATCGGCGTAGCCGTCGGCCCCCTTGATGTCGAAGCGGTCGAGGGGCTGACCTGTGCCGTCCCAGATCACGACGGCGTCTTCGCGGCTGCGAACCGCGATCCGCGAGGCGTCGGCGTTGATCGAGAAGCCGCCCGATTCGAGCCTGCCGAGGGCGGCTGGCTGCTTCGCGTAGTCAATCGAAAGGGAAAGACCGAGCGCGCTGACGTTGCTCGCGTCGATGACCGGCGATGGCGCAGCCGTCATCAGGCTGAAAAGGGCTGCAAAGACAAGGGCCAGAAGCCGCATGATGGCTCCTTTCTGGTGGG
Source organism: uncultured Anaerolineaceae bacterium (assembly GCA_964652205.1). Classification (GTDB taxonomy): domain Bacteria; phylum Chloroflexota; class Anaerolineae; order Aggregatilineales; family Phototrophicaceae; genus ZC4RG36. The sequence continues at coordinate 7,781 of CAZZAO010000099.1, read as the reverse complement.
TGAACACTGCCGCCAGTCTAGCGAATTGCGGCGCGTCATCCAAGTGCCGGATGGCCTGTATTCCATCTCGGCGCGCTTTCGAGCGTCACGCTGCGCGGGCCTGACCCGTCACGGCAGGCGGGCTGTTCCCCGTTTGGAGCGGCTGGCGCGGCGGGCAGGGATAGCGCGGCAGATGGCAGCGCCGCGCCGCAAACCGGAAAGAAACCTGCTATAATCCGGGGCGATGACCACGACGATACCGACCAAAATGATGCTCACTGTGGCCGGGCTGCGCGTGACCCACATCGCTGCCGGTGAGGGGACGCCGCTGCTGATGCTGCATGGCTGGGGTGCGAATGCTGACCTGATGATGCCGCTCGGCAGTCGGCTGCTGCCGCTCGGCTATCGTGTTTACGCGCCAGATTTGCCCGGCTTTGGCGGCAGCGATCTCCCGCCGTCGGCCTGGGGCGTGCGCGACTACGCTGATTTCACGCTGGCCTATCTCGACGCGCTCGGTCTGGATCAGGTCTTGTACTTCGGTCATTCCAACGGCGGGCGCATCGGCCTCGTCCTCGGCGCGGAACACAGCGCGCGCGTCAGCAAAATGGTGCTGGCCGACAGCGCTGGCGTTCGCACGCCGCCTTCGACCGCAACACAGGCGCGGCTGAAAGCGTATAAGCTAGCACGGCAAACACTGGCGTCCGTCGGGCTGAAAGCGGCCAGCGACCACCTGCGCGGCTGGTATAACGACCGCTATGGCTCGGCTGATTTCAGGAATGCCGGGCCACTGCGTGAAACTTTCGTCCGCATCGTCAGTGAAGACCTGCTGCCGGTAGCAGCGCGAGTCAAAGTGCCGACGCTGCTGCTCTGGGGCGACGGCGACGCAGATACGCCGCTCGCGCACGGGCAGTTGCTCGAAAAGACGATCCCCGACGCCGGGCTGGTGATTCTGAGCGGCGCGGGACACTACAGTTACATCGATAAGCCGGTCGAGTCGGCGCGGATCGTCGATTACTTCTACCGGCACTGACCATTCAACGCATGAAGGTTGCCGCCCGTCTGCTGCGGCGTCGGCGCAATTCAAACTCGGTACTTGCTCGATGACCTTGCTCATCTCGACTCTCGTCGCCCTGATCTGGCTGGTTGGCTCGGGCTTCCGCATTCACCGGCAGGCGCGTTTCTACCAGATCGAAGAATACGACAGCCTGCGTTACCTGCGCTGGCTGTTGCGCGAGCGTGTCCGCTGGCTGCCAACGCGCCCGTTGATGGCGCGCGTGGTCGGCACTGCCTTCAGCATGTTGCTGGCGGAAGGCGCGGGAATCGCTTTTCCAGCCACGATTGGCATCGTCGCGGCGCTGGTCGGCGCGTGGCCCGCAGCGGAAGGCGAGATCAAAAAGCCTTTCCGCGCGACTGCCCGCGCCAAACGGATGCTCGGCGCGGCATTCGTCATCGCCACGGCGGTGACGATCTTCGGCCTGTGGCTGCTTTCGCTGCTGCCAGACGATGCCACGCTGCGGCTGATGGCAATCGGGATCGGCGGCTGGCTGGTGTTGATCCTCGCGCCGATCTTCCTGATCGCCGGCAATCTGCTGATGACGCCGGTCGAGGCGAGCTTGCGCCGTCGCTTTGTCGCCAGGGCCAAACGCGCGCTGGCTGAGGTCCATCCTGCCGTCATCGGCATCACCGGCAGCTATGGCAAGACCAGCACCAAAACCTACCTCGCTCATCTCCTCAACGGGCGCTATAAGGTCTACGCCACGCCGAAAAGCTATAACACGCTGATGGGAGTCAGCATGGCGATCAATAATGATGTCGCCAACGATCACAGCATCGACTATCTGATCGCCGAGATGGGCGCGTATATTCCCGGCGAGATCGAGCGCCTGTGCGACCTGACACACCCGACTATCGGCATTGTCGTCGAGGTCGGGCCGCAGCATCTGGAGCGCTTCGGCAGCCTCGACAACGTCGCCACCGCCAAGTATGAGCTGATTAAAGGGCTGCCGCCGGACGGCGTCGGCATCTTCAACTGGGACAATCCCTACGTCCGCGCCATGGCCGAGCGCGGTTATCCGGCGACGCGGCTCACCGTCAGCCGCGAAGCCGATCCGTCCGCTGGCGATGGCCCGCGTTTCATCGCCTCGGCCATTGATGAGACGCTTGCTGGCCTGACGTTCACCGTCACCGACCGCGAGCGCGGCGTGTCCGAACGTTTCGAGACGGCGCTGCTCGGCCAGCACAACGTCACGAACATCCTGCTGGCGACGGCAGTCGCAGCTCACGAGGGCCTGTCGCTGCGTGAGATCGCCCTGCGCGTTCGCGGCTTGCAGCCTGCCGAGGCTCGGCTGATGCGCCAATCGACCGCCGAGGGGATCACGATCATCAACGACGCTTACAGCGCCAACCCGGTCGGCATCATCGGCGCGCTCAAGGTGTTGAGTCTGCATACGTCGGGCAAGCGGGTGCTGATTACGCCCGGCATGGTCGAGCTGGGGCCGCTGATGGACGCGGAAAATCGCAGGCTCGGCACGCTGGCGGCGGCCCAGGCGTCGGACGTGGTGCTGGTCGGCGCGAAACAGACTGCGCCCATTAAGGCCGGGCTGCTTGATGCCGGGTTCGACCCGGCCCGTTTGCAGGTGGTTGAGACGCTGGCCGAGGCGATAATGTGGTATCAGTCGAGTTTGCAGGCGGGGGATACGGTGTTATTCCTTAACGATCTGCCGGATACCTATTCGTCATGAGTGGAGAGTACAGGTAATGAACCTCATGGAACTCCCGCTCGCCGTGCTGACGACCGGCGTCATGCTGGTCGTGCTGCTGATTTCGTTCGTGCCGATCATGCCCGGCCCGCTGCTGATGTGGGCAATTGCCATCGTCTTCGGCGTCCTTGACCACTTCACGCACTTCACGCCAGCGGCGGCAGTCGTGGCGACTGCCATCATGGTGACGGGCGCGGCCCGTGACCTGTGGCTGCCGCTGCTCGGCGTGCGGACGGGCGGGCTGTCCTGCCTGACCTCGGCGGCAGCTTTCGTCGGCGGCTTGATCGGCACGTTCACCATCCCGATCCCGATTGTCGGGACGATGGTGGGCGGCATCATCGGCGCGCTGACCGTCGAATTAATCCATCGGCGGCAGATGCATCTGGCCGTTAAGGTCGGCAAAACTGTTTTTAAGCTGCAATTGATCGGTTACGTGATCGAGCTTTCTACAACCTTTACCATCTTTGTGGTATACGTTGTCAGCCTGCTATCGACACGGTGATGAGGGGAAGGGTATGTTGAGCAAGTCTGTTTTGGGAGTCGCTGCGGCAGTCGTCATCGGCCTGAGCATTGGCCCGCTGGCGCTGGCGCAGAATGTGGGGACGCCAGTCCCTACAGCGACGCCGGTTTCCTGTGATGGCCCGTCCGCGCAGGAGTTTATCGACTTTGCCTATCAGAGTATCAGCACCGGGGATTACGAGAAGGCCATCGAGCAGTTGACCTGCTCGATCCAGCTCAACCCGGCGGCGGCGGAAGCCTATCACAATCGCGGCGCGGCTTACGCTGTTCTGGGCAAACGCAAGGAAGCGCTCCAGGATTACAACAAGGCCATCGCGCTCGAACCGGACTACGCCAGAGCCTACGCCAATCGTGGCTCGCTGCTCGTCGATACCGGGGACTACGATAACGCCCTCAAAGACCTGAATATGGCGATTCAGCTTGATCCGAAGTTGGTGCAGGCCTATATCTCGCGCGGACGGCTCAATTACATGCTCAAGCAGTACAGCACCGCTATGCAGGACTACAACGCCGCTATCCAGTTGAATCCCGGTAACGTCAGCGCCATGACCAACCGAGGGCGGTTGTACCTCGACCTGCAAGCCTATGACCGCGCCATCAGCGACTTCAGCGGCGCGATTCAGAAGGATAACGGCTTTGCGCTGGCTTACGCCCTGCGTGGTCAGGCGTACTTCCTGACCGGGCGGTTCGATCAGGCGCAGGCCGACCTCGACCGCGCCATTCGTATCAACCCTGACCTCGCTTCGGCCTACCTCTATCGCGGCCAGATTTCCCTCAACAGTAACGATTTCCGCAAAGCCATCAGCGACCTGAGCGCGGTCATCGAGCTGGATCCGACTCAGCGCGATGCCTATTTCTATCGTGGCAATGCCTACATCGCGGCGGGCGCGCTCAGGAACGCCCTCGACGATCTCAATCAGGCGCTTAAGCTCAAGCCGAACGACTCGGAAACCCTGAATGCGCGCGGCGTTGTCTTCATGGCAGGCAAGAACCCGGCTCGCGCCATCGAGGATTTCACCGCTGCCATCAGGATTGACCCCAACTTCGCCCGTGGTTACTTCAACCGGGCCAGTGTTTATTTCTCCCAGAAAGATTACAGTAAGGCGACGGCAGATTTCAACGCTGCGATTCAGCTTTTGCCGACCTGGGCCAATCCGTATCTCGGTCTGGCGCAGGTTTATCAGGCGCAGAACAACCAGCCCGCCATGATTTCCAACTTGCAGAAATACGTCACACTCGCGGGCAATGCTGCCGACCCGAAAATGGTCGCGCTGCTCAAACAGCTTCAGGAAACTCCGTGAGGCCGCGCGCACAAAGGAAGCGACTATGAGCGCACAGCGAAAAACAACCGTCGGCGTGATCTTTGGGGGCCGCAGCGTCGAACACGATGTATCGGTCGTTACGGGACATCAGGTCATGAGCGCCTTCGACCCGGCTCGCTTCGACGTCGTGCCGATCTATATTGACCGCGATGGTCGCTGGCTGACTGGCGACCCGCTGCTGGACTTGAAGCAGTACACCAACGAGCTGATCAGTCTGGCTGGCGTGCAGCAAACGCTGATCTCGCCCAGCACGCAGCATCATGGCCTGATCGTCAACCCGACGCCGGGCGGGCTGTTCGGCAAGAGTCAGGTGCGGCGGCTCGACGTCGTCTTTCCGGCTGTCCACGGCTCGCATGGTGAGGACGGCACGCTTCAGGGGCTGCTCGAGCTGGCCGATATTCCCTACGTTGGCTGCGGCGTGCTGGCCTCGGCGCTGGCGAACGATAAGCTGCTGACGAAAACGGTTTTGAAGCAGCAGGGCATCAACGTCGTCGCTGCCTACAGCTTCACTCGCAGCGAATGGCTTGACACGCCGGATGCAGTCATCAAGCGGATTTCCGAGCAGTTCGCCTACCCCCTGTTCGTCAAACCGGCGACGCTCGGCTCGAGCATCGGCATCAGCCGCGTTGACGACGAACGCCTGCTGCGCGCCTCGATTGACGTGGCCGCTAACCTCGACCGGCAGGTGCTGGTTGAGCCTGCCGTGGCTGACGCAACTGAAATCAACTGTGCGCTGCTTGGCAACGGCGACAAAATCCGCGCCTCGGTGCTGGAGCAGCCGGTGTCGTGGGCGTCGTTCCTGACCTATGAGGAGAAGTATCTGCGCGGCGGCGACGGCATGAAGAGCGCCGAGCGCGTCATCCCTGCGCCGCTCGATGCCGGGCTGACTGCCGAGGTGCAGCGGGTCGCCGTCGAAGCCTTCCGCGCTATCGGCGGGCGCGGGACAGCGCGAATCGACTTTCTGGTGAATGTGCCGGAGCGCAAGGTTTATCTCAACGAGATCAATACTATGCCCGGTTCCGTCGCCTTCTATCTGTGGCAGGGCGAAGGGCTGAGCGCCCGTGACCTCGTCCATCAGCTTATCGAGCTGGCGCGCGATGCTCACGCTGAAAAGCGCCGCAACACCTACAACTACCAGACCAGCCTGATCGCGCTGACGGCGGGGCGCGGTCTTAAGGGCGTCAAGGGCGCTAAATCGGCCTCACGGACGACGGCTCAGGGCGGGAGCTAGCCGGGCCGTGCGCCGCGCTCTGCTGCCGGTCATTCTGGCCGCCCTGAGCGGCTGCGCCGGACAGGCCCACGGCGTGCCGCCGTCGGCGACCGCGAGCCGCCCGGTCGCGTCGATAGGCGCTGTGACGCTTGCGCCAACAGCAGTCATGACATTCGCGCCGACGCGCATCCCGCTGCTGCCGCCCACGGATACGCCCTCGGCAAAGGCGCAGCGTGCGCCCGAACCAACCGTCGAGCCTGCGCCTGCCGTCCATGTCGCCGGGTCGCTGCTGGCCGGACGACCCACGACCGGGACGATTGACGACATGACTCCGGCGGCGCTCTACACCTTCATCGGCCAGGCGGGCGACATCGTCAACTTGAGCCTTAAGGCGCGTTCCGGCGACCTTGAGGCGCGGCTGCTCATCCTCGACCCGGAAGGCCGCGAGCTGGCCCGTGACGACGCGAGCGACGGCACGGGCGACGCGGCCATTCGCGGCTTGCAGCTCCCGGCGTCCGGCGTCTATACCGTGGTCGCGGCCCGTTCTCTGCAAGGGCCAGGCTCGACGCAGGGCGATTTCGCGCTGCGTTACGACCCCGCTGATGCCGACGCGCAGCCTTCCGGCGTCTTCAGCCGCGCCATAACCTACGGATCGTTTCAGGATGGCGCGCTCAACGACACGTCGCCAGCGCAGGTCTTTACCTTCAGCGGCAGCGCGGGTGACATCGTCACGATTCAGGTCAGCGTATCGTCTGGCGATCTTCAGCCGGTCATCAAGCTGACCGATGGACAGGGCGCGCTGGTCGAGCAGAGTCGCGCTGCCGACGATCCGAACCAGCCCGACGCGATTTTACAGCGCGTCCAACTGCCGCAGACAGGCAGCTACAGTATCGAAGTCGCGCGGCCACAGGATCAGGCGCAGAGCGTCGATTTCCGCCTCAGGCTGACGCTTGAGCAGGCGGGCGGGCTAGATGCGCTGCGCGATGCTGCATCCGCCTGGCGGCGTTCCTGAAGTTTTCAATCAGCGAACGGCGATTTCCACCCATTCCCCGGCGTGAGAGGATCGGAGAAAGAGGCGAAGATCATCCCAATCCCTGCCTGACGAACCGATAGCCGATGCCATACTCGTTCTGGACATAGGTCGGATTCTTGGCGTCCGGCTCGATTTTGTGGCGCAGGTGCGAGACGTAAATTCGCGGATAATGATGCTCGCGGGTGTACTCGAAGCCCCAGACGCGCTCCAGCACGTGCTGGAAGGTCAGCACCTCACCCGGATGCTGGACGAACAGCGCCAGCAGCTTGAACTCGGTTGGCGTCAGGCGCACTTCTGTGCCGCGCACCCAGACATGCCGCGCCTCGATGTCCACCTTGAGGTAATCGTCCTCGTAGACCATCGGCAGGTTCGCGGTCGATTCTTCGGTCAGTCGGGTGCGGCGCAGCAGCGCGCGGACGCGGGCCATGAACTCGACATTGCGGATCGGCTTGAGCAGAAACTCATCCGCGCCCATATCCAGCCCGGCGGCAATATCGGCCTCGGACATCTGCTGCGCGGTCATCATGACGATAATGGCGTCCGACAGCTCGCGGATACGCTGGCAGACCATGCGCCCGTCCATCAACGGCAGGCCGACATCCAGCACGACCAGGTCAGGCCGGGCGGTATGGAACACCCGCAGGCCCTCAAGGCCATTGTTTGCGGCGATCACTTCATAGCCGTTGCGGCGCAGCTCCAACTGGAGCAGACGCGACAGCTCGCGGTCATCTTCAATAATCAGGACTCTGGCATCCATCGGGGTATCCGTCCTTAGGGCGAGAGGCGGATAAGCTTCTCACGCATTCTACCATCTCTTGCGTGAAGCTGCTGCGTCGCGGCAGGCTGCGCATTGGTTCGCCCTCAGGCATGTGCTATGCTTGTGCGCTGTCGGCTAGGTCCTGCTGAGGCTCGTAAATGCCCGCTCGCGTTGAAGTTCCGAGCAAGCTGATGCTGCGCTG
>CAZZAO010000098.1:0-21875 GCA_964652205.1 uncultured Anaerolineaceae bacterium | reverse complement strand
CTGACCAAGTACGCAGTGGGGCGAAGGCGATTAATAAGGACAGAAAAGCAAAGACCGCTCGAAATTCGAGCGGTCTCGGCTCAGGAAGCAGTTCGGATAACTTCCTATTGTGCGGGGAGAACAGGATTCGAACCTGCGATACGCAGTTACCCACGTATAACCGCTTAGCAGGCGGCCCCGATCGTCCACTCTGGCATCTCCCCAGTACGACGACCTACCCTATTGGAGCGGAGGGAGTGGGATTCGAACCCACGGTGACCCAGAGAGCCACAGAGGTTTTCAAGACCACCGCCTTAAACCACTCGGCCATCCCTCCAGGTTCAGGGCGTCTTACCCTTAGTCTAGCATAACCGGTCGCCCCCGGTCAACACCGGAATGGCGCGGAAATCTGCTATAATAGCGGCTCATTTCCGCTCAACGTGATCGGTAAACACTATGGATTTCGGCAGCCTGGGCGTCGTGATCGTCGGCATCCTCTACGTCGGCCTCACGATCTATCTGGCGAACGTGCAGGACGCGACCGAACAGCGCGGCGGCGTGCTGCGCTGGCTGCTGTTCGGCACGGCGGCGTTTATGCTGCTCGTCGGGCTGATGGTGCTGTTCGTCGCCATCGGCGGCGGGCGCGTCTCCCCGAACGCCGATATCACCATCAACCTGCGTGACGCGGCGCTGTTCTTCATCGTGACGGTGCTAGCGGGCAGCTACAGCCTGCTGGTCGTCGCGTCACCGCCAACGCGCCTGCTGCTCCGACGGATCGTGCCGGGCGATGCGACCTTCAATCCGGTCTCGAACGTCCACATGACGGCCATCGTCCTCTGCCTGTTCCTGATCGTCATGACGCTCGCCGGGCTAATCCTCGGCGGCGGCCTGACCGGGATGGCTGAAACTATCGCCACCAGCGGCATCGCGCCGGGCGAACTGCTGTTTCAGGGGCTGATGTGGATCGTCATTTCGCTGCTCGGCACAGGACTCGCCATCCGCCGCACCCATCAGCAGGTCATCGAGCGGCTCGGCCTGCGCCTGCCCACGCGCCGGGACGTCGGCATTGGCGTCCTCGCCGGACTGATCCTGTTCGGCGTCGAGATCATCGCCGCCGCCCTCTGGACAGCCATCACGCCCGCCGACCAGCTCGCCGCGCAAACGGTCGCCGCGCAGCAGATCGGATTGGCGATCAACACACTGCCGCTGGCGCTAATTGTCTCGATTACGTCGGCAGTCGGCGAGGAAATCTTCTTCCGGGGCGCGATTCAGCCGGTGTTCGGCATCGTCCTGACCAGCCTGTTCTTCGCCGTCATCCACACGCAGTACGCGCTGACTCCGGCGACGGCGCTGATCTTCGTCATCGCGCTGGTGCTCGGCTGGCTGCGGCAGCGCTACAGCACCTCGACGTCGATCATCGCTCATTTCGTCTACAACTTCGTCCCGCTGACGCTCGCCATTCTATTCGGCGCGTCGCTCGGCGGAGTCTAAATCGTGCGCACCGTTCTGCTCGCCCTCGGCCTGTGCCTCTGTCTGGTCAGCCGAACTGCCGCGCAATCGACCGCCACGCCGCCGCCGTTCATCACCGGCGCGCAGGCGACCGTCCTTTATCCGCAGGCGATCCGCTTCAGCCTGACGACCAACCTCGCGGCAGGCGGCCTTCGCAGCGCAACGCTAACGCTGGCGACCGACAAACCGCTGGCAACCCTCGACGTCGAGCTTGCCGAAGCGGAGAAAACACCCGGCAGACTCGACGTCGTCTGGACGATCCCCACCGATCCCGCGCCAAAGCTGTTCGATTTCATCCACGCAAGCTGGAACGTCAATGCCGCCGATGGTCGCCAGCAGACCGTCAACGCCGACGTGCAGCTTATCGATCCGCGCGTCCCGTGGGTTAGCGCCGCCAATAATGCCGGGACGCTGACCGTCGCCGCGCCCAACAGCGTCGGCGATCCGAGCGCTATCCTGCGCGCGATTCAGCCGGTGCTGCGCCAGCTCTACGGCAGCGCAGCGCCGACTTTTCACTGGATCATCTACCCGCCGAACGTGGCTCCCGGCTGCACGCTCGACAGCGGCGGCCAGCCGCTCGCCCTCGACGGCGTCGCCTGCGACCCGGCTCACGCGCAGGCGCTCTATGACGCCAGCGGCGTCCGCGTCCTGAGCGCAGCGGCGGGAACGGGCGGCGCAGCCAGCGAGGCGATCACGGCTGATCTCGTCGATGCGCGTTTCGGCGCAAACTGGCGCGCAGCCAGCGTGCCGGACTGGTTCCGCTACGGCTTCAGCACTTTCTTCACGCCGTCGCGCAAAACCGCGCTGCTGGCTCCGGCAGTCGCGGCGGCACGGGCGCAGCGGTTGATTCCGACCGACCGGCTGGCAAGCGTCAACGAACGCGACGATCTGTGGCGCGCCGAAAGCTACAGCCTTGTGCTCTATCTGACCGAGCGGGTAGGTATTGACGGCCTGATGGCGCTGGCTGAAAAATTCGGCGCGAACAGGGGCTTTCAACCGGCGCTTGAAGCTGCGCTCGGCCAATCGCTGACCACGTTCGTGCCGACCGTGCAGCGCTGGCTGCTGACCGACGCGGCGGTCGGAGCCTACAACTACGTTCCCTATGGCCCGCCAACGCCGACACCGGCTCCGACGGCCACACCGAGCGCGACCGCGACGACTCCGCCAACCGCCACGGCCACTACGTTCCCCTCACGCACGCCGCAGCCAACGCTCCGCCCGACATGGACGCCAATTCCACCGACTCCAAGCGTCACGCCGCGTCCAGCTAACAGCCTGGCGCTATGGACGCCAGTTCCGACGCCTGCCCCGCCCGCAGCGCAGCCCGCGCTAGCGCCGTTCTCACCGCTGGGAATCGCGCTGCTGACAGTCGTCGCGGCGCTTCTGGTCGGCCTGATCGCGCTGTACATACGCTTAGGTAGAAAAAGATGATCAATCTGTACGAACTCACTCAGGACGAACTCGCTCAGCTTCTCGAAAGCTGGAACGAACCGAAATTCCGCACCAAACAGGTCTGGTCGTGGCTCTACGAGAAGCGCGCCGCCTCGTTCGACGGCATGACCAGCCTGCCCGCCGCGCTGCGAACGCGCCTCGCCGCCGAAACGACGCTCGGCGCGCTGGAACTGGAAGCCGAGCAGGTCAGCAAGGACGGCACGATCAAGCGGCTCTACAAGCTGCACGACGGCCAACTGATCGAGTCGGTGCTGATGGAGTACGACGACGAGCGGCGCACCGCCTGCATCTCGACTCAGGCGGGCTGCGCGATGGGCTGCGTCTTTTGCGCCACCGGGCAGATGGGCTTCGCCCGCCATCTGACATCGACCGAGATTTTCGAGCAGGCCATGGCCTTCGCCCGCGACCTCGAAGCGCGCGGCGAGCGGCTGTCGAATATCGTGCTGATGGGGATGGGCGAGCCATTCCACAACTATGACGCGACGCTGGCGGCTATTCGGCGGCTGATGAGCGAGCTCGGCATCGGCGCGCGCCACATCACCGTCAGCACAGTCGGCCTCGTGCCGATGATCCGCCGCTTCGCCGATGAAGATTTGCAGGTCAGGCTAGCGGTCAGCCTGCACGCCGCCACCGACGACGAGCGCAGCGCGCTACTGCCGGTCAACAGGCGCTATCCGCTCCGGGAGCTGATCGACGCCTGCCGCTACTACGTCGAGAAGTCGAGCCGCCGGATGACGTTCGAGTGGGCGCTGATCGCCGGAGAAAATGACACGGCGCTTCAGGCGCACCTGCTCGGCGAATTACTGCGCGGGCTGATGTGCCACGTCAACCTGATCCCGCTCAATCCGACGGCGGGCTATGGCGGGCAGCCATCGCAGTCGCCCGCCATCCGCCAGTTCATCGAGATTCTGGCGACCTACGGCGTCCCGGCGACGATCCGCGTGCGCCGGGGCATCGACATCGACGCTGGCTGCGGGCAGTTGAAGTCTGAGGTCATCAAGCGCCAGCGGACGAACAAAACCGACCCCACTCCCTGACCCCGGAACCAGCCCGATACTCACCCTCACCCCCGGCCCCTCTCCCTCAGGGCGAGGGGAGAAAGATGGGGCAGGGAACTTCGTCGGGGCGCGGTTGGTCGCGCCGGTTGACCTCACCCCCGCCCCTCTCCGCAAGCAGAGAGGGGAGAAGGATGCGGCAGGGAACTTCGTCGGGGCGCGATTGGTCACGCCGGTTGACGGCCCTCACCCCCGCCCCTCTCCCTCAGGGCGAGGGGAGAAAGATGCGGCAGGGAACTTCGTCGGGGCGCGGTTGGTCACGCCGGTTGACCTCACCCCCGGCCCCTCTCCGCAAGCGGAGAGGGGAGAAAGATCGGACATCACCTGTTTCTCCTGTCCGCCAGCCCGATTTGTCGGCGTTTAACCACGGCCATCCGTGTCGCCGGTGAACGACACAATCTCGCCACCACTCAGTCCAAGTCCCAGTTGTTCATCCTGAGACTTGCGGTCGAGATAGACGCGCACATCCTTAATCAGGCCATCCTGCATATCGAAGAAAACAGCTTCACGAACGCTAAACACCCGCCCGGTCGCCTTCACGCCTTCATAATCATGCACGAAGGTAGCCGTCATCACGTTTTCGACCACCACCCGGCTATCCTGAGCGATGATCGTTCGGGTATCAATATAGCTGCCAAAAGGCCGACAGGGCTGGTCTTCAGTGGCTGGCACCTGTGTCGAATGACCGTAAACCCAGATCGTTCCGCAGTGCAAAAAGTGCTGAACTTCGCCCCGGAGCGCCTCGACGATTTGCCTGGCGCTGTCCGGGCGGAAACAGATCAGGTCGATGACGATGTCCGGCTTCAGGTTATGGACATGCTGGCCGAAGGTCCCTGCCCGCTCCTCAGCTTCGCGGTCGATGGGGATGTGGCGAACAGCTCTCCACGCTGGATTATTTACATAGGGTTGGGCTTTCCCGCGCGTGATATTGACGACCTCATAGCCTTTCGCCACCAGGATGGGGATAAGATAGGTTCCGATATGACCGCTCCCTCCAATAACGACTACACGCATCTTGCAGCTCCTGCTACGGGTTATTTCAATAGCATAACCAGATGTCAAGCCCTTTCCCAGGACAGCTCAACGGGCTGGCTGGTTATCGACTGACTCCGGCAGGTTCCACGACGGCAGCGCCGCGCCCCTCTGGCCCCCTCTCGGTAAGCAGCGAGGGGGAACCAGAGGCGCAATGACTTCGACACTACCCGCCCATGACGATCAGCGGCAGACCGTCGTAATCGGGCAGGCCGAAGATCAGGCCGAACGGGCGCTCGATGATCGGCGTCGGGTTCGCGCCCGCTGCCGCGTAAGCCGCGCGCTGCGCTTCGAGGTCGCGCGTCTTGAAGTAAATCTCGACGCTGCCGACCGCGCGGCGCGAGCCTTCCCCGCCCTGCGCTAATCCAAAGTCAATGCCGCCGTCGCCCTTCAGATAGCTGAAAGTCGGCGCGCTCTCTTCCGGCACGAACATGAAACCCAGCGTCTCGGTGAAGTAAGTCCGGGCGGCGTCTAAATCCTGAACGAACAGAATGACGAAGTCGAACGAAGGTCTGCCAGCCATCTGCATCTCTCCTGAATAACTGCGGATAGTTTCAGGATACGCGGGCTGAGTGACAGCGTTATGGCAGCAGCGATTCTGGCTGGCTGAAGTTCTCGCGCATGGCCTCAATTTCGTCGGCTATCGACTGGCGCATCGAATCTGGCTCGAGGACACGGACATGCCGCCCCCAGCCGAGCAGCCATTGGACGGCGTCCTGCTCGCGCGGGACGTGAAGCGTGACCAGCAGGCCATCAGGCGTAGTCACGGTATCGACAGCGAAGAACGACGGCGTCTCCGTCACCCAGCGCGCCGACTCCAGATCGAATAACGCCCGGACAACGATCCAGTTCCCGGCTGCCCGTTCCTCACGCCGCTTCTGACGCAGGTAAGCCGTCAGGCTGAAGCCGGGTCGGTCGAAGCCGCGTGGCAGCACGGTCAGCGCTTCGACGCGCGAGATACGGAAGCTGCGAATCGCCTGGCGCAGATGGCAGTAGCCGACGACCTGCCAGATGCCGCGAAAGTGAATCAGGCCGAGCGGATCGACCTCACGAACCGTTTCGCCGTCGCCGAAACGCGCGAAATAACGCAGGCGGATCGTCTGCCGCCGGACAATCGCGCGCCGAATCTGGCGCAGATGATCTTCTTCAGCAGGGTTGTCAACCGTCTCATGAGTCGAGAAGCGGATCGCATCCTTGAGCCGGCTCGTCTCCTCGCGGACGCGCTCCGGCAGCGCCCCGGCAATTTTGCAGGCTGCATCCTGTGCAAACGCCCTGTACTCCGCGTCGAAGCTCTGCGCCATCACTTCGCTGCCGAGCAGCAGCAGCGCGGCCTCGTCGATAGTGAACGACAGCGGCGGCAGGAAATAGCCTTCGAGCAGCGAATAGCCCTGCCCCGGCACGGCAACGACCGGCACGCCCGCTTCGCTCAACGCCTGCACATCGCGGTAGACCGTCCGCTTGCTGACCTCGAAGGTCGCGGCGAGGTCTTCGGCGCGCTGCGTCCCCTTCGCTTGCAGTTCGAGGATGATCGCCAGCAGGCGGTCGGTGCGGTTCATGCGATCAGTCCATTCTCGGCTGCGTGAAGGCGCAGCCAACCGACTTTCGGAAATTGACACCGCATTATAGACTTCGATCAGCTTCGCCTCAACTCCGCCGCAAAGGGTTGACTTATGGCCCCCAGAATCAGCGCCCCTGTCGGTCGAAACGCCGTCAACAAGCCCCCCGACGTTCGCGCCGTCAAACGGCTGCTGAATAAAGTCCCGGTGGTCTACGGCGGCCTCAACTACGCGCTGGATGAAAACGCGCTGGTCGATCAGAACACGGTCGATGCGATCATGCTGTTTCAGCGCAAGCAGTTCGGCTCGTTCGATGGCGTGGTCAACCCGGAAGGCCGCACCTTCCGGCGGATGACGCAGGTCGCCGATGGGCTGGTCGCATGGGGGAGCAAAGTCTCGCCGGTTTTCAAGGCCAAAGTCTGCATGATCGCTGCCCGACTGCAAACCTGCCCTGATTACCTGATGGCAGCGATGGCTTTCGAGACCGGCGAAACCTTCGATCCGGCCATTCATAACGCCGCCGGGAGCGGCGCCATCGGGCTGATTCAGTTCATGCCGCGGACGGCAGTCGGGCTGGGGACGTCCGGCGCGGCGCTGGCGGCGATGAGCGCTATCGACCAGCTCGACTACGTTGACCGCTACCTCACGCCCTACAGCGGCCACATGAACACGCTGGTCGATCTGTATGTGGCGATCCTGCTGCCGCGCGCCGTCGGCAAGGCGGACAGCACCGCGCTGTTCGACGTCAACGTGAACGCCATCGCCTATCACCAGAACAAAGGGATTGACCGTGACCACGACGGCAAGGTGACGAAGGCCGAGGCCGGAGTCGCCGTACAGGAGAAACTCAATAAGGGGCTGCTGGATGGGTTTATCGGGTAAAAACCCCCTCACCCCGGCCCCCCTCCCCGGTCTGTACATCCGGCAGGAGAGGGGTGAAGCAGATGTTGTTTGTGAAGAGACGTGATTCAAACAACTTCTTCAGGGGAGCCGGGTTTCCGCAACCGGAAGGCTCTCAGCCTCTGGCGGCGTGAGCGCATATGGAGCGACCGAGCTAGTTGTAGCTCGGCACGACCGGTTTATTTTGCAAAATCGTCTCGATGCGCTCGTTGAGTTCCGGCGTGATGTCGATTTCGAGCGCCTTGAGGTTCTGATCGACGTGTTCGGGTCTGGTCGCGCCGGTGATGGCGCTGTCCACCGCCGGATTGTTGAGCACCCAGGCAATCGCCAGCGCGCCGGGTGTGACGCCGACCTCGGCGGCCAGCACCGACAGCGCGCGGGCGCGAGTGAGCCTGTCCTCGGTGACATACGTGTGGAACCAGTCGATATTGGTATAGCGGCTGTTTTCCGGCACGCCGTCGTTGTACTTGCCGGTCAGGACACCCTGCGCCAGCGGACTCCAGACGACGAGGCCGATGTCGTTGTCGAGCGCCGCTTTCTGAATGTTGCCCTCGACGAAATCGCGTTCGAGCATATTGTAAACCGGCTGCTCGGCAATCGGGCGGTGCGCGTTGATCGACTTCGCCACCTGCACGCCTTCAGTCAGGTTAGCGGCGTTCCACATGCTCGTCCCCCAGTAGAGGATTTTGCCCTGCGTGATCAGGTCATCGAGCGCGCGGACGGTTTCCTCGATGGGCGTCTCGTCGTCGTGGCGGTGGCAGAAGAAGATGTCCATGTAGTCCGTGCCGAGCCGCTTGAGCGAGCGATGCACCGACTCGAACAGGTGCTTGCGCGACAGGCCGCGGTCGTTGATATTATCGCTCATCGGCCAGTAGGCTTTAGTGGCAATCACCAGATCGCCACGGCGATAATCTTTCAGCGCCTTGCCGACCAGTTTTTCCGCCTTGCCGCTGGAATAAACGTCGGCCACGTCGATGTAATTGACGCCCTGCTCAATAGCGCGGCGGATGCAGCTCACGGCGTTGTCGAACTCGACCACGTCACTGCCATAGGTCAGCCACGCGCCGAGCGAAATGGCGCTCACCTTGAGGCCGGAATGGCCCAACCGACGATATTCCATAGTTTCCCCCATCCTATTGGTGTTCAGGCAGCGTCGATAGAGTTTACCGCACGCCGGTTCCGGGTTAAAGTCGATCAGGTGAGCGACCATAAGGAAGGTAACGACGTGACTACCACACTCCCGATCAAGATTGCACCATCTGTCCTCGCGGCGGATTTCACCCGCCTCGGCCAGCAAATCGGCGACGCCGAGCGCGGCGGCGCGGACTCGATCCATTTCGACGTCATGGATGGCCGCTTCGTCCCCAACCTGACGATGGGGCCGGTCGTGCTGAAAGCCGCGCGCCGCTCGACGACCCTGCCGATTGACGTCCACCTGATGATGGTCGAGCCGGATCATATGCTTGAGGCGTTCGCCAGCGCGGGCGCGTCCAGCCTGAGCGTCCATGTCGAAGCCTGCCCCAACCTGCACCGCACGCTCCAGTTAATCAAGGCGGTCGGCTGCAAAGTCGGCGTCGCCATCAACCCGCACACGCCCGCCCTCATGCTCGGCGAGATCATCCACATGCTCGATCTGGTGCTGGTGATGACGGTCAATCCCGGTTTCGGCGGGCAGGAATTTCTGCCAGAGACGCTGCCGAAGATCAGGCAGATTAAGGCGCTGTGCGACCGCTCAGGCCGCAGCATCGAGATCGCCGTTGACGGCGGGATCAACGTCGAGACAGCAGCCGAAGTCGTTGCCGCCGGGGCGAACATGCTGATCGCAGGCAGCTCGATTTTTTCGCACGACGAGTCGATTGCCGCAGGCATCGACCATCTGCGCCGCGCCGGGGCAAAATAAAAGCCGGTGAAAACCGGCTTTTGAGCTGCGCTTCAAAAAACGGAAAAGGCGGTTAGACCTTCGCCAGTGTCTTGATGCACTTCGCGCACAGGTACTTACGCACGTAAGTCCCGTCCTGCTGCTGCACACGCACACGCTGAATGTTTGGCTTGAACTCACGCCGTGTCGCACGCATGGAGAAGCTTCGGCTGTTGCCGAACATGGGTTTCTTGCCGCAACTTTCACACTTCGCCATCGCCCTGCCCTCAGTGACCCACAATTGCCGAAATCATCCTCGTGATGCTACCATAAGGGCCAGACCATTTCAAGGGCAGGCCGCGCGACCTTCATGGGAGCATAATACACGGGAGAGTAACGAGAGGGGCAGAGCGTGGCATCGAAGTCTCAACATCGTTGTGTCGGCAAAAGCGCGCGTTCAATCCTATCGGGCTGTAGCGAACATAATCATGTTGCTTGAGGAAATAAGACGGTAGATGAGATACCCTTAAAAAACCGTGGCCGCTCCCTCGTTCCGTAAACGGAGCGAGGTCAGACTTAGCATATTAAATTCTCTATCTGCATCATTATGCCCCAACGAATAGTCACGAGGCAGCGGCCTCATTCTCCCCTTCCTGCTTACGGCAGAGCGCGTCGAAGTCTTCACATTCGACAGAGATGGAGACTACAAAGAGGTTGGGGCGAGGTCGGCGAACACAAACAAGCGCGCCTCCAATAGAAAGCGCAGCCCAGTCTCTTCTAAACTTCCGGCGGAACAAAGGCAAAAAATCAGGATTGCCGAGCTTACCTTCAGGATGAGCATGGTTACAAAACAGGCTTTTACGACCGCAACCGACGAAAACCTGACCTGTGATGGTCAACTCCTGAAAAAGCTGGCCGGAGCGGCGCTCGTCTGGCTGGAGCAGAATTACGAGCACGTCAACCGGCTGAATGTCTTTCCCGTGCCAGACGGCGACACCGGCACCAACATGCTGCTGACGATGCGCGAAGCCTACCATCAGATCGCCGACAGCGACGAGACGAACGTCAGCAAAGTCGCGCAGGCGATTGCCTACGGCGCGCTCAATGGCGCGCGTGGCAATTCCGGCACGATCATGTCGCAGTTGTGGCAGGGACTAGCGCAGGGACTCGGCAGCAGGAGCGCGTTCGACGCCGCCGGATTCGCCGACGCCTGCGACGAAGCGGTGCGGATGGCCTATCACGCCGTGATAACGCCGACCGAAGGCACGATCCTCACCGTCGCCCGCGAAGCCGCCGAAGCGGTGCGCCAGCGGATCGAGGAAGACGACGAGCGCAATCTGGTGGCGGCGCTCAAGACGATGGTCTTTGCCGCCCGCGCCTCGCTGCGGCGCACGCCGATGCTGCTGCCCATCCTCAAGCAGGCGGGCGTGGTCGATTCCGGCGGTCAGGGACTGGTCTATATGCTCGAAGGGATGCTGCAATATCTCTCCGGCAAGACCTTCCTCGCGCCGGTCGCCGCTGAGTCGACGCCCGATAGCTGGCAGCAGGCGCTCACGCCGGACGACGAAGCGGGTTACGGCTACGACGTTCAATTTCGGATGCACGGCAGCGGCCTCGATGTCGAGGCGATACGTCAGGCGATTGACGCCCTCGGCTGGTCAACGGTCGTCGTCGGCACGCCGACGCTGATTAAAGTCCATGTCCACGTCCACGATCCCGGCGTGCCGATCAGCTATGTCATCGGCCTCGGCGCGGAAATCGACGACGTGGTCGTTGAGAACATGCAGATGCAGTACAAGGAATTCGTGCAGGAGCGGCTCGACCGTGAAGCCAGCGGTGAGGCGACAGCGACCGGCACGGCAGTGATCGCGGTCGCGCCGGGCGCAGGGCTGCGGAAGCTGTTTCTCGAAGAGCTTCAGGCCGCGCGCGTCATCAGCGGCGGGCAGACGATGAACCCAAGCACCGGCGACTTTCTGGCGCTGATCCATGACCTGCCGAATGAAGATATTATCCTGCTGCCCAACAATAAAAATATCCTGCTGGCGGCGAAACAGGCCGCCGAAATGATCGAAGGCAAGCGCGTGCGCGTCGTCCCAACGCGCAGCATTCCACAGGGGGTCAGCGCGATGCTGCTGGCCTACCGCGGCGCAGAAAACCTGCCCGTCGATGAGATCGCCGAGGCGATGAGCGAGGCGGCCAGTTCGGTCATCAGCGGCGAGATCACAACCGCCACCCGCGATGTCGAGCTGAACGGCGTCACGGTCAAAGCGGGCGACCTGATCGGCCTGCTCGATGATAAACTGGTCGTCGCCGGAAACGACATGCTCGGCGTCGCCCGCGCCCTGCTCGATAAAGCCGACGTCACCCATCACGAGCTAGTCACGCTCTACCACGGCATCGACATCAGCCCGCCGAAAGCGGCGGCGCTGGTCGAAGCGCTGCAAGCAGCCTATCCCCGGCAGGAGTTTCAGCTTATCTACGGCGGTCAGCCGCTCTATCCCTGTATTCTGGCGATTGAATAGCCGATGCCCAACTACCAGATCGTTACCGATAGCTGCGCCCACTTCGCCAATCCGCATTTTCTCCAGCAGCGGCCCATCACCGTCGTGCCGAATCGCATCACGATTGCCGGACGCACTTACCGCGAAGGCGTTGACCTGAGCGCCGAGGACGCCTTCCGGCTGATGGCACACCAGCCTTATGCGCCGAGAATTCAGGCGCCGACTGAAGCGGAGTATCTGGCTGTCTACACCCGATTGCTGCGGAACTGTGACGGCATCATTTCGATCCACGCCTCGCGTGAGATGTTCCCCGGCTGGCAGCGCGCGCAGGCAGCGGCAACTCAGCTTGCCGGTCACGCGCAGATCGCCGTCATCGACTCGCAAACCATCTCAACGGCGCAGGCCATGCTGGTGCGCGTAGCAATGCAAGTTTTCGAGGACGGCGGCAACGTCGATGACGCCGAACGGGCAGTACGCGGCGCGCTCGAACACGTCTACTCAGTCTACTACTGCGAGTCGATGGACTTCCTGATGCAGAATAAGATCATGCCGCCGTCGCAAACGATTCTCGGCGCGATGCTCAGTCTCAAGCCGTGCCTGACTATCGAGGACGGTCGACTCAAGGCGATGGAAAAGGTGCGGACACGCATTCAGGCCATAGAACGGCTGGTCGAATTTGTGGTAGAATTTACCGAATTAGAGGACGCGGTCATCCTTCAGCACAAGCCCTACATGAGCGAGCAGACGCGCATGTTGCAGGATCGTCTGGCGATTGAGTTTCCGGGGCGGCATTTCCCTTACGCGGCGTATGGCCCCTCGCTGGCAGCGCTGATCGGCACGGACGCGACCGGGCTGGTGGTGCTGGAAACTGAACTCGAAGAGGACGAGGATGACTTTTAAAAAAATCCACTTTGTGACTGACAGCACCTGTGATATTCCGCCGGAAAGGCTGGCCCGGCACGCCATCGGCGTTGTGCCGTGCTACGTCAATTTCGGCGGCCAGAGCCACGCCGACGATGGCCGCGAGTTCACGCGCGAGTCCTTCTATGAGCAGATGCCGAATTTCAAGCCGCACGCGACTACGTCCAGCCCACCTCCCGGCGTCGCCGAGCGGGTGATTAACGAGATGGCTGAGGGCGCAGACCACGTGATCATCATTACCGCCCCAAGTAAGCTCAGTGGTGTGTATAATACCCTTCGCCTGAGCGCGAGCAAACTGCCGGAAGGCAGCTACAGCCTGATCGACAGCGGCACGACGGCGATGGCGCTCGGCTGGCAGGTGTTGATCGCCGCCGAAGTCGCCGAACAGACCGGCGATGTCGAGGCGGTACGCGAGGCGATTTCCCGCGTGCGCGCGCATCAACGCCTGTACGCCACGCTGGCGACGATGGAGTATCTGCGCAACAGCGGGCGCGTCGGCTGGGCGGCAGTCAGTCTGGGGACGCTGCTCCAGATCAAGCCGATCATCGAAGTCAGAGACGGCGACGTTCATTCGGTCGCCCGTGTCCGTACCTTCGGCAAGGCGGTCGAAGAACTGCTGCGGCTGACGGTCGAACAGGCTCCGCTCGACCGACTGGCCGTCCTGCACACCAACAACCCCGACGGCGCGCATAGCTTGTTCGAGCAGTTAGGCAAGCAGGCCCCGCCGGACACCATTTTCGTCAATCTCACCGTTGCCGTTGGCACGCACGTCGGCCCAGGGGCAGTCGGCGTGGCAACCGTCAGTCAAGCCTGGAGAAACTAATCCCTATGCCATCGGCATTAGAAACACTGGTCAAAATCCTCAAGCTGGAGCGCGAGCAGGGCTTCAGGAATACCGCTGTCATTGGCGGTCTGAGCGGCTTCTGCGACAACTGGGCCATCGACGCGCACAAACAGGCGCGCAGGCCAGAACATCACGCGCTGGCCGATGAACTGATCGCCTCGCTGCGCGCCTACGATGCCGCTGCCGACGCCGAGCGCCAGCAGTCGGTCGCCGTTATGCTCGACCGCATCCTCAACCGCGTCCAACCGCAGCGCAGCGCAGCCCCGGAACGCCCTACCGAACCGGGCGCAGAAGGCGGAGCTGAAACCGGCGCGCCGCCGGAACGTCCACCACGTCAGGAACGGCGCGAGCGCCAACCACGCCCGCCACAGTCGCCGAATCAGCCGCAGTCAGCGCAAAATCAGGGCGGTCGGCAGGAAGGCCAGCCCCAGGGGCAGCCGGGTGGCAATCGTAACCCGCCCAACAACCAGAACCGCAGCAAGGGTCGCAAGGACCAGGGCCACGGCGGCGATCAGCAGCGCCGCCCGCAGCCGATGGGACAGCGCGAAGGGGGCGGCGACTCGTTCGACGGGGGCTACGAGGGCGGCTATGACTTCGAGTTTTCCGCTGGTCGGTCGCCCGCGCCGCAGCGTATCGACATTCCCGCGCGCCCGACGCTGGCGCGCCCGCCGCGCAAGCCCCGGAAGCCGATGAGCCTCGAAGAAGCGTCGGAACTGCTGCGCGGCCTGCGCGGTCGCGTCGATACCATCAAGGGCATTGGCCCCCACAAAGCCGAAGTCCTGAGCAAGGTCGGCATCGAGACGGTCAAAGACCTGCTCTATTATCTGCCCCGACGCTACGACGATTACACGCAGCTTCTACCGATTGCGCGCCTTCAGCCGAACCAGATCGTCACGGTCATCGGCACAGTACGCTCAACCGAAGTGCGAATCGCGGCAGGCGGACGGCGCGACTTCTTCATGACTATCGACGACGGGACTGCGCCGATGCCGGTGACATTCTTCGGCCAGCACTGGCTGATTCGCCAGATTCGCCCTGACCAGCAGATCGTCATTCGCGGCGTCACCGGCATCTACCGCAACCGGATTCAGATGACCAACCCGGAATGGGAATTTGCCGAAGCCGACAACCTTCAGGCGGCGCGGATCGTCCCGGTCTACGGGTTGACCGAGGGCTTGAGCGCCAGAGAGATTCGTAACAACGTCAAGGCGGCGGTCGATGCCTGGGCGGATCGCGTCCCCGATTATATCCCGGAAGCGACGCTCGAACGCGCTGATTTGGCCGATCTCGCCTGGACGATTCGCAATCTACACGCGCCGGAGAGCTTCGACCATCTGCACCACGCCAAACGCCGCCTGATCTTCGACGAACTGCTGATGCTTCAACTGGCGATGCTGGCGAACCGGCGGACGTGGCAGGGCGTTCCCGGCATCCCGCTCCACGTTAGCGACGAATGGCTGGCCGAGTTCCAGCAGCGCATCTTCCCCTACCCGCTGACGGGCGCGCAGCAGCGGGCGATCAACGATATTCGCAGCGATATCGCGCTCGACCTGCCGATGAACCGACTGCTGCAAGGCGACGTTGGCTCTGGCAAGACGGCGGTCGCGCTGACCGCGCTGGCAATGGCCGTCGCCAATGGCAGGCAGGCCGCTATCATGGCCCCGACCGGGATTCTGGCCGAGCAGCACTACCGCAACATGAGCGCCGCTTTCGAGAAAATGCCCGGCGACCGGCGGATCGTCGTCGGCATGTTGACCAGCGCCCTGAGCAGCACCGAGCGCGAGTCGATCTACAGCGGCCTGCGCGACGGCTCGATTGACGTCATTATCGGCACGCACGCGATCATTCAGGAAGGCGTCGAGTTCAACAATCTGGCGCTGGCCGTGATCGACGAGCAGCACCGTTTCGGCGTTGAGCAGCGCGGCGCGCTGCGCGGCAAAGGCACGAACCCCCATCTGCTGGTGATGACCGCGACGCCGATCCCACGCACGCTGGCGCTGACGATGTACGCTGACCTCGACCTGAGCATCATCGACGAGATGCCGCCGGGACGCATCCCGATTCAGACGCGCGTGATCGAGCCGGTGGCCCGCGAGCGCGCCTATAACTTCGTCGAGGATCAGCTCGATCAGGGGCGGCAGGCGTTCATCGTCTATCCGCTGGTCGAGGCGTCGGACAAAATCGACGCCGAATCGGCGATGGAAGCCTACGCCAGACTCCAGCAGGTGTTCTACAACCATCGCGTCGGCCTGCTGCACGGGCGGATGAAGCCGAACGAGAAGGACGAGGTCATGGCGGCCTTCCGCGAGAAAACCTTCGACGTGCTGGTGACAACCTCGGTCGCCGAAGTCGGCGTCGATATCCCCAACGCCAGCACGATCATGATCGAAAACGCCAACCGCTTCGGTCTGGCGCAGCTGCACCAGTTCCGCGGTCGCGTCGGTCGCGGCGGTCACGCCTCCTACTGCCTGCTGGTCTGTGACACCAATGTGCCGGAAGCGCGCGAGCGGCTGCTGGCGCTGGAGCAGACGACTGACGGCTTCAAGCTGGCCGAGATCGACTGGAAGCTGCGCGGCGCGGGCGATCTGGTCGGGACGCAGCAGAGCGGCAAATCGACGCTGCAACTGGTCGAGGATATGTCGCCCGATCTGGTCGATCTGGCGCAACGCGAGGCGCGGACGATCTACGTCGAAGACCCTGATCTGACGCAGGAACAGCATCAACTGCTGGCGCAGCGCGTCGGGATGCTCAGGGATGATCGGAGCGATTTGAGCTAAGGTCGCGGCAGCCTCAATACGCGGGGGCGCGACGGGTCGTGTCCGTAATCAGCAGCACGGCTGGCCGAGAATTTCGAGTCAGCCGCGTTTGATTCGCGGGCATGACGCATCATGTCCCGACGAAGCCGTATCTCAGCGCCTGACTTCGGCTCGCCAGCCCGCTTGATCCATTCGCGCGAGTGAAGTCGATCCAGCGCTCGCCTTTAAGCGCGTCGTCACGACGAAACATAAATCAACGATTACAAACGGCGCTCAGACGGTCAGCGTTCGCCGAATTTGAATCTGGTTGGCACAGAAACAGAAATAGACATACAATAGTGTCCAATCGCAATCGTGGAGATTTCACGGATGGCTGTTCGCGCCCTGTACCCCGGAACCTTTGACCCGATTCATAATGGACATCTGGACATTGCTTTACGGGCGGCGCGAATCTTCGACGTGGTCATCGTCGGCGTGTTTGAGACGCCGAAGAAGAAGCTGCTGTTCGATGTTGATGAACGCTATGATATGGTGCGAGAGACGCTTAAGGGACAGCATAATATCCAGGTTGCGAAGTTTTCCGGTTTTACTGTAGACTATGCTAAGGAAGTCGGCGCAACGGTGATTGTGCGCGGGCTGCGCGTATTCTCAGATTTTGAAGCCGAGTTCCGCATGGGTCTCGCCAACAAGAAACTCGCGCCGGAAATCGAAACCGTCGCCATTATGACGGACGAGAAGCATGTCTATTTGAGTTCAAGCACGATCCGCGAGATTGCGGAGTATGGTGGGGACGTCTCCAGTATGACGCCCCCGCTGGTGGCCGAACGGCTGACACAGCGTTTCGCGGAACTCCGTGCGAACCATAATAGCCCCGGCTATATGTACAGTATTCGGGACTGAAAGAGGGGGACAATGGACATCCAACATCTGGTAGACCGGCTGGAAGACCTGATTGACGAAGGGCGTCACGTTCCCTTCAGCAAACACACGATGGTAGACGAAGAACGCGCGCTGGAAATCATTGACCAGATGCGAATCTCGATCCCCGAAGAGATCGAGAAAGCCGCCCGCGTGCTGGCGCAGCGCGACCGCGTGCTGGCGCAGGCCAACGAAGAAGCAACCCGCATCGTCCAGCAGGCCAAAGAGCGCGGCGACGAACTGATCGACCGCGAGGCGATGGTACAGGCCGCCAACAACCGCGCCGCCAACATCGTCGAGCAGGCGCATCAGGACGCCGAAGCGATCATGACCGACGCCGATAATTACGTCCTCGGCGTACTCTCGAATCTGGAGCAGCAGCTCAACAAGGCCATGAACGTCGTCCGCAACGGCATCGCTCAGGTCAACACGACCGAGACGACCAGCGCCCCGGCTCCTCAGCCGACGATGCAGATTGCGCCGCCATCATTCGCCCCTGCGCCGCGCCAGATGGCCGAAGTCACGACCGCGCGCGACGCCAAGAAGTAACACGATCAGTCCGCCCCCTGAATGTAAACATCTGTTCGAGTCTGACTACACTGAACCGGGAATCTTTGATGCCCGGTTTTTTATTTCACCCGCATCAGGCGCAGGCACACGTCAGTACTGCCCTGCTCGCGCCGTTCGATAAAAGGATACCAGAACCACGAAAGCCGCTGCCGCGACAACGCGACTCGAACCCGATTTCACTCTAGAGAAGCGGCATCTCTGTTATACTTTCCACGCGGTCGATACAACGGCGGGGAGACAGGGCAATGCAGCCGGATTTGACACTGATAGGCGCGCTCGATGGCGAGCAGTTGATGGACGATCTGCATACACTGGCGAATTTCGGCGCGAACGATAAACCCGGCGCGCATCGCGTCGCCTATACGCAGGCCGACCTTCAGGGGCGTGACTGGCTCGAAGCGGAGATGCGCCGTGTCGGCATGGCCGTCCAGCGCGACACGATTGGTAACGTGATCGGAACATACCCCGGCATAGACCAGGCGCTGAGGCCGATTGCGCTCGGTTCACACACTGATACCGTCCCGGATGGGGGTAAATATGACGGCGCGCTCGGCGTGCTGTCGGCGCTCGCTATCGTCCGCGCGCTGCGCCAGAGCGGAACGAAGCTGCGTCACCCGGTTGAAATCATCGACTTCGCCGCCGAGGAAGCCTCGCTCCCCGGCGCGACCTTCGGCAGCCGCGCGATGAACGGCACGCTCACCCGCGAGGTGCTGAAGCAGGTCGCCTGGGATGGCGCGACGGTTGAGACACACCTGCGCCGCGCGGGACTCGACCCGGAAGGGGTGCTGACGGCAGCGCGTCCGGTCGGCGCGGTCGCGGCCTATCTGGAACTGCACATCGAACAGGGCGGCATCCTCGACCGGGAAGGTATCCCCATTGGGATCGTCAAGGGAATCGTCGGCATCCGCCGCTACGCTGTCACCTTCCTCGGCGTCTCGAATCACACCGGAACCACGCCAATGACTGGCCGCAAAGATGCGCTGGTCGCAGCCGCAGCCTTCATCCTGTTTGTGCGCGAGGTTGGCCTGCAACATGGCATGGTGGCGACGGTCGGCAGCGCCTTCATCGAGCCGAACGCGCCCAACGTCATCCCCGGTCGGGTCGAACTGACCGTCGATATTCGCTCACTCGACGCAGCCACGCTCGATGCCGCCGAAGCCGAACTCAGCGCCTATGCGGGACAGGCGGGCGGCTCGTTCGCCGGAATTCACAGCAAGGTCGCCGTCCTCTCCAGCCCGATGCTGATGGATGCCTTACGCGAAGCCAGCGCCGACCTCGGCCTGCCGTCCATCGACATGGCGAGCGGCGCAGGTCACGACGCGATGTGCATGGCGAAGCTCGCGCCGGAAGCGATGCTGTTCGTGCCGAGTGTGAACGGCATCAGCCACTCACCGGACGAATACACAGCGCCGGAAGACTGCCTGAATGGCGCGCGCGTGCTGTTCGCGGCCCTGCTCAAGCTCGACGAACGCCTCGACGCCTGATCGGCAGGATATTTTTTATCGACTTATGACGGCTCATAACCGCAGCCCTACGGAAATCCGTATCCCATTTTTCTCCCCTCGCCCTCCGGGAGAGGGGTCGGGGGTGAGGGCGAGCAGCCTATCGGCGGATGTACTGGCCCCAACCGGGCTGCGCGGTCACAACGCCGCCCGACAGCGCGACGCGCCCGCGCAGGACAACATGCGTTGCCCAACTCTTGAGCGGCTGTCCCTGATAGAGGCTGAAATCGGCGACCGACTGCAAAGCCGCTGGATCGACCACGCGCTCGGCCTCGACGTCCACCAGCGTCAGGTCAGCCAGCGCGCCAATCGCAATTGCGCCCTTCCCCGGCAGCCGAAAAATCCGCGCGGCGTTGCGCGACGCCAGCGCCGCGACTCGCTCCAGCGGCAGACCGCGCCTGTGATGGCCTTCCGTCAGCAGCACCGAAAGCATAGTCGCCGAGCCGGAGAACCCCGGCATCACGTCCCAGAACGAGCGTCCAGCCGCCTTCTGGCGCGTGTGCGGGACGTGATCGGTGCCGACGGTATCGACCACGCCGCGCAGCACTGCGTCCCAGAGCGCATCGACGTCGGCCTGCTCGCGCAGCGGCGGGTTGACCTTCGCCAGCGAGTCAAGCCGATCTTCCGCGCCAGCAACCGTCATCGATAGATGATGCGCGCAGACCTCGGCGTAGACGGCGATTCCGCGCTCGCGCAGACGCTCAATCTCGGCGATGCCTTCTTTCGAGCTGATGTGGACGACGTAGAGCGGACAATCGGCGCTGTCGGCGATCACGCCCGCGCGATGGATGGCCTCAGCTTCAGCCCAACCGGGACGCGCGGCTGTCCAGGCAGCAAGGTCATTGCGGCCTTCGGCTTTCAACTGCCCCGCAACCCGGTCGGCAATTTCCGAGTTTTCGCAATGGACGAGCGCCACGCCGCCCGCGCGTCCGATCCGCCGCATAGCCTCATAGAGGAAGCCATCATCCGCGCCCTGTAAGCCTTGCAGTTTCCCGGCCTCGCCCTTGTAGGCCAGATAGAGCTTGAATGACGGAATGCCGTAGTCGTCCGCCGCCTGAGCGAAGGTGTCAAGCTGCTGCTCGGTCTGGATAGCGAGATGAAAGGCGATGTCGATACGTGCCTGTGGCTCAAGCAGCGCAAGCTCCGCCGGAAGGTTTTCGGCATAGGGCGATAGCTCGCGGTGCATCCGAATGGCGGTCGTAACGCCGCCGATCAGCGCCGAGCGCGTCTCGGTGTCGTAATCGCTGTCGCCGGTCTGGTAGCCCCGGTTATAGCGATAGTGGGTGTGCGGGTCGATCAGGCCGGGGAACAGCGCCCTGCCGTCCGCGCTGATGACCGCGCGCGCTTCGGCGTCGGTATCCAGCGGCAGCAGGGCGGCGATGCGCTCGCCGGTCACGGCCACGCTGGCGCGGTACGGCGTCTGGTCGGCGTTGACGAGGAGCGCGTTACGGATCAGAAGGTCATACATCATACCTACCCTCACCCCCAACTCCTTCGCGGCCTTCGGCTGCTCCCAGACAATCAGGCTGTTCGGGACGCTTCGCCTCAGGGTGAGGGCATTCCTTACGCCAGTTCCGGCACGATGTGCGTGCCGATCAGGTCAATAGTACGGAGCGTCTTTTCCTGTTCCAGCCCCGGCCAGTGACAGCGCAGCATGAAGTGATTGACGCCCAGTTCCTCGTAGTAGCGCTGGATTTCTTCGCGGACGAACGAGGCGTCACCGATCAGGAAACGCTCCTTGACGAACTCCTCAAACGGGATATCGAAGCGCTCGTTTTCGGGCAGAAACTTGTCCTGCCCCCACGAGGCGTAGGCGTTGTACTTAATCTTGAGCGGCCCCATGCATTCCTCAAGGGCGTTCTTATGGCTGGTGCTGACGTAGCATTCTTTAAGGATCGGCATCTCGACCGGGTCGGACTTGCCTGCTGCGCGCAGCGCCTTACGGTAGAGCGCCATCTGTTCCCTGAGCAGGGTCAGCGACGGATAAAAGGTAATCAACCAGGCGTCGCCGATTCTGGCGGCGCGCTCGATAGCCGGGTCGGAACTGGCGGCGATCCAGATCGGCGGGCCGCCCGCCTGTACCGGGCGAATGCCGAGGCCGATGCCGGGGACGTTGTAATATTTGCCCTGATGGGCGACAGTCGGCTCATTCCACAGGCGGCGGATCACCTCAATGGATTCAGTCATGCGCCCGACGCGCTCGGTCTTTTTGACGCCGAAAGCGACGTACTCATCGTCGCGGTAGCCGAGGCCAATGCCGAGGACGTAATGGCCGCCGCTGAGGGCATCCATCGTCAGGCTCTCGGCGGCGACTTCAACCGGGTTCAGCACCGGCAGAATCAGGATATTCGGGCCAACCGTCATGCCCTGCGCTTCGGACAGCAGCCGCGCCAGCAGCGGGATCGGCTGGAGCATTTGCAGCGGCGCGGTCAGAAAGTGCTGCGCCGCCCAGAGCGAGACGAACCCGTTGGCCTTCGCCCGCCGTACCTGTGCAATGGTGTGGTCGATCCAGGTCGGCAGAT
>CAZZAO010000097.1:16584-22436 GCA_964652205.1 uncultured Anaerolineaceae bacterium | reverse complement strand
GGATGCGAGTGACTTGATGCATCTCGAATATGCCGCACACGAAAATCGCACGATCATCACGAAGGACTTCGACTTCATCCGATTGACTAACTTGTGGCGAACGCAGGGGAAATCGTATCCGGGCATCATGCTTTGCCTGTTTCGGATCCGTGACGAATATGCAATTGGCCGAATCGTCACGGAGGTCATGATGTATCATGAGCTTATCGAGGGTGGCGCAGGAATGGTTGAGGCCGATATTGCCAATCGGATTATGTTTGTGAATTAAGGAGAATGTGATGCAGCTCGCTCCGACAAACTATATCGAGATCCAGGATGGCATGGCAGTGATTTCAGGCACAGGGATTAAGGTCGCGTACATCGCTCCGATGTACGTTCACGACCATACGCCCATCGAATGGATCGCTGAGAACTATGATCTGACGCCAGCTCAAATCCATGCGGCGCTGTCGTACTACTACGATCATGCAGACGAATTGGAGCAGTATCTCCGTGATGGCAATGAACTTGCGCGGCGTGTTGGCGTTTCCTCCGACGAGGTCCTGGAAACAATGCGTCAGCGGCTAAAAAAGAAACAACACGATGAAAGCGCAACCTGATACGCAGCTTGCGTAATCCGATCTATCAATGGAACTGCACACAAGGTAACTGACCATGCGCGTCCCCCTCTCGTGGCTGAAAGATTTTGTTGACATCGACATTCCCGCCGAGCTGCTGGCCGAACGGCTGACGCTGGCGGGCCTTGAAGTCGCTCACATTGAATACCTCGGCCTGCCGCAGCAGGTCGTCGCCGGCGTCCACTGGCCGGCCTCCGATCACCTCGTCTGGGATCGGGAAAAGCTGCTCTGGGGGCAGGTTAAAGAGGTCAGGCCGCACCCCGACGCCGACCGTCTGGTGCTGGCAATGGTTGACTACGGTGGGCCACAGCTTGAGCAGTGTGTCACCGGCGCGCCGAACCTGTTCGAGTTTCGCGGTCTCGGCCCGATCAGCGAGCCGCTCTTCACCGGCTTCGCCGCTGAGGGCGCGGAAGTCTGGGACGGCCATAGCGATGAGCCGAAACGGATGATTCTCAAAGAAAAGAAGCTGCGCGGCATTCCCAATCGCAGCATGGTCTGCTCTGAGAAGGAACTTGGCCTGTCTGGCTCGCATGAGGGCATCATCTTGATCCACGACTCGCTCGGCCACGCGCCGGGGACGCCGCTTCAAGACGTGCTTGGCGAGATCATCTACGACGTCGAGCTGACGCCGAATTTGGCTCGTGCCTTCAGCATCCTCGGCGTGGCCCGTGAAGTTGCCGCGCTGCTCGATAAGCCGCTGCGCCAGCCATCGTATCGGGTCACGGCGGCTGGCGCGCCCATCGACGGCGCGGCGCGGATCGAAATCCGCGAATCGGAACTCAACCCCCGTTTCACCGCCGCGCTGATTCGCAACGTGACTGTCAGGCCGTCGCCAGACTGGATGCAGCGCCGCCTTAACCTGATCGGTCAGCGCCCGATCAACAACATCGTCGATGTGACCAACTATGTCCTGTTCGAGCTGGGCCAGCCGACTCACGCTTTCGACTATGACAGACTGCGCGCGCGCGCTGGCGGCCAGCCGCCGACCCTCATCACGCGCTTTGCACAGCCGGGAGAAAAACTTCAGACGCTCGACGGCGTTTCGCGCACGCTCGATGCGCACAACATCCTGGTCTCTGACGCCTCTGGCCCGCTCAGTATCGGCGGCATCATCGGCGGCGCGGAGTCGGAGATCAGCGATCAGACGACAACCGTGCTGCTCGAAGCGGCGGCCTGGAACTTCATCAATATCCGCCGGACGATGCAATCGCAGAAAGTCCACACCGACGCTGGCGCGCGTTTCAGCCGTGGCGTCCATCCGTCACAGGCGCTGCTCGGCGCAGAGCGCGGCATTGAGCTGATGCGCCAGGTCAGCGGCGGCGAAGTCGCGCAGGGCATCATTGACGACTACCCGCGTCCAGTCGAGCCGGTTCAGGTCGAGCTGCCAGTGTCAGAAATCCGCCGCATCATGGGCATCGACTTCTCGGTTGAGCTGGCTGCCGACGCGCTGCGCCGCCTTCAGTTCGCGGTTGAAGTTCACGGCGATACGCTCCACGTCACCGCGCCTGACTATCGCATGGACATCGGCACAGGCGTGATCGGACGCGCTGATCTGATCGAGGAACTGGCGCGGATCCACGGCTACGACAAAATCCCTGATACCATCATCGCCGACGCCATGCCCGTGCAGATCGGCAATCCGTCGCTCGAACACGAGGAGCGCGTCCGCGATCTGCTGGTGGCGCTCGGCCTGCGCGAGAACATCAGCTATCGGCTGACCACGCCGGAACGCGAAGCCCAGTTGACGCCGTCCGGCGCGGCCTCGTCGCTGCCGGATGCCGAGTATGTCACGCTGGCGAACCCGATCTCGCCCGAAAAGACCGTCATGCGCCACACCCTGCTCGTCAACCTGCTCGAAACGGCTCGCGCCAACACCCGCTACCAGACGCGCCAGCAGGTGTTCGAAATCGGCGCGGTCTACTTCGCCCGCGAGGATCAGGCGCTGCCTGATGAGCCGCGTCATCTCGGTATTCTGATGACCGGCGCGCGCCAACCGGGTCACTGGGCCGACTCATCGGCCTCGGAGCCGATGGACTATTTCGACCTCAAGGGCGTGGTCGACGCGCTGATCGAGGGGCTGCACATCAGCAATTTCGAGATCGCGCGCGCGGCTCATGCCAGCTTCCATCCGGGGCGCTCGGCGCTGCTGAAGGTACGAAATAAGGAAGTGGGCGTCTTTGGCGAGCTGCATCCGTCGGTCGCGCGGAATTTCGACCTGCCTGGCGCGCCGGTGCTGGCCGCTGAATTCGACCTCGACCGACTGCTGCGGGCGGCGCACGATAACTTCCCGGTCAGCCCACTGCCGGTCACGCCGCCGATCCTTCAGGATATCGCGCTGGTCGTCAAAGCTGAGACGCCTGCTGCCAGCGTCGAGAAGGTCATCGTCCGCGCCGGCGGCGAGCTGCTCAAGGGCGTCCGCCTGTTCGACGTCTACGAGGGCGCGCCGATCCCTGACGGCCATAAAAGCCTCGCCTACAGCCTGACCTATCAGACCGACGACCGCACGCTGACGGATAGGGAAGTGGCGAAACTTCACGAGAAGATCGTCAAGACGGCAGAGCGGGAGTTAGGCGCGCGCCTGCGCGATGGCACGAGCTAACTCAACGCGGGTGATGGATCAGGTTAGCGCGCGAACGTTTTGTCCTCTGTCGGAGCGCGGCTTTTTGCGCCTGTGAGCGGAAAAGCCCCGCTCGAAATAGGGGTCAATCACCGAGCTTAAATCAACCGCGCTTCGGTCAGGGAGCCTATCCATGCAGCAGGATAGGCTCTTTTTGCTGCTGCCGCCGATGAGAAGTCCGTGAACGCCGTGGCGTAAAGCGTCAATCATGAACGTGAAATGATACAATCTACTGTGTAACAAATTGCATTATGTGAGGTGAGCGGCATGGCCGGTTATGCGATCAAAGTCATTTATGGGCCGTGGAGCAGTCGGGAAGCCATCACATTCGACCGCGCCAACTATCTTCAGTGGAAAGATACGATTGAACCGGGGACGCGCGTCCTGATCTTCCGGCGCGAGCCTGTCGGCGCGATTGTTGCTGAGGCCGAAGTGACCGGCAGTTTCGGCCTGTTTGAGCCGGTCGGCAGCGAGACGCTCGCGGCGTCCGGCACGCAGGAGCAGGGGCTGCCCGCGCCCAATCGGGGCCTTGAATCCATTGGTCGCGGAAACCTGCTCACCCGCGTCGATTTTACTGCCGATGACGGGGCGTCCTATCTGTTGCCCGTGCGGATTTTGCGCTCCGGTGAGCACGGCCTCGTCACCCGTGAGAAGATCCGCGAAGTCACCGGCATCGAGGACTTCCCGCGTGAGGATGAACAGTGGTTGCCCATCGACGAACAGGTTTATCTTGATCTGGCGGGTCGATTTGAGTAGGAGACGATCATGGCAAAGTATGTCCTCGTGGTTGTTCCGTCTGACTGGGATTTGAAAGCGCCGCTGCAACTGACCGAAGCTGAACATGCGCGCGTCGTTCAGAATATTGAGCAGGATACGCGCATCCTGCTCTACCAGCCCGCGCCAGTCGATGCCCTGGTGGCCGAGGGCGCAGTCACGCCTGAGGACATCATCCGGGTTGCCGACTGGCCTGCGCGCAATTTCGACCATCTGCTCCCCGGCACGGTTTACCTGCTGCCCGTTCGCATCGCCTACCAGCGCGGTGACGCGCCCCCGGTTCGGCTCGATGGCGTGCGCGCCGCGCTCGAAAACCCGGCCTTTCCGCGCAGCGATCAAAAGTGGGTTCCGATTGATCGTGAGGTCTACGAGCAGCTCCGCATCGGCTGGCCCGTGCTTTGATCTGTCCTGCCCGAAAACTGGCCTGTCAGGGTAGTTTTTGCCTTCAGGGATTTGACATAGCGGTAAGCTGAAGTTGAAGCCAGCGAATGAGCGCATCGCCGATGTTCGGGTTATTTTCGATCAACTGCGTGCCGCGCGCTGTGTCCGGGCGCTGTTCAAGCTGTTGCGGGCCGCTGGTGCTGCTGACCAGTTCAGACGCCAGCGCTGCTGAAACTGGATCGTTCGAGCCGACGGCGACCAGCAGCGGGCGTGGACTGAGGCCGCCGACCGCCAGCCTGTCCGCCTGTGAATCGACTGGACTCACGAGCGCGACGGCATCGCACAGCGGCGCGGCGGCGCAGCCCGACAGCGCGAGATCAGCGCCGCCTTCCGCGCCGATTACCGCCAGCCTGCCGGGATCGGTCGTCGGCAGGTTGATGAGCGACTCGAGCAGGACGTTGAAATCGGCAATCCCGTTGACGTCGCTCAGGTTGACGGTCAGGACGGTAAATCCGGCGGCGTTCAGACGCAGCGGCAGGTCGAGCCACGCGCCGCTGTCGGGCGCGATCATCAGCAGGCCGGGGACGCGCTTCGTCCCGCTGCTGTACAGGCCGCCCTGAATCAGCCGGCCTTCAGCGGACGTAACCTGCACGTCCTGCTTGACCTGTCCGTTCGCTGCCGTGCCGACTGCCAGCGGGGGAAGCTCGCCGCCGCTCTGAACCGCTGCCGCCGTCGGGTCATTCTGGCCGAGGTTGCGCGCGGGTTGAGTCGGCACTTCGCCGCGCACGATGGCGGTTGGCGGCAGCGTCGGCGCGCTCAGGCCGTAGGTCGGTGTCAGGGTCGGTGCTGGCGCGAAGAAGTCGCAGGCGAGGAGTACGAACAGGACACAGGGTAAAGCGAGCAGTACACGTTTGGGCATAAGCGCCTTCAGCAAATAGAACTGGGAGCCGAGAAGCGAGAAAAAGACGAGCCAGGATGGCGCTGCTGCGCTTGCTTTTTACTCAGTCCTCGGCCCTCAGTCCTGCCCTTGACTTACTTCGCCATCACGACCATCCGCGGGCAGCCATCGACGAACGGGCTGAGGTCGAGGTCGCCGAAGGCTTCGACTTCGCTGAAGCCGCAGGCGTTGAGCAGAAGCTGCATCTCGGCGAAGAAGAAGAAACGGTTGACGAGTGGCGCGACCGTTCGCCTGACCGTGCCATCGTCGCCGACTTCGTCGTAAATCCAGGTGACGTGCATCAGTTGTTCGGTGCGGTCTAACTCGCTGACCGACTGCTGCATGACCAGATGGCCGCTCTCCGGCTCAAGGAACGTCCGCTCCAGCGTGACCGCGCCGCTGTCCATCGCGGCAAAAGCGTCACCGGCGTTCGGCAGGTCGATGACCAGTACGCCGCCCGGTTCCGTCCATGCGCGGATCCGTTTCAGCAGCGCCAGTTGGTCGGCCTGCTCGTGGAAGTGCATTA
>CAZZAO010000097.1:0-16574 GCA_964652205.1 uncultured Anaerolineaceae bacterium | reverse complement strand
TAGCGTGTTATAGGGGATGATCGTCAGTTTCGCCTGAAGCTCCAGCGGCAGCTTGAGCGCGTCACCCGCGTGGATATGGACGCGGTCGCGCAGGGTGGGGGCGGCTTTCAGCTTGGCCTGCGCCCGGTCGATCATCGCTTGCTCAATCTCGATGCCGTGGACGGTGTGGCCGAGCTGCGCCAGATGCAGCATAACTCGGCCTGTGCCGCCGCCGACGATCAGGATCGGGCTGCCGTAGTCTTCCGCCAGGTCTTCGTAGAGCGGCAGGTCTTCGGTCTTGTCGTAGTGTTCGGCGTCGTAATAGCGGGCAATCGTCGCGTAAAATCCGGTCATCGTCGATGAACTCTTTCGCCGCTCACAGCGGCGGTCGTTGGCGAAGCGGCGGGCAGGCGGCAGGTTTGACCCGCTGCGCGCGGTTAGAATGCCGAGTTTACCCTGTCTGGTCGGGTTTTTGAAGGTCGCTATTGAGCGCTGCATTTGCCATCACACCGTGGTTTTGCTACAATGCCGCGAGTTTTGTCGGTCGTGGTCGGTTGCTTCACCTGCCGACGCGGCGGCTGGCGCAGACCTGGCTCTGCGCGCCCTCGCTGGTTTCATCAGGGAACCGTCCGCGCGCCGGTTAAGGAAACGGGACTATTGTTATACAGCGCCGCCTCATATCAGCCCGGGTCATCTCCGATGCCCATTTCCCCTGTCATGCCACAATCCGCGTCGATGTCGTGCCGCTTTCGGCAGTGTTTGCTGCGCGCCGCGTGACGACTGCGCGCCCCGACTTAGGCCGTAAAGGAAGTTAATGCCCTATGCCTGCAAGACCTGTCCACGAAGACACGCAGCCGGTTGACCCGCTGGAAGTGCCTTACGATCAGACGGCTGCCGCTCCGGTCGAAGCCCGCGAACAGCGCGGCGGCTGTGGCTGTGGCTGCTGGGTCGCCGCGCTGCTGACGTTCCTGCTGGTGATTGCGCTGATCGGTGTCGGCCTGTTTCTGCCGCCGATCAACCTCTATCAGAAGCTCTTCGGCGTGAACTACACCATGATTTCGGCCAACGCCAACGCGGTGCGGTCGAGCGATAACAGCCTGACGATGATCGTTGACCCGGCGGACGCCGGTCAGAGCTTCGGCGTTTCGCTCAATGCCGTGCCGATGGAACAGTTGAATCCGACTACCGAGCCGCCGCAGGTCGCCGTCTCGCTGGCGGCGGTTCCCGTCAATCTGGCGCTGCAAAGCCCGGTTTATCGCATCGACACGACCGGCGCGAAGCCGGGGTCAGCCAGCTACAGCGTCAGGGTTCCCTCAACTGTTGGCTCGACCGACGTACTCGACCTTTATGCCTGGAACGCGGCCAGCGGCAAATGGGCCTTCGTCCCGTCACACATCGACGGCAGCGGCGCGTTGACGGCCACGCTCACGACCGTGCCGGATCAACTGGCGCTGTTCCAGCCCGCGCCGCAGGATCAGCCGACCGTGCTGGTTTCGGTCGATGTCACCCAGACGCTGACGCCGGACGTCGCCAGACTGGCGACCATCGTCGCGCCGGCTGGGTTACAGCCGACCCTGCAAGGCACGCTCACCGGCAGTCTGGCCGCCGGATTCGACCTCAACGCCGGTTATCTGGTCATGCCCGCCATTCGCAACTTCACCGATCCGCGCGCCGTCGATACCGACACGGTCACGGCGATCCTCGCTAACAGCACGCTCCGCTCCGACCACGTCACGCAGTTGATTGCCTTCGCGCGCGGCGGCTATGACGGCGTCATGATCGACTACCGCAGCATCCCGGTCGAGCAGCGCGACAACTTCAGCGCCTTCGTTAAAGACCTGGCGAACAATCTGCATGGCCTCGGTCTGGGACTGGGTGTCGTCGTGCCTGCCGCGCAGAACGTGGCTGGCTCGTGGGATACGGGCGCCTATGACTGGCGCGCAATTGGCAGCGCCGCCGACTTCGTTGAGGTTGATTTCGGCCTCGACCCCTCGGCCTTCACGCCGGGTAAGGATCGGCTGGCCGAAGCGATGCTCCGCTGGAGTGTCGGCGAGATCAGCCGCCACAAGCTGCTCATCGGGCTGTCGGCCCGCTCGGTCCAGCAGGTCAACGGTGAATTTACGTCGGTTAGCGACGAACAGGCGCTGGCCGGACTCGGCGACGTCAGGATCGAGGCGCAGACCAGCGAAGCCGATACCGTCGAGCCGGGGACGGAAATCCGCGCGCAGCTTGACGGCTTTAAGGCGCAGAGCGGCGAGGATCAGTCCATCCAGACGCCCTATATCGACTACGTCGATGACGACGGCAACACCATCGCTCGCGTCTGGTTGGCGACCGCCGACGCGCTCCGCTTCCGCATGGATCGCGCCGCCGACTTCGCTCTGCGTGGGGTCGCCTTCAGCGATCTGCTGGCGGGGAGCGTCGCGCCGAGCGTCCTTCAGAGCGTCATGAACTACAAGCTTCAGCTTCCGAGCGCGACGTCTGAGCGCCAACTGGCGCTGCGTTGGCGTATTCAGGGCGCAGACGGCACGATTGGCGAGGTCAATACCGGGCTGAACGATCCGCTCGTGGCGACGATCAACGCGCCCGACGGCAACTATGCCATCAACGTCGATGTCGTCGGCGCGGAGAATGACGTCCCCCGCAGCGGCGCAGCGGTCGCGGTCTTTGCGCCGACGATGACGCCGACCGAGCCGCCGACGCCGACGCCGACCGCCACGCCGGAGCCGACCCGAATCGCCGCGACCGCGCGGCCTGCTGCTCCGCCAGCATCTGGCGCGCCATCGGCCAACGCGGCGGGCGGTATCGCGGCGGGCAGCTTCGAGTATGGCGGCCAGGTGACGAATACCGGCACCGGCGCGGCGGGCGCGATGCAGCACGGCGGCATGAACTGGATGAAAGTCCAGATCAAGTACAACAGCGGTGACGGCGCGGGCGGCGCAGGCGCGGCCATCGCCGGAGCGCATTCGCGCGGCTTCAAGATTCTTCTCAGCATCGTCGGCAACAAGGATCAGCTTCAGGCCGGTGGCGATGGCTACATCGGCCAGTACGCCAGCTTCGTCGGCCAGGTGGCCGCGCAGGGGCCGGACGCTATCGAAGTCTGGAATGAGGCTAACCTTGACCGTGAGTGGCCGACCGGCCAGATCAGCGGCGCGGCCTACGTCAACGTGCTGCGGCAGGCCTATCAGGCCGCCAAAAGCGCCAACGGCGGCGTCATGATTATCAGCGGCGCGCCCGCGCCGACCGGCGCGGAAGCCGCTTTCCCCGGTCAGGTCTGGAACGACAATCACTGGCTCGGCGATGTGGTCGCCAACGGCGGCCTGCAATACATGGACTGCCTCGGCGCGCACTATAATGAGGGCATTATCGGGCCGACGCAGACCGGCGGTGATCCGCGCGACGGCTACTATACCCGCTACTTCTGGGGCATGGTCAACACCTACTGGGGGATTATCGGCGGTCAGAAGCCGATCTGCTTCACCGAGCTGGGCTACCTGTCGCCGGAAGGCCTGGGGCCGCTGCCGGGATCGTTCGGCTGGGCGGCTAACGTGACCGTGGCGCAGCAGGCGGCGTGGATCGCTCAGGCGGCGGCGCTGTCATCGCAGAGCGGCAAGGTTCGGCTGATGATTGTCTGGAATGTTGACTTCAGCGTTTATGGCAGCGACCCGCAGGCCGGTTACGCGATCATTCGCCCCGGCGGCGGCTGTCCGGCCTGCGACGCGCTCGCTGCGGCCAGAGGGTAGAGAGGGCTTTACGACTATGACTGCACGTTCGCGTGTTCGCAAGCAGATTCGCGGCTTTGTCGTCGTCTGGACGCTGATTACGCTGCTGATGGGAGCCTGCACCTTCGCCGGAATTTATGTCGCCTATGGCACGCTCAATACCCAGACCCTCGGCGCGCGCGGCAACGTCGCGCTGCCGGATGGCTCGACTGCCGTGGCTGCCGCGTTGAGCGCGACTGCGCCGACCAGCACGCCGCTGGCGACACGTCAGCCGACGGTCGTCGTCACGCAGGCGCTGGCGCAGGTCGCGGCGACGCAGGATACCCGGTCAGCGCAGGGGCAGGTGGAGCCGTCCAGGACGCCGAAGCCGACTGAAACGCCCATTCCGCTGCCGACGGCCACGACCCTGCCCGTCGATTACGATCACTTCGAGGCGGGGATTCAGGTGCAGGTCAGCATGGACTTGATGGGCGTCTGGCTCGATGTGGCCGCCAAACAGTTGGGCGTGCCGTGGGTCAAGGAACAGGTGCGCTGGAAGGATATTGAGCCGCAGAAAGGCCAGTACGACTGGTCAACGCTCGATGCCTATCTGCCGGTGGCGGCAGAACGTCACCTCAAAGTGCTGATCTCCGTCGTGACCGCGCCAGACTGGGCGCGCGAGCCGGGCATCAGTCTGGCGCGGAACGGCCCGCCCGCCAACCCGCAGGATTACGCCGATTTCGTCGGCAAGATTCTCGAACGCTACCCGGATCAGGTTCACGCGGTCGAAGTCTGGAACGAGATGAACCTCGACCGCGAATGGACGTCGATGAAGGGCCTGAGCGCAACCAGCTACGTCGCCCTGCTCAAGGCGACCTACGACGAGATCAAGTCGATTGATCCTGGCATCATCGTCGTCAGCGGCGCGCTCTCGCCAACCGGCTTCGACGACGGCGTGACCGCCCGCGACGACGCCACCTACATGGACTTGCTCATCAAGGCCGGGATGCTCAACAGCGCCGACTGCGTTGGCGCGCATCACAACGGCTACAACGTCAGCCCGCAGTACGCCTACAATGCCATCCCCAACGACCCGACGGCGATCTTCCGGGGGCCGTTCGACAATCCGCATCGAAGCTGGAGCTTCAAGAGTACGCTGCAAACCTACGCGCTCAAGATCGCCAACGCGGGCGGCAAGCAGAAGCTGTGCGTGACCGAATTTGGCTGGCCGTCCGCCGAAGGACTTGACGGCTACCCGCGGGGCTTCGAGTTCGCTAAGGACAATACGCTTCAGGAACAGGCGGACTTCACCATTCAGGCGCTCGATGAGATGCAGGAGTGGGGAACCGTTCGGCTGGCTTTCCTCTGGAATCTGAACTATGGCCCGCAGGCCGGTTGGGCGGCGGACAACGATAACGTCCCCTACTCGATCATCGGCCCCGGCACCTCGTTCCGCCCGGTGTTCGACGCGATGAAAGCGTGGCTCAAGGCCAATCCTCAGGCGAGCCAGTAATCGTGCGCCGACTCCCCGGCGGCGGGCGCTCGATCCGCGCGCTGATTGTGCTTCCGATTCTGCTGTTGTTTGTCGGGCTGGCTTCGGCCAGCTCGACAACCGACCCCTTTCTTGGCAGCGCAGTCGTTAACCCTCGCTTTACCTCGCTGACCTACGGCGTGCAGGCTTTCCTGTGGTGGGACCCGAACGCCTCGATGCAGCGCCTTGATGCCATCCGCACGGCGCTCTTCAGTCACGTCAAGCAGACTTTCGCCTGGGAAGACATCGAGCCGCTCAAGGATACGTGGAAGTTCAGCGAAGCTGACCGTGTTTTCACGGAGACTGAGCCGCTCGGCCTGAAGATCGTCGCGCGTCTGAGTAACACGCCCGGTTGGGCGCGTCCGGCGACCAGCGGCCCGGTCAAAGCCGTCGATACGCCGCCTGCCAATCTGGACGATTTTGCCCGTTTTTGCGGCGTGTTGGCCGGGCGCTATAAGGGCCGCATCGCCGCCTATCAGGTCTGGAACGAGCCGAATCTGGCGCGCGAGTGGAACGGCGACCGCCCGAACGCCGCCGAATATGTGAGCCTGTTGGCGGCCTGCGCGACCGCCATCCGCGCGCAAGACCCGGACGCGGTCATCATCTCGGCGGGCCTCTCGCCAACCGGCAACAACGACGATGGCGCGATTCCTGACGCCCTGTATCTTCAGGAGATGTACGACGCCGGGTTTCAGCGTTACTCTGACGTGGTCGGCATTCATGCGCCCGGTTACTCTGCGCCGCTCGTCAGCCCCGATGAGGCCGAAAGTCAGGGCATTCACCGTTTCTTCACCTTCCGCCACGTCGAGGACATGCGGAAAATCATGATTGCCAACGGCGACGCGGCGCGGCAGATCGCCATTCTTGAGGTTGGCTGGACGACCGATGACGTGAATCCCGACTATCAGTGGTTTCGGGTCGATGAGCGCACGCAGGGCGAGTACCTGAAGGAAGCCTACCAGTACGCGGCCCAGAACTGGCGTCCCTGGGTCGGGCTGATGTCGGCTATCTACATTGGCGATCCGGCGTGGACGAAAGCCAACGAGGAATACTACTGGAGCATCATCCTGCCCAACGGTCGCTTCCGCCGCGCCTATATCACGCTCTCGAACATGGCGAAATACTGTGGCGACCGCATTATTCCGCCGCGCGATC
Organism: uncultured Anaerolineaceae bacterium; assembly: GCA_964652205.1. Taxonomy (GTDB): domain Bacteria; phylum Chloroflexota; class Anaerolineae; order Aggregatilineales; family Phototrophicaceae; genus ZC4RG36. Next base: position 10,208 of record CAZZAO010000097.1, on the reverse strand, counting down.
CTGGCAGCCCTGAAGCGCTCGGACAGGTGAAAGTCCCGCTCTGCAATTAGCCCTTTGCGCCGCGCTGCGTTACTCTTGAGCGCGGGCGCGCTTCCGTGTCCCTTCTGAGGGTAGCTTCATCCATGCCTGACTCTGCTCCTGACTCGACGATCCTCGCGCTGAGCTACTTTTTTCACCTCATAGCCACGATCATCTGGGTCGGCGGGCTGGCGACGCTGACACTGCTGGTCGTCCCTGAGGCGCGCCGCGTTCTGGCCGGGAATCCGGCGCTCGACCGCTTTTTTGGCCGCCTGCGAACGCGCTTTCTGCCGCTGACGCATTTCAGTCTGGTCGTGCTGATCGTCACCGGCTTGATTCAGATGACGGCTGACTCAAACTACCGCGGCGTGCTACAATTCACCAACACTTGGACTCGTGTCATTCTGCTCAAACACGTCGCCGTCGCCGGGATGCTGATCTGCGGGCTGATCCTGCAATTTGGCGTCATGCCGGGGCTGGAACGAGCGCGCTTGCTGGCCGAGCGCGGCAAGGGCGACGCTGTCGGGCATGAGCGCCTGCGTCGCCGCGAGCGTCGGTTGACGTGGATCAATCTGGCGCTCGGCATTCTGGTGCTGGCTTTCACTGCCTGGGCCACGTCGCTATAAAGAAAGTGCTGAGCAATGAGTCAGGAGTGCTGAGTAAAAAACAGAAATGCACCCTGCAGGCCGGTGTGCAACCTGTCAGGCGTATGGCTAACGGGGCTGTTCTTGCTCAGCACTCATTGCTCAGCACTCATTGCTTCTCTTTCTGATCGGGGGATGGATTGTCGAGCCGGACGAGCTATGTCCTGGCAGTCATGCTGCTGCTTTTAGGCGGCGCGCTGCGTTTGTGGGATACAACGACACTCCCTGTCGGCTTCAGCCAGATGGAGATCGACGATATTCGCATTGCCGAGACGGTTCGGCAGGGGCGGATTGAGGTCTTTTATAACGTTAACGGTCAGGGTCACGAGGGACTGTTCGACACGGCGCTCGCGGTGCTGACGGCGGTTACGGGGGGCGGCTTGCTCGGCTATCGTATCCTCGCCGTTCTGGCCGGGATGCTGACGCTCGCTATCGTCTACGCGCTGGTCAAATGGCTCTATACGCCTCTGGCGGCCATCACCGCCATGGCCGTCTTGGCCGTGGGCATGACGCCGGTCCTGCTTTCGCGGACGATTTCGACCGATAGCATCTTGCCGCTGCTGGTCGCGGTGGTGCTGCTGGCGCTGGCCCGCGCGCTGACTCGGCCCCGCCGTCTGTCATTACGCGAACCATCGACGACGCCGTTTGCTGCGCTCGGCCTCGCGCTTGGCGTCAGCTTCTACATCCATCCTGCGGCGTTCCTGATCGCCCTGTTCAGCATGTTGTTTCTGGCCTTTGTGCTGATTACCCGACAGACGATTTCGCGCCGCAGCCTCGGTTACATCGGCTTCACCATCGTGCTGATGGTCGTCGCCGTCACGCCTTATCTGATCTCCAGTATTCGTCTGCCGAAGCTGGCTGGCGCGTCGCGGGTGTTCGTCGATTTTCCAGCCACTCAGGCTGATCTGCTGCCGTCGCTGCTCAATGGGCTGGCCGGGTTCTTCCTCATCGGCGACGCGCAGCCAGCGCTCAACCTGCCGCAGCGCCCGCTGATCGACCTCGTCAGCGGGCTGTTTCTGCTGATTGGCGTTCTGGCGGCGCTGCGTTTCTGGCGGCAGCCCCGGTACATGCTGCCGTTACTGGCCGCGCTAACGCTCCTGCCGCCGGCCTTGCTTCGTCAGGGCAGTCCCGATTTTTACGCCTTCGCGCCGCTGCTTCCGCTGATCGCCCTGTTCGTCGGCGTCGGCGTCAGCGCCATCGCTCACAGCCTGCCGCGTCGGTCGCGTGTCGTCCTCTACGTCGGGCTGCTGGCGCTGCTGGCGTTCAACCTTCGCTGGACGGTCAACGATCTGTTCACTGTCTGGCCGTCGCTGCCCGCCGTGCAGGCGGTCTATAATGGTCGCATCGGCCAGTTGGCGCATTACCTCGACCTGACCGGCGCGAGCATCCCGACCGTCATTTGTGACGCTAACCTCGACTCGCCCGATTCGCCGCAGCTCAACGAATATGAGCTGCTTGGCCTGATGCGCCATCGCCGCGACCTGAATCTGCGCTTCGCCAACTGCGGCATCAGCATGATCTTCGCCAATGGCGGTGGACGCGAGCAGGTGATTTTTCCTGAAGCCGGGGCGATCCAGCGTGTCTATGAGGGGATCGGCGATTGGCTGAAACAGGGTGTGACGCCGACCAGCCCCGCTGTGCCAGCCGACGCCGTGCGCGTGCTTGATGTGACGCAGAAGCTTGCCAACACCATCGGTCGATTCACGACGACCGCGCCGGTCTTATTCGCGCCGGAAGCGCCCGGCGGCACGGGGACAACTCTGCCGCCCGTTCGCTTCGGCGGCAACCTGACGTTTCTTGGCTACGAGCCGGTCGATACCGGGACCTACAAACCGGGTGACTACATCACGCTGATCGGCTACTGGCGCGTTGATGGGCCAGTGCCGGACGACGTGCGCATGTTTACCCATCTGTTGTTCGACCCGCAGCAGATTGCCGCCCAGTCAGACATCATCAGCGTCTCGGCGCCGCAGCTTCAGCCGCGCGACGTTTTCGTGCAGATCACCTTTCTTCAGGTTCCACAGGGCCTGCCTGATGGCAGCTATCGCCTGTCGATTGGCGTTTATGAGGATCGAGTCGGGTCAGATCAGGACGTGCGCCTGCCGGTCTTTGACGGCAACCGGCAGCGTGGTTCCCGAATCTACCTGCCCGCGATCACCGTCGAGAAATAACATGAAGAACCGAGAGCCGAGCAGCGAGAACCGAGAAAGAGCCGGACGCGCCCCACGCGCTGTCTTGATCTGTCGCGCAGATTTGTCGATAGCAAAGAAGCGGCAGTTCAAGGCGGCTATTTGCTATTCTTTTCTCGGCTCTCGGTTCTCGCTTCTCGGTTCTTCTCTGGTGTTTTATGTTTGAAATCGTCTTTCTCGGCACATCGGCGTCCGCGCCGTCGATCTATCGCGGGCTTCCGGCGCAGGCGGTTCTGGCAGGCGAGCATCGCTATCTGATCGACTGCGGCGAAGGCACGCAGCGCCAGATTCTCCGCAGCGGCATCGGCTTCAAGCGGCTCAATAACATCTTCCTGACCCACGCCCAGCTCGATCATATCCTCGGCCTCGGCGGGCTGATCTCGACCTTCGCCAGTTGGGAAGACAGCATCGACCAGATCGACATCTGGGGCGGCAGGAACACCCTCGACCGGGTGCAGAAGCTGCTCTTTGGCGTCGTCCTCGACTACGAGCGCCTGCCGATCAGGATCAACCTGATCGACCTTCAGCCGGGCAAGATGCTGGAGACGAAGGATCACACCGTCAGCGCGTTTTCCGTCTCGCATCGCGGGCCGGGGAATTTTGGCTTCGTCTTTCAGGAGAAGTCGCGCCGCCCGTTCCTCAACGACCAGGCCGACGCGCTCGGCGTCCCGGTCGGGCCGGAGCGTGGATTGCTGGTGTCCGGTCAGACGGTGATTCTGGCCGATGGCCGCGCGATTCGACCGGACGACGTCTTGGGCGAGGAAGTGCGCGGCGCGAAACTGGTGCATATCGGCGACGTCGGGCGGCTCGACACGCTGCGCGACGTTGTCGCCGACGCCGACGCGCTGGTGATCGAGGCGACCTTTCTCGACATCGACGCCGAGGCAGCGCGCAGCTTCGGCCATATCACAGCGAAACAGGCCGCGACGCTGGCCGCCGAGTGCAGCGTCAAATCGTTGATTCTGACGCACGTCTCGCGCCGCTACCGCGAAAGCGACCTGATCGCCGAGGCGCGCAGTGTCTTCCCGACCGCTTACGTCGCCCGCGACCTCGATCATTTCGTCGTCAGGCGCGGTCAACCCGCCGAAAAGCTCGCCCGTGAGCGCGAAAAAGACAGGACTGAAGGCGATGAAGCATGAGCGCGGAATTGGCCGATAAGTTTCATGCTCTCACCCCTGAATGGCTCGCTCAGGAAGCTGACGCCCTGCGCGGCGGTCGGGTGCTCGCGCCGGAGAGTCAATGGCATTATTGAAGTGCGAGCGTGACGGTGACTTTCCCCTTGCCGAAGCCTTCAAGGCTGCCCAGCCACAGAGTATACTGCCCGTCCTGCGGCGCGTCGGTCATGACGACGGCGCTTAACCCGAGCGAGTCGTCGTTGCCCCTGAGCGGCGTGCCGTCAGGCTTAAGGATGACTGCGACGGTATCGGTCGTGTCCGGTCGGGCTTTCGTCGTGGCATCGATATGCTGTCCGGCGCTGGCGGAGAACGTGAACTGGACTCTCTTCCCCGGTTCGAGGGCGACGGTGAGCGGCTGACCGGGCGTTAGCGTGCCGCCGTCGGTCACTTCCGGCGCGACTATCTCAAGATAATGGACGTAATCGGCAGCGCCAGCTTCAGGCTGGCCGGTCGCCGTCAGCCCATCGGCTCGCGCCAGATACAGAAGCGGCGGCGCGCTGCCGAGTTCCAGCGTCGCCTGCACATTGTCCAGTATCTTATCTGTGATGCCGATATCGTCGTAAATCCCGGCCACTTCCAGATAAACGTCGGGGTTCTTCGGGGCAAGCTCGATTGCCCGCGCAAACGCCTGCGCCGCGTCCTCTGGCTTTTCGTCCTCTAACGCGATAGTACCCGACATAATCAGCGCAAAGACATTATTCGGGTCGCGTTCGAGGACGAACTGAAAATCTTCGAGCGCCGCCTCATACTGTTCGCGCCAGAGGTTGGCGTAGCCACGAAACAGGTGCAGTGATAGATCGTCCGGCGCAGCGGCCAGAGCCTGACTGGTATCGACGATCACTGAGCCGATCACCCCGCGATGTGCTGCCATCAGCGTCCCGCGTAGGTAGTAGAAATCGTGGTCGGCGGTGATATAGTGACCGGCGAGCAGCGCCGCTCTGGCGTGCTGCGCAACGGGAACGTAATCGTCCGGCGCCTGCTGCATGGCGCAGCCGTAGGTGTTCATGGCTGCGTCGTAACGGCCAGCGGCTAACAGCCTGTCGCCTTCCGCCAGCGCGCTGGCTCCGTCGGTGCAGGCAGCCGAGGTCGATTCAGCGGTGGCCTGCTGCGCTAACGCAGGCGCAATCCCTGATAGCCAGATGAAACAGGCGAGATAGAGGATTTTATACATCATCAAGCCCCCAATACTTTTCCCCTGTATTGATCTTATAGCAAAATCTGCCGCCTGCCTCACTTCCTTGCTCCAGGCGGCTGACCGCAAACAAAAACAGGCGACCACAGGTCGCCTGTTTTTGGGCTGAAAATCCGAGCTGCAAGCCTTAGCTGATATCGCTCAGACTGATGTTAATCATGCCTTCGCCGTAGACCTTGCCCGGTTCGATCACCTGTGCGCCTGCCGTATCGACGGTGGCGATCAGGTCGTAGGTCGTCGCGCCGGTCACGCGCACCGGCACGATCTCGCCGACCGGAAGCGTGCCATCGACGATCACGTAGCCGTCGATCTCCGGCGCGTCGCGGTAGCTGCGCCCCAGCGAGAGCATATCGCCGGTCGGGTTGCCGTCCTCATCCTCGCCTTCGCCGTGGCCTTCAACCAGCACGTCAATCGTTCTGCCGACCATCGCCTGATTCTTCGACAGGCTGATATTCTGCTGAAGCTCCATCAGCCGGTTCCAGCGTTCCTCTTTCAGCGCGTCATCGACCTGATTCGGCAGTCCGGCGCTTGGCGTGCCGATCTCGTAGGAATACTTGAACGCGCCGACCCGGTCGAACTGCAAATCGCTGACGAAGTTGAGCAGTTGGTCGAACTCAGCGTCGGTCTCGCCGGGATAGCCGACGATGAAGGTCGTCCGCACGCACAGGTCAGGCATGGCGGCGCGCATCCCCGCCAGCGTCTCGTAGACCCACTCGATCTTGGCCGGGCGTTTCATCCGCAGCAGCGTCTCGCGGCTGCCGTGCTGGAGCGGGATGTCGAGGTAATGGAGCACCTGTCGGTGGCTCGCCATCGTCTCGACCAGCTTCGGCGTGACGTAGCCGGGATAGGCGTACATCACGCGAATCCACGGGATTCTCGGCGCGGCGTCGGTGATCGCGTCGAGCAGGTGCGCCAGCCCATCCTTCAGGCCGAGATCGTAGCCGTAATCGGTCGTGTCCTGCGCGATCAGGATCAGCTCGCGCGCACCCTTGTCCTGCAAGGCGACCGCCTCGCGGACGACGGCCTCAATCGGGCGGCTGACGGCGGTTCCTTTGATCTTCGGGATGGCGCAGAAGGCGCACGGACGGCGGCAGCCATCCGCAATTTTCAGGTAGGCGCTGCTGCCCTGCACTGAGGCGCGCAGCACGCCGCGCTCATCGCTGCCGACGACCGCCGCGTCGGTCGGCAGGTGGTAGAGCGGCTCCGGGTGCTTGCGCGCGCGCAGACGGGCGACGAGGTCGAAAATGTCCATCCAGCGGCGCGTGCCGATCACGCCGTCCAGGCCGGGAACCTGCGCCACCACGTCCGCGCCGTAGCGCTGCGACAGGCAGCCCGCCGCGATGACCATCTGCCCGCTGCGGCGGTTATCGACCAGCTCGCGCAGCGTCTCAATCGACTCTTCTTTGGCGCTGTTGATGAAGCCGCAGGTGTTGACGATCAGCACTTCGGCCTGATCGGGATCGCCGACGCCGCGCAGCCCGTTCTGCGCCAGCACCTGCGCCATGCTTTCGGAATCGACGGTGTTTTTCGAGCAGCCGAGACTGACGAGGTAATACTTATTTTTACGGGACATGCCACTAAGCTCCGTTCTTGGTCGGTGTCGGGCTGACGAGCGGGACGCGCGGCGGCAGGATGGCCGTCTGCGAGGGAGTCAGGGTGATGGTCGCCGTCGGGGTGAGCGTCGGCGTCCGCGTGGACGTTGGCGTCGGCGTCGCGGTCGGCGTCCTCGTCAGGGTGGGGGATGGCGTCTCCGACGGTGTCAGCGACGGGATCGGCGTCACGGTCGGCGGCACAGTGTTCGACGGAATCGGCGTGATGCTCGGCGTGATGGTGATCGTCGGCGTCTCCGACGGCGTCAGCGTGATTGTCGGCGTGTCTGACGGTGTCGGGCTGGGGCCGGGCGTGTTCGACGGCGTCATCTCCTGAATGCTGGCCTGCACATCGACCGCATTGGTCGGCAGCGGCGTGGCCGTGAAAGGCGATGTTGGCGCGATAGCCGGGCCGGAGACGACATTGACATCGGTCGCTGTGAAGGTGATATCGACCTTCTGGCCGCGCGCGCCGAACGAGCGCTGCTTCTGACCGTTCCACGTCACCGAGAGCGCTTCGGCGTTGCTGGCCGAGATGACGACCGTCTGACTGGCCGGGATTTCGATCCGTGTCCCCGGCGTGGCGATGCCAGCGTACTGCTGGACATTGTCGGTTGTGATTTGCAGCCACGTTCGTTGCGTCGCTTCCAGCACCACCATCACGCCCTGACCGCTGAAGCTGGCGTCCTGACCTTCCGGCAGCGTGGTTGGCAGAATCGAGAGCGCCGTGAGGGTCGGGCCGGGAGTGTTGGTCGGTGAGGCCGGGAGCGTGGCGAGCAGGCTGCCGTCCGGCTGAATAATCGGCGCGTTCTGCTGCGGGAAAATTTGCAGGCCGACGAACGCGATCACCGACAGCGCCGCGACCGCGACCAGCAAACGGACGAGGACGCTGAGGATGCCGCCCCCCTTGCGTTTCGGCTCGATGATCTGAACGGCGGGCAGAGCCGGGTTGGTGTCGGTGATGCTGCGCGGCGCAGTCGGCGTGGTCTGCTGGCTCTCGCGCTTGCTTTTGCTCTTTTTGCCCTTGCGTTTCGGCGCGTTGACCGCCCCGGTGCGGATCGCCTCGTAGAATTGAACGATCCGGTCTTCTTCGAGGCCGAGATAGCGCGCATAGTTGCGGATGAAGCCGCGAATCTGCACCACCGACGAGTCGGCAATGTTGAAGTCGCCCAGCTCGAATGACTCGAGGACGCGCTGGCGAATCTTCAGCGCCTGTTCGGCGTCCTCAAGCGTGAGTTCTCTGGCTTCGCGCGTTTGGCGCAGAAAGCGTCCGAGCGCCTGGGCATCCATGCCTACCTCAAAGACAAGGGCTGAGTTCCGAGTGCTGAGTGCTGAGTTTAAGAGCAGGGCAAAAATGTACCGTAACTTTGCTCTTTTCAGCACTCATTGCTCAGCACTCAGCACCCGTTCTCTAAATAAAGCGGCCCCGACGCGGTTGACCCGGCGGGGCTGCTCCAGTGCTGGTGATCGAAATGGCGCTGATTACTCAGCGGGCGCGGCCTCGCTGCTCGCCTCGGCGACTGGCTCCTGAGCGCTTTCAGCTTCCGCCGGGGCTTCGTCAGCAGGCGCGGCAGCGGCGGCAGCCTGGGCTGCCAGATACTTCTCGACTTCGCCTTCACGGACGACGGTGATCTTGAGCACCGGGGAAACGTCGCTCCCCAGGCGCACCGGCACATCGTGCGTGCCAATTTCGCGGATCGCCATCTGGCTGATGCGGCGGCGGTTGATGTCGATGCCGGTTTTGGCATTGAGCGCGTCGGCGATCTCGCTGGTCGTCACCGAGCCGAACAGCTTGCCGGTCGGCGAGGCGCGGCGACCGAACACCAGCTCGACGCCGTTAATCTGATGCCCCAGTTCGTTCAGGCGCTGGTCGAGCTGAAGGCGGCGGTTCTCGGCCTGCGCGCGCAGCGTGGCAGCCTGCTTGAGCGCGTTGGGCGTGGCTTTGACGGCCAGCTTCTTTGGCAGCAGCCAGTTGCGGGCGAAGCCGTCGGCGACAGTCACCACTTCACCGGCCACACCGTGCTTGTAAACGTCGGCGGTCAACATTACTTTCATCGGGAAACTACCTTCCTGAGTTCATTTCGCGCCGCATGGCAGGCACGACGGTTTTGTTTCGTGTCTCACGGTCAAATCGGGCTGTATTATAGTGGCCGAGTGACGCCATGCCAAGCCTCAATACGCTGCGCGTCTGGAAGTCTCTGGCGCTGCTTAAATACCTCATGAGACGATAGCGCCGCGCTCTGGACAATCTGCCCCTGCGCGGCATACTTAGAGGCTTGCTTGAACTGAACCGGGTGCGCGTGCGAGCGGAAGATGCCAATAACCAACAAGCGAGTGTTCTTTTCCCATCGGGTCGTTGTCCTCGCCCTGGTTCTGTTCACCTTCTTCATGGGGATGCTGGTCGCCAACCGCGTCTTTGAGCGGCTGCCGCATCTCGAAGACGAAATGGCTTACCTGTTTCAGGCGCGGACGCTGGCAGGCGGGCATCTGGTCATCAAGACGCCGGAGCTGCGCCGGAGTTTCTGGCAGCCGTTCGTCGTCGATTATACCCAGACCGGCAACCGCTTCGGCAAGTATTCGCTCGGCTGGCCTGCTGTGCTGATGCTCGGCGTGCTGGCGGGGGAGCCGTGGTTCATCAACGCCTTTCTCGGCGCGCTGGCAGTCGCGGTCGTCTACAAGCTCGGCGAATCGGTTTTCAACCGGGACGTCGGCCTGATCGCCGCCGCGCTGACGGCTTTCTCGCCGATGGCGCTGCTGCTCAACGGGACGATCATGGGTCACTCGCTGGCGCTGTTCGGCTGCACGCTGTTCATGCTCGCCTACTGGTATCTCTCGAAACACAGGCATCCGCTTCGCTGGGGCATCGTCGCTGGAATCGCGCTCGGCCTGGTCTTTATCGACCGTCCCCTGACGGCGCTGGCGCTGGCTGTGCCATTCGTCGGCTGGAGCCTCGTCCGCCTGCTTCTGGCGCTGCTGGTCGATCTCAGAGCGCCCGAAGTGGCGCTGCCCGCCGAGCCGCTGTCAAACACGGATTTTGCGTCCGCCAGCGCTGTACAGGGCGAAAATCCAGCGAAGTTCTCGACGACCTGGACGACGCTCAAGCCGCTGCTGGTGATCGCCGTGCTGACGGTTGCCCTTGCGACCGTTATTCCGATCTACAACACCGCTGCGACCGGCAAGCCTTCGCAAGACCTGTACACGCTCGTCTGGTCGTATGACGCCGTTGGTTTCGGCGGCTGCTGTGGCCGCGCTGTGACGCGCGGCGAGGTCGGCCACATCATCAGCAAGGGGCTGTTGCAGGCGCGCTTCGATCTCTCGCTCTCCGCCGCCGATCTGTTCGGCTGGCAGATCGGTCAGCCGCGAGCCGCGCTGGCGAGCTTGCAGAACGGCCAGCTCGCCAG